>CAZJJR010000117.1:0-17348 GCA_964546365.1 uncultured bacterium | reverse complement strand
CAAAAATCGGAAAGCAAGAAACCAACCAGTAACGCGACAATTCAGGCTGATTTGCATTAGAAGCAGATAATTCTTCCGTGCTGATCGGTTGTCCCGTCTCCATCACGCTGTTAAGCAGTGGCATCAATTTTTTACCCAGCTGCGATAACAGTTCTGGTTGGGTTGATTCTAAAAGTGTTTGGATAGAGCAGCCGTTAATATCGGCTAATGCTCGGTTGCTCTTGAGATAGTGCAAGTTTCGATCGTGAATCGATAGCCCGATATGGGCAGCAGATGCGGCATTAAAGAAACTATCTAATAGTTTTTCTCTTTGAATTAGCTGTTGTTGTAGCTGTTCTTTTTGAATTAGTTCTTGTTGCAGGAGAGCGTTGACCTGCGTTAGTTCTGCCGTTCGTTGCGCTACCCTTTGTTCCAGTTGGGCATTCATTTGTTGCAGCGAGATCTCCGTTTGTTTGCGATCGGTAATATCCGTCGCCAGTCCAGCAACGCGATACGGCTCTCCCGCTTCGTTGTAGACGAAAGAGGAACGATCGTAAATCCAACGAATCGAACCGTCGGGACGGATGATGCGGTATTCTTCCTGAAAATCTGCCTGTCCGTTCAGCAGGAGATCGAAAGCATCGGAAACGCGATCGCGATCGTCCGGGTGAATGGCGTCGATAAATGAAAGCGGATTTTGATAAAGATTTTTGAAAGAACGCTGCCAAATAACTTCGTATGCCGCATTGATGTAGAGAAGTTCGCTGTAATCTGCCGTATATAAATAGAAAACTTCTTGAATATTTTCTGCCAGTTGGCGAAATTTCTGTTCGTTTTCTCGCAGAGCGGCTTCAATTTCCCGACGTTGCCCTAATTCTATTTGTAATCGTTCTACCAGCGTACCCTGCTGAATCGCAATACCTACTTGCGTTGCTAGCTGTCGCATCAGGGCAATTTCTGAAGGTTGCCACGAACGAGGTTCTGCACAGTGATGAGCGATCAGTAATCCCCATAGTTCCCCGCCTTGAACGATCGGAACAACCAAATTTGCCCTTACTTGGAAATTGGCTAGCAGTTCCAAGTGACAAGCATCGATTTCCTCTATGTAGATATCTGATATGGCAGTCACTAAACCTCGCTTATAGAATTCGACATATCGATCTTTAAAGCAAGGGTCATAAATTTGAGTAGATAAGATGGCTGTCCATTCCGAGCCGACTGATTCTACTATTACCGTTCCGCTCCAGTCACGCCCAAATTGGAAGATGATGACGCGATCGACCTGAAGAAACTGGCGGACTTCTTCTACCGTGGTTTGGAGAATTTCAGCTAAATTGAGCGATCTTCGGATGTGCTGGCTAATTTCCATCACGATTCGTTGTTGCTGGTATTGCTGATGCAGCAGGATTTCTGCCTGCTTGTTATCATCAATATTCACGCTCGTGCCGGTCATTCGCACGGGTCGCCCTGCCGAGTCATAAAACGCCCGTCCCCTTCCTTCCAGCCAGTGAATGCTGCCATCCGCCCAAACAATCCGAAATTCTTGCTCGTAGTGGCGGCGATCTTGCAGCGCCCGTTGTATGGTTTGTTTCACTTCCTCCCGATCGTCCGGATGCAAACAAGCTTCAAATGTTTCATATCTGCCATCAAAAGTTCCCGGAACTAAACCGAATAGCTGCTCGTGTTCCGGCGACCATTTAATTTCTCCGGTGACCGTATTCCAGTTCCAGATGCCCATTTGAGCCGCAGATAGCGCCATCGCCAGTTGTTCGGCATTCTCTTGCGCTAATTGCTGACTGAGTTGCGCGATCTTTTTTCTGCTCTCCAGAAGATTGCTGGTGAGTAAATTTATTACCAACGCCACCAATAGGAAAATACTCAAGCGCAATACATCTCCCGGTCGCTCGATCCGAAATTGATGGGGAGGAAAAACAAAAAAATATCTAATGGCGATCGTAGATAGAACGATCGTCACCATTCCCGGTCGAAAACCACCGTACCAGGTACTAACAATGATGGCAATGTAAAAAAGCGGACTAATAACTGGTGACACGAGCGGTTCTAGCCAGAGGGTCAGCAATAGAGCGATCGCAGTCGAGCCAATTGAAACTACGTAAGGTAAAAATCGCCGATCGAATCTCATCGCTATCTTAATCTTCCCGGCTCTTTAATATGCTTATTTTTCTACTCTCTACTCTCTACTCTTATAAATAATTGTCAGCCTCAACCAAATATGTTAATACCAACTTTCTAAAAAAGCTTGCTTTCTGTCATCAAGCGAGACATTGGGAACAATCGCCTAGTGCAGGGATGGCATGGCTAATTCATCGTGATGAGAGAAAATTTATCGGCTTCCAAGTTAGATCCATTTAGCATCGCCACTAAGTAGTAAAGGGAGAAAGGGATGAGGGACGTATGGCTAGGGACTAGGTGCTAGGGGAAGAAGGAACTACTCATAAGAGTTTGGTGCAATTAAGAATGCCTTAACCGCCTTGACGGTTGCTCTAATTTAGTTTTCATCCTTCAGACTTCATCCTTCAGACTTCTTGAAAATATACATTTCGGTTAGCACTCAATCTTACTATCGAAAGACCCAACCAAACACATCCAATATTCATACTAGATATAGAAGCGCTTCTAAATTTGAAATTCATAAATCTGGAAAGGAGTTTAATATGAGTATTGAAGATCGGCTAAACGCTATTGCCAAAAATGTGGAAGGCAAAGTGCAAGAAGCGATGAGCGAAGTTACTGGAGATCCCAAAGATAAAGTAGAAGGTCGAGCTAAGCAAGAGCAAGCAGCTGCTATGCACGCTAAAGAAGACCTCAAAGATAGAGCAAAAGAATTTATCGACAGAGCATAGTTTAAGGAATTAAAGATTACTGCTGCCTTCATCCAGCAAATTGAAAGTTTGCTGGATTTTTTGATATTTACAGCAGATTCCAGTTACCTGAATTACATATAAAAACCCGGTTTCTTCGACAAACCGGGTTTTTATGCACCACATTTACCTGGAAAGCGCTGTAATTACAAAACAACTGACTTTTCTAAGGGGCTGTTTGTCAACAAAAAATTACAGTATTTAAAATTTTCCTTACAAACAGCCTTGAAGAAGTTAAGTATCTCAATTTCTTGACTACTGAGGACGAACGGAAGTTTCGGCATTTGGTGAATTCTTCTTACCATTTTTACTAGAGGCAGAAGTTTGACCGCGCAAACTGCGGAAATATATGCCACCAATAGTAGACAAAAACACTAAATAACCCACGGCTTGCACTAGATAAAGTTTGTCCGGATAGCCGAAAAGGGTATGGAATATGATGCCGGGAAACTTGTTTTGTGGCAAAATTTGGGTAGTGTTCCAAACCATTGGCCCTAAAATGCAAGAAGGATTTTTAGTAAATCTTTCGTAGTAAAAACAAATTGATTCAGAAGCGCGATCGGCTTGTGATAAATTTCTCATCGCCTCATCAAAATCTGCTAAAGATGAGACAACTAAACCTGCCACGATCAGGAGTAATAAAACTCCCATAATTTGAAAGAATTGGCGGATGTTAATTTTAACGCCCCATTTAAATAACAGTACGCCAATCCCAGCGGCTACGGCTAATCCACCCAGCGATCCGAAAGCGGGAATTAAACCTTGTTGAAATTTGGCAACTATAAACAAAACTGTCTCAAAGCCTTCTCGTAAAACAGCGATGAAAATTAGGGTAAAAACGCCCCATCCAGCCGCAGTTTCTTGTTTGAGCGCGGCATTGACAGAACCCTCAATTTGTGATTTGAGAGATTTGGCTTGTTGGGTCATCCAGATCAGCATCCAACTGAGCATGGCGATCGCCGCTACCCCAAACGCCGCTTCTAACAATGGCTCGATTATAGAGGTGTACTGGGGATTTAATGCCCCTACTAACTGAAATAGCCAGCCAAATAACACGCCTACCAGCGCACTTGCTAAGATCCCAGCTAATATTCCACTATAAACCCAAGGGTTAAGTTGGCTTTGTTTGGCTTTTTTCAATAAAGCCAGTACGATTCCTACAACTAAAGCCGCTTCTACTCCTTCTCGCAGAGTAATAAAAAAAGTTGGTAAGGCAGAACTAAAATCCATAATTAATTTTTCATTGGTTATAGGTCATTGTTTATTAGTCATCGGTCATTAGTTATTAGCCATTGGTCATTATCTAATTGTAGGGTGGATTAGTTACGGGTGATAACTTTCGCACTTTCAAGTAACAATTAACGAACTGTGCCTTAACCCACTTTGACATCACATTTGCAACTGTTTTATACCATCAACTAGAAAGACACATCACCAACCACTAATGACTAATGACCAATAACAAATGACCGATGACCGATGACCAATGACAATTAACTAAAATCGCGCAACATTTTTTTGATTTCTATGTTGTGCATTTCTTCTTGACCGATCATGGTGCGGGCAAATTCTTCCAAGTAGATACTGGCATCCTCAACTGTTTCTAGTAAGGATTTATAAAGTTCTAGCGCTTTTCTTTCATGGGCTAGGCTTTCTTCTAAAATATCTCGCACGGTATGCTTATAAGTTTCTTCCATAGGAGCGATTCGCAAAGTGGGATGACCTTCTAAGCCCGTGAGAATTTCTCCTACTTGTTGAGCGTGAGTTAAGGATTCAGTTGCCTGTAATTTGAAAAATTCTACAATAGGAATTCGGTTGGGGCCAGTCACCATTAGGGAATAATGGGTATAACGCACAACGCCTGCTAGCTCAAATTCCATGATGCTATTTAGCAGGTCGATCGCTTTTTTTTGGTCTAGTTCTCTCATCATTAATGGGAATTGGGAATTGGGAATGGGGAATTGGTTAGTAGTTAAGTTTTTTGTGATTAGCTGTAACTTAATTACTAACCATAAATGAATGGCACGTTTGTTAAGCGAGGCTAGAGCCTCGCGATCTCTAGTTCCCAGGCTCTAGCCTGGGAACTAGGAAAGGAGGCTCTAGCCTCCTTTCCAGACTAAACGTAGTGACATTCAATCATAAATCACTAACTATTAATCGTTACTTTTTGAGTATTTAACTCAATTGCGTTAATCAACTCGGATACTCGATCGGGAGTTAGCACTGGTGCGCTGGGCGGAATCACGGAGGGCCAAGCTTTGATTAACTCAGCCATATTGGTTTCAATGGCTTTGTGAGCATCGGGATGCTCTTTTACCATTTGGTCGGCGATTCCTTTGTAAAGGTCGTTGGCATAGGTGACGAAGCCGCGAGAGTCTTGATACTCGATGGCTGCCGTTACTTTGCCATTTGCGATCGCAGCCCCGTATTCGGCTTTCGCTGCATCCAGCAATCCGTTTATTACCTTTAGCACAAATTCAGGTGAATTTCGTTGTGTTTGGGGTATTCCTTGGATCGCCGCATCTACCGCCTGCATGGAATTGCCAAACTCGGTAGTAATTTTGGCGTCTTTCGGTTTCGATTTTACTAAATCTTGCAAACTAATTAAATTTGTCTTGAATTCTTTAACATTTCGCTCGTTTAATTGGTCTTCTACATCTACATAAATTTCTTCAACCGGGTGTCCGATGTGAGGTTCGGCTTGTTTTGGTTGTTGCTGTTCGAGCAATTCTCTTGCCACTAAAAGATGTCCCTTCATCAACCCCAGTTTGGTCATGTAATCAACATCTTTCGCTTCACCAGTGAGGACAATATCTTCAATTGTCACCATATCTTTAACTTGGTCAAACTGTTCTTGGGTGATGACTTGTTTAGATACTAGTTCCTCGATTTTTCCGTAGGGTCGATTGGATTGTATTTTGTTAGATAGGGCTGGTACGCCTAATTTGGCTTCTAGTTTATCTAATTCTGACAAAATAGCCGTATTAATATTGATTTTCGGCTTACTGGTATGACCGGTGGTGTGGCTGACTGTTTCTGTAGTGCCCGCATTGGGCGAAGCCGCAGGGGTTGAGGTACTCTGTACGTTGTTTTGGTTGCCGCCACAAGAAGTCAGGGTAACTAAACTGGCGATCGAAAAGGCAAAAGACAAGGAACGAAAAGTAGACATCTGGTTAACCCACAAAATTTTTAGTAAGTAAGACTGGCAGGCACTGTGAGAAATTTCTCAATTGCCTGCTTTTGCAAAGATTTTTTGCAATGGTATTTTATTGAAGCTTTGTGTAATTCATCATTTTCTAGTTAATGAGAAAACTTGTCAACTTTGTGGGAAAATTTAGGCATCAAGCATTGGGGAGCGGGCATTGGGTATTTTGGCGATCGTTCTCTTGCTCTGAGACTTATTGCAAATATTTTTAATCAATCTAGTCGATCGCTCAGCCCAAGTCCCTTTCGATTAGCCAATTACCTCAAATTCACCCATGCAGCCGCGTTCGGCGATCGCATCTTGATGGGGATGAAACATATACTTACCGGGATAGCGAAAAGCAAATTCCAGAATGTGGCGTTCGGCTACTCCCATCGTAATTACATCGGTTTTCTCTGAAGGAGTGAGACTCATCCCGGTGCGATAAACATCAAAGAAGTTGGCGTGTAAATGAAATGTTGCCGCCGCCTCGAACTCGATCATGTTGAGGACGTACAACCGAATTAGCTGATCTTTATAAATAGGGATGGGGTGGTGCATATAATAATGCGGCAACCCATTGAAAGCATAAAGTTCGTTGCGATCGTCGTCGTTGATATCGTAGCCTGACATGATCAGCACCATCTCATCGGCTGGGGGACGCCCACCGGGAGGATCGATGACGAACATTCCGTAAAGTCCTTTCCCAATATGACGAGTTACCGGTTCGACATGGCAATGATAAAGATGGAGTCCATAGGGTTCGGCATCAAATTCATAAATGGTAGCTTTACCATGTGCGATCGGTTTTACTCCATCCATTTCGGAAGGGTGAACGCCGTGAAAGTGTAGTGAGTGGGAATGTCCGCCTTTGTTGTAAAAAAGGACTCGAATGCGATCGCCTTCTTGCGCCCGTAGAGTTGGCCCAGGCACTCGCCCGTTACAATTCCAAGTATTAAAAGTAACAGCACTATTCAGTTGTAAAGTAGAAGTTTCTGCGGTGATCCGAAATTCGCGGATCGTCCTGCCATTTTCTCGCTTGACAGTTCCGTAGTCAAAATCCCGCAGCATTGCCATCGGACTAATGCTATTGCCAAAACTAGGTATATCGCTGGGCAAAGGCGGCACTTTCACTTGAGGAATTCGTTTGGCGGTGAATGTTTGTAATGCTACAGCAGCACCAGCCATACCGATCCCACCTGCCAATCCCAGTTGCAACAGTTGGCGGCGACTCCAAGGTTTTCCTTTTTCTGGCAGGAGGTGATTACCCATCTCATTTTCGATCGTTACTAGATTAGGATATTATTGCAAATATTTATTAAAAAAAAATCTACTACCGATCGCAATTTAGCGAGCCATATCAATCAAAAGTGACATACGATCGGCATTTGTATTCTTGATTAAATAGTTAGCAAATAGCTTTTAACGCTAAAACATATCAATAAATTTAAGATAAGAGCGATCTAATCCACCATCTGTGTAGCCTACGGCAAGGCGATCGCCTACATCTGTGGACATCTGTGGTAAAAAATTCCTTAATGATGATGACTTACCTGATGATGCGGTACCGATACAACTGGTGTCGGTGCATCTTCCAGCAAGCAGTAAGGACGACTGTAGCTTAAGGGTAACTCTAAAGAATGTTGGATTAAGAAATCGCGATCGCTCATTACTTGTTCGGTTTTGCCATCAAAAACGACTTCACCCTGGCTGAGAACGATCGTGCGATCGCAAAGTTCCAGCGCCATATCCAGATCGTGAGTAGCAATCAGTTGAGTGAGGGGTAAACTTTGCAACAATTGAATTAACTGACGGCGAGAACGGGGATCTAATTGGGCGGAAGGTTCATCGAAAACCAACACTTGGGGGTTCATGGCTAACACTCCTGCGATCGCGATCCGTTTCTTTTCTCCCCCAGACAAGTTATCCGTATTTCGCTTACCATAACGTTCCGGATCGATGCTAACCGCTGTCATTGCTTGCACGACGCGGTTTGTCAGTTCCCTGCCTCGCAAACCCTGATTCATTGGGCCAAAAGCCACATCTTCCCAAACCGTGGGCATAAATAATTGATTATCCGGGTTTTGAAATACTAAACCGACAAAGTTACGGATTTCCCGTAAATTTTGCGAATTTACCAGCCAACCTCCTATTTTGATTTCTCCTTCTTGAGGAATGAGAATACCATTAAGATGTAATTGCAAAGTAGATTTTCCCGAACCATTAGCCCCAATTAATGCTACTCTTTCGTTCGCTCTAATTGATAAGTTAATACCCCTAAGAGCTTGGGTACCATCGGGGTAAGTATAACTGAGATTTTCAATAAATATCGGATTATGGTGCATGGGAGAAGAGGCAGGGGAGCAGGGGAGCAGGAATTGGGAGTTACAAGGTGGTAATTCTGAATTCTGAATTATGAGTTCTGAATTCTCACTTCTAGATTTTAAAATAAGTAAACTGCTTGTCCGAGCAAAGTTAAAATAAGAGTTAAAGTTAAAGCTATGAAGTCTTTTTTTCCACTGGGAGGAACATCCAGCACGGGGGGTAAACCTCGATAACCTCGTGCTAGCATAGCTTGATAAACGCGATCGCCTCTTTCGTAAGTGCGAATAAATAAGACTCCCATCATGTTGCCAATCACCTGACGATGCCAACTGCTATTACCTGTTAAATTGCGAGAGGCAGCAGCGCGACGCATGGCATTAAATTCTCCGACAAGTACGTTAATATATCGATACATAGATGCCAAAATCGCCACTAATAAAGGAGGAGTTTTTAATGCTACTAAAGCATTTAATAAAGCAGAAATAGAAGTAGTTAAAGTTAACAAATTTAGCATTAGTAGAGATAGTAGTGCTTTGGTGGTGACGCTACCCAATACGATTAAACCTTCGCTGGTAATTTCGATCGCACCCCAAGCAAAGACTACTTCACCCCCCCGACGAAATAAAGTACCTAACAGCACCACGGCAATAAAAGCAAATTCAACGGCGATTCGTTTTAGCAGTACTGGCAGAGTTACCCGGCTGAGTAAGATTAGCGTCGATACCCCTAGCCCGTAAATTGCCCAAGTCCACCAACGTCCGTTTGGCGTGAGGGCGATCGCAAATACGAGTAAAAGGGTACATAAGATGCGGGTACGAGGTACGATGGAATGCCAAATTGTTGCGTGTTTGCTATCGACATCTAGTTGAAAAGCATTGACGTGCAGTAACATCTAGTAATTTTAGATTTTAGATTTAGGATTTGGGATTACACCTGTTAGAGAAGTCGATCGTATATCTGAAGATTATTTACGATCGAATATTCTATGACTGATGTTAAGAAGGATCGGAATTGGTTGAGACATCATCATCTGTAGAAGATGAAGCAGAATTGCGAATAGCCACCTTGCCAATACCCCAAGCTAAACCAAAGGTTGCTAAAGTGCCGATCAATCCTGCTAAAGGAGTGGCTACTCCTTCGGGGACTCCTCTCAATGCGTATTCTTCAAATACATTATAAAAAGGTAATTTTTTGGCTGGTGCATCTTCGATCGCGCGATCTTCAAATTCCAAATCTTGAGAAACTCTATCTAGTCCGTCTGGATCTGAACTGGCGAAGGGAGAAACAAAAATGGCAATTAGCAATGCCACGCCTAAACCAGCAATCACGAAGGCACGGTTGCGTTGACGATCGAGTTCCATACTCATAATGTTAATTCCTATCTAAATTAACGATGTGAAAGATGGCCGGATGTGGAGGAAACTGCTTTTCTAGGCGGATCGAATAACAAATCCGGTCGATTTTTCCAAACAAAACTTACGGCGATGACTGTGATTAGCGCTTCGCCAATGCCAATTAATACGTGCCAAAAAGCCATTGCCGAAATCGCTATTCCCAAGGGGACAGTACCGGACATCGCAAGTTGTACTGCGGTTAAAATAGCTGCCACGAATACGCTAGTCCAAGCAGCAACGGCAGTAGCGATCGACATTCCCCGCCAACTGTTGCGACCGATGCTATATCTAATCACTTTGTATAAGTAGTAACCAACAAATGTGCCGATTAATCCCATATTAGTGATGTTGGCTCCCAGTACTGTGAGTCCGCCATCTTGAAACAAGACTGCTTGCACGATAAATACTACTGCCATTACTAATGACCCAGCCCAAGGGCCAAGTAGTATTGCCGCTAAGGTTCCACCTAACAAGTGACCGGATGTACCGCCCGGTATGGGAAAGTTGATCATTTGGGCGGCAAAGATAAAGGCAGCGCAAACTCCCATCAGGGGAACTGCCCGCTCTTGGTATTCTGCTTTCACTTGAGAGAGGGATAAGGCAATTAAACCAATGGCAAGCACCCAGGTGACGAAGATAACGGGTAGGCTTAAGAAGCCGTCTGGTATGTGTAAGGCTAACTGGGGTTGCATTACCCAGTGCAGTAAATTGGTAAACCCAATATTAAAGGGCGCGATGATATTCATATTTAGTAACTACTCTTTTCTCTTTTTTGCACCCAGCTTAGTAAGTATAGGTGTAACCTTTTAATAAAACCTCTCTTAGCTAAAAAAATCAATCCTATAGGGGGGTATTTAACAATTAATTCAACATTAAGCTCTAATTTGGCCTATTTTGATTGAAATCTCCCTATGGGTAGATGTGATAGGGAATTGCTGTTAAACAGGAATTTGCAACTTTCAATTAACTTAATTCCGACAACGGGATTGAAACTACCGACCTTAGTGGCGGTTTTTTATGATATGAACTACCTACATTGTACCGTTAAGTCAGTGTGGGCTTCTGGTACATTATTAATGTTTCCAGAATTTGCTTCGCGGTACTATTACTAAATCCTTTCAACTAATAGAATTCCGCAACGGAACTATAGCTTTGTCTAAAGCTGATTGAAGAGGAATTTTTAATCATTTAATTACTATGGGAAAGGGAAGAGACATAGCTGATTACATCTCTACGAAGTTAAATAGATTATTTTGCCAGGAAAAGATGCAGCCCCGGTACGGTAGATAAATCGCCAGGAACAAAATTTAACCCTCGGTAGTTCTTGTTACATTTTGGATGTGGGCTTGAGAAACAGCCAGCTGATAAAGAAGAAGGAAGCGGTAAATAACTGCATGATGTCGATCGCGGATAAATAACCGTCAGCTAAAGCTGCGATCGTGCGATCGGTAATGCCAAACAGCCACGATGAAATCCCCACAAGCCAAATACCGCTTTTGAGGTTGTTTAAAAAGGTGGAAAGTTCCGATGATTCCTGCTGGTTATTCATGGCTTGAGTTTTTTTAAGGTCGATCGGACATAGCGATGCGATCGCTTAGCCTTCTTTATGTTAAGAAATATTTTATTTACTTGCCATATTTCCCAAGATATACATTAAAAACGGTAGCTAAAATTACCTTTCAGCGAAAATATGGAACGGTTGTTGTCCTTGGGCGCTAAATCCCGATATTTTTTTCCTAAAAAATTTTTCTGATGCAATCACAGATGTTTTGTAGAAAGGAAAATTAGGTTCTTGAGGACTGACGCAAAACAACCAAGAAACTGCTTTCCGCGTCAGTCATGTTTTTTAAGACGAAATATCTAAAACTTACTAATTCAACTAAATAATTATTCATAAAGGCAAAATGGCTAAAGGAATTTCTATTCACATCGGACTCGATCGCGTCGATCCAAACCATTATGATGGATGGCAAGGAGAACTGTTTGCTTGCGAATACGATGCTAAAGATACGGAAGCGATCGCAAAAACCCAAGGATTTGAATCAAAACTTTTTCTCACCCAAAACGCTACCTACGCAGCAGTCACCGAAGCAATCATCCAAGCTGCCAGCGAACTCCAAACAGGAGATATCTTATTAATTACCTATTCCGGTTATGGAGGACAGCTACCCCCCTGGAATGGTGAAGAAACCGAAAATCGAAACAAAACATGGGTTTTGTACGATCGCCAATTAGTTGACGAAGAACTATATTATTTATGGACTCGCTTCCAGAAAGGCGTTCGCATCGTCATGTTATCCGACACTTGTCATAACAGTTCTGTAGCAACCTTATCTACTTATCAAGTTATAGCCAGAGAATTCGCCCCAGATTTACAGCCCAACTTCCGCAGCTTACCAAGAGAAATTCAACAAACAACTTATTACAAATATTGGCCTTTATACGATGACATCCGCCAATCTTATCCAAGCAGAGACAAAATTAAAATCAGCGCTAGCGTCCTACTAATCTCTGCTTGTTTAGATAATCAATTGTCATCAGATGGAGAGAACAACGGTTTATTTACCGCCGCCCTTTTAGACGTTTGGTATAAAAATAAATATAAAGGCGGGTATCACAATTTTTATCAACAAATTTTGCGTCGAATGCCACCTTGGGAAAGTCCCAATTACCTTAAATTAGGAATGACAGATCTCCAATTTGAGTGCCAAAATCCGTTTAGTATTTAAAGATGGCAAATAGCTAATATCGTTGAGATGAATAATTTATACAAATACAGCAGATTCCAGTTACATGAAGTACAAGATAGAAACCGGGTTTCTATGTACGACATTAACCTGGAAAGCGCTGTATGTAGGGGCGGGTTTAGCCTAATAGTTAAAATTTACACCGATAAGATTGAAATCAAAACCCGCTCTTCCCCGATCTAATTGCTAATTGATGATGGCAGTTAGCCAATCTCTTCCATCTGGTATCCAAGTTTTCTTTCTTCTTCCGGTTCCGCACCATTTTCTAGCCAAGCTATAGCATTCTCTTCCGCTTTAGCTGGATTAACCCATACAATATCTTTTAGATCAGTTACTTCAACTGCTACTTTAGCAAAAAGTTTTCTAACCTTATCATCTAGAGAAATCACTATTTTATCTGTTACCAGTGCAGCTTCAATTAAACGGATATCTTTAATCATTGCCTCCCGCTGATTATTAAATTCCGTAGAATCCTCAACTTTGCTCCATAGTCGATCGTCCACCACGATCTCACCATAATATACCAGCTTTTTCTTCGCTACCATTGAGGAACGCCATCGGCTTGCAAAAATTGATTGATGCTTATTCCACTCCTCTTTAATATCTGGTGTCATGACAATTCGATGAGAAATACTCCGTACAGCTTCTAAAAAATTCCGGCAGTTTTGAGATACTGGATTTGTCGCATCCTCGCTACCAGCAGAACGCGCTACAGAAGCATCAACGACAAGGCGTTTAGAAACCTTAGCTGACATATAAACGCTTCATTAGGCGAGACTCAGCTGCATCTAAATAGCGGCTCTCTTCTGCAAGAGTAACATCAGAAAAGTCTTCTGGCCAGTCTCCAAAAGCTCCAGCATCATCTAGATCGGCACTATTCACCTTTGTAACACCATCATCATTCAGCGTGAACCAATGAAGTTTGATTATTTCTGGGAAAATTTTCCCTTCTGCAACTAATGATTGAATACGCCTTAGTAGCAAGTCACTGTGAGTTTCTACAAGTACTTTTATACCCCGATTTGCTGCATCAACTAGTATTTCTGCTAAAGCGGCTTGAGCGCGGGGATGCAGGTGAATTTCTGGCTGTTCAAGATAAACTAATTGCCCTGGTTCTGCTACGAGTAAAGCAACTAACACGGGTAAAGTTTGCGATACTCCAAAGCCAACATCAGCAATACTAACCATATCATTTGCTTCTGTACTGTGAAGTAAACGACTTACACGCAATTCAATTTGTACATCGTTAATTTGTCGCGCATCAAGTTTATTAGTTAGCCCAAGTTTTTTAAGGTTTGCTTCTAATTGGATAAGTCGATTATCTTCTGTATTCTGCCAATGATTAATTATGCTGGCAACGTAATTTTCAAAAGTTCCAGGAAATTCGTGACCAACTGCTGTTGTATTGTAAGTTCGTTCGGGATTTCCTCTTAATCCTGGAACGTGAATTATGTGGCGAATATGTTTTTGAAAATTCCTAGAAAGGGTGAAATTTGCAAAAAAATATTCACCTTTAGTAAATTCAAAAAAGCCCCTTAAACTACTCACTTTCCACTCCAATTCAGGGGAGTATTTATCCTCTACAAATTCAGGAAGAAGTTCGATTATTTCCTGATGATTCATTGCCGACGAAATAGGAATTTCTTCGAGAAAGTAACCATTATATATATAATATATCGATCTAAAAAGTTGAATACCATGTTTTGGTTGCTTGGTAAATGTGCTGATTAAAAATTCATTGTGATCCATTAACTCAATCTTAATAGTAAAACTATCAGAGTCTTTTTTTCCAGATATCTTAGACAAAATCTGATCTACAGAAGTAAATTTAACATTAGGGCCATTGAGTAGTAGAGATCCAGGGTCATAAGTTGCTTCCAAGGTTTGTTTGAGCAGAAGAAATGGCTGCATGATGCTAGACTTACCGGAACTGTTAGCACCAGCAAGAATTGTCAGCGGACGCACTTCTATACTGCATTCTTCATAAAGGGATTTATAGCCACTTACGGAAATGCTCTTAATTCCCCGTGCATCAACTGTATAGTTGTAGTCACTTTCAGGGGTAGTCAATTTGCTCATAATGTTGTGTTTGCATTGGGGCTACTATTTACCATAGTATGATCGAATCCCGATCCACTGGTGAACTGAATCTGAATGACGATCGCAATTGATTTTGGAACTAGCAACACGGTAATTACTCGCTGGAACCCAGTCACCCAAAAGCCAGAAACCTTAAGCTTACCCGGCGTCTCGGTTCAGATGAGTCAGAACCCTCCTTTAATTCCCAGTCTGCTCTATGTAGAAGATGCCTCCTCCGGTAAAGTGGTAGTGGGGCAAGCAGTGCGCGATCGCGGTTTGGATCTCAAAACCGATCCCCGCTTTTTTCGCAGTTTCAAAAGAGGAATTGGCGCAGATATTCAAGGTTTTCTCCCCGAATTAGATGGAAAAATCGTTAGTTTTGAACAAGTGGGAGAATGGTTTCTCACTCACTTAATTGAAAAAGTGCAAGCAGTCTCCCCAGATGTGGGAGAATCTTTAATCTTGACGGTTCCGGTAGATAGTTTTGAAGCTTACCGTCATTGGTTGGGAACAGTTTGTCAATCCCTACCAGTACAACAAGTGCGGATGTTAGACGAACCCACCGCCGCCGCTTTAGGTTACGGAATGGGAGATAGCCAAATTCTGTTAGTGATAGATTTCGGCGGCGGTACGCTGGATCTTTCTCTGGTGCGGTTAGATACTACTGCTAGCAAAAAACCCCTTGGCTTTATTCTCAAATGGGGTGAAAAATCTCTCGCCGAATCTTCCAGTCAAAAGCCAAAAACTGCCCGCGTTTTGGCAAAAGCAGGTCAAAATTTAGGCGGTTCTGATATTGATAATTGGGTGGTGGATTACTTTAGTAAAACTCAAGGTTTAACGGCTTCTCCTTTAACTACTCGTTTGGCAGAAAGATTAAAAATTCAGTTGTCTTTGCAACGAAGTGGGCGGGAAGTTTATTTTAATGATGAAACTCTCGATACTTACGAGTTGGAGTTAGATCGCGATCGCTTTGAAGAGATATTGAAAGAACATCAGTTTTTTGATAAACTCGATGAATCGATGAATCAAGTACTTCAGCAAGCGCGACGACAAGGAATCGAAGTTTCCGACATCGATGCGGTTTTGTTAGTTGGCGGTACGGTGCAAATCCCGTCCGTGCAAACCTGGGTGCAGCAATATTTTGATAATAATAAGATTCGCTGCGAACGACCTTTTGAAGCGATCGCACAAGGTGCCCTGCAATTAACCCAAGGCATTGAACTAAAAGATTTTCTCTACCACAGTTACGGAATTCGTTATTGGGATCGTCGCCATAGCAAACACAACTGGCATCCTTTAATTAAAGCCGGTCAACCTTATCCGATGAGCGAACCAGTAGAATTAACTTTGGGTGCTTCGGTGGAAAATCAGCCCAGCATTGAGTTAATTATTGGTGAATTGGGTGCTGAATCTACCACGGGTATGGAAGTTTATTTTGATGGCGATCGTTTAATTACTCGTAGCTTGACAGGCGATCGCACTCAAGTCAAACCTTTGAACGACAGAGAAGGTGCGCGTACCATCGCCCAACTCACACCCCCAGGTTATCCGGGAAGCGATCGCATCAGAATCTTGTTTCAGGTGGATAGCGATCGCTTTTTGCGAATGAGCGTCAAAGATATCCTAACCAAAGAAACTCTCTTAGACGATCGACCAGTAGTTCAACTCAGCTAAAGGATGAAGTCTGAAGGATGAAGTCTGAAGGATGAAATATATAATGAAGCGTGTATTTTTTATACTTCAACCTTTATCCTTTATCCTTTATCCTTCATCCTTTTTACCGGACTACTACTTTTGTACCCACACCAGCCCAACTATATAACCGACGAGATGCACTTACTGGTAAATTAACGCAGCCGTGACTAACTGGCGTACCAAATCGGTTATGCCAATAAGCACCGTGAATGGCATAGCCACCAGAATAAAACATGGTATAGGGAACGTTAGGCGCTACGTATCCCCTTCCCCGCATTGTCTTAGCGCGGTACTTCCGTTGAATGCTAAATACGCCACGACGAGTGGGAGTAGCGGATTTACCACTGGAAATCCGGCTAGAATAAACCACTCTGCCATTTTCCCAAGCAATTAACCGTTGCTTTGCTAGGTTAACCTCGATCCAGCGTCCTCTACCTCTTGCCCGCACTGCTTTTGCTTTGTTGCGTTTAGCGCGGCGTGCTTTTGTACCAACTGTTCTAGTAATTTTACTTTGACTGACTTGGGTTTGTCTTCCCGATCGCGATGCAGCCTCCGCAGGCGTTGACCACGAAAATAAAGCCACCAATACCAAAACTAAACCAGCCCAAAAAGTCCCAGAGCGCCGTAACCAAGCAGAGCGAATGATATTTTCCATAGTTCACTTCCTCCTGGGTTCTAGGTTACTGCATAAACTCACAAACGCCAATTAAAAATTAAAAATAAAACGTTAAAAATTGAAAACAAAAAAGAAAAAACTTTTTATATTTGTTTGCGATCGATCGAATATCAGCACAGTAGACTGCCAGATTAATTTCGCTAGTTTGTCATTTACTAGAAACCCAGATTTTAAGAAAAACCGGGTTTCTTAAATCCATCAAAATTGTGATGGCGGACTACTAGTAGCGACAGCAATTCGCCAAAACCTATTACCCACTACCAGCTTTAACGATATAATTAACTACTTGCCAGTCAATGATGCACTACGATCGGCGTTCCTACAGTAGCCCAATCGAACAACCATTCTGCATGATCCGGAGCTACATTAGTGCAACCATGACTAACT
>CAZJJR010000116.1:0-17429 GCA_964546365.1 uncultured bacterium | reverse complement strand
CATTTCAAAAGCTATTCTGCCACCCAGAGAGTAACCGCCCAGAAAGTATGGCCCTGATGGTTGAACTGCAAAGATGGCTTGGATGTAGCAGGCGGCCATATCTTCTATAGTTTTTAAAGGTTCTCGCTTTCCGTCCACTCCAGATGCTGCCAGACCGTAGAATGGTCGGTCTGTACCTAGATAATGGGCTAACTCTAACAATTCCAGAATGTTGCCACTTAGAGGATGGACGCAGAAAAAAGGTGGTTTGACACCCGCAGTTTGAATGCCGACTAGGGGAGACCAGGAGCGATCCTTTTCTTGGACTAAATTGAATTTCTGCCGATCTTTTTGTAAAAACGGGATGATTTGAGTTTTGTACTTTTGCAGTTTTTCCAGCCCTTCTAGGGAAATTACTCCCAAGGGAGCTTTATAGCATAAGCGATCGGCCTCAACCCATAATTTTACGTTTAAACGGTCAAGGTAAGCTAAAAGCTGTTCCATAATGTTAAAAATTTTTCTTTATTCAAGTTATCCAAACAAGCTGTCTCAATGCAGTTATATGATGTCCGTTCAATTAAGCTGAATAAAAATTTCCTCACCGCCCCTTATCTAAAGCTTTAGTCTTAACTAAGAATATTCAGTCAGGCACTTTTTTTACATCAACTGGACGCAGATAATAACGAAAAGCAAACCTACGAAATTGCCACAAAAAACGTAATCGATCGCTTGGTGTATCCAACCGATTTAGTATGTTGTTAAACCATCGCGTAGCAACTTTATGCCATAAGCGACGGTCAAACTCTGACTGGCTATCGAGCAAGCTATCCAACAAAGCAGGCCACTTGATTTTACTAATATCGGTTAGTTTACGACGCGAAATGCTATCTCCTACTTCATGAATTTGAAGGAATTCACCAAGAAATAAAAAGCAACGTGCAGAGCCATTTTCAACACTATTTTTGACGACTTGATACCAGAATTCTATATTTTCAAAAAGATCGTTTTGCGTGTTGTAGCGGAGTTCTCCTATTAGCGACCTTCGGCATAAAACATTGTTGCCGGGGCCGAGCGGAAATTCTTGCCATGTAATCACTTTTAGAGGATCGGCAAGCGCATATAGTCGATCGTCGATCGGGGTGAGCAAGTGTTTTATCGGGTCGATAACTGGTCGAATCAGTTTACTAGGTAAATTGATAAAACTGAGAACTAATAAATCTGGTTCGTGGGTTTGAATAATGGACTGAACGCGATCGCAAAATCCGGGTGCGTACTCATCATCCCCATCAAGTAACGATACCCAATCTCCAGTCACTGCATCTAAACCGACATTTCGTGCCAAAGATGGGCCACCATTTTGCGGTAATTGAATCAGCTTTACGTCAGTGTTAGTTAGCGGGGCTGAATATTGTTGTAACGATTGTTGTACAGCTTGGACACTCCCATCAGTACTACAATCATCAACAATGATGAGTTCCGCAGGTGGACGACTTTGGTTAGCTAAACTTGCTATTGCACGACTAACATAAGGAGCTTTGTTATAAACAGTAATGATTACCGAATGTCTCATACGCGGGTTTTACAAGTGAAGTTAATAACTCGAATTATCAGGGATGCGTTGCTTATTTCATTTAGGCTCGAACAAGTCATTCCCAACCCAATTGAAGCGATCGTTTGGCAGTGGTGAAGGCATCACGCCCACAAAATTGGAGGCATCATCGATGCTGCCCTTGCCGCTATACTGAGTCTGCATGGGGTAGGGGAAAACGGGTCGCGTCCTCACCACTTGCCGATCGTTGTTGGACGATGATTGGTTGTTGCCAGTCGGATCGCTGAAACCTCCCGAACCTTTGTTCGCGATCTGTGAAGCGATAATCTTACTGGGGGCAACACCTTGCTCAACCCATGACATCAGGGGTGTGAGCAAATCGAATTCGCTTGGACCCGTGCCACCGCTACAGTGATACAGACCGGGAAACATGAAGAGTCGGGCAAATTCCTGCGCTGCTACTAGACCGCCCATCGAGTCCTGGACAGCTTGGTAATAGGCGAGAGTTCCAAAGGGTGGAATAGCTGGGTCTGCCCATCCGTGGTAGAGGATTAATTTCCCACCGCGATCGCGAAACGCTTTCAGGTTAGGATTGGTGGCGTTGTAAATCTCCCCTACCAGACGCAAACGCTCGAACCCCTCGACAGTGAACTGCCAATCTTTATATGAGTAAGATGCTAGCGGGTTTTCTGGAAACGCCAGGTATTTCAGATAGCTGTTGGCAAGCTTGGCAGAGATCGGCTTCGTTCCAGGCTTTTGCACGATCCAATCTGCCCATGCGAGTTCCGATCCGATCGCTTCATAACCAGGGTAAAGATGCCGTCCTCGAACATCAACAGGCCCTTGGTAGAGCTTCTGCACGACTGCCACTTGAGCATCTGTCAAACAAGCAGACCGATCGCTGCCCGTACATTTTAGGGATTCGGGCTTGAAGGTGCAAGCTCTCGGATCGGCAATTAACCCGTCAACCAGTCCATCTTTACCATCACAGTTTGCAATGGCGGCATCGTGAATCAGTGCTAACTTGTCTTGGGTTAGAATCGGGTTGCCTACGGCATCCTGATTGGCTAGCCCTATCCACGTCTGGTATTCTCCATTTAATGGAGCCTGGATAGAAGCGGGCGCTCCCGCAATGATGCCGTTGAAATCATCGGCATAGCGCTGAGCTTCCATCAACCCTTGTCTTCCGCCATTGGAACACCCTTGGAAGTATGAATAGTTGGGACTTTTTCCATAAAAGGCGTTGACGATCGCTTTGGCAGCCAGTGACATGGTATGCTCCGAACGATACCCGAAGTCATGGCGTAGCTGTGCGTTCAAGCCAAAAAAACCATCCCCATTTGATGCAGGGCTAACGCCAGTGATATGCCCCGTATTGTTAAAGGCAACTGCAAAGTTGCGATCGAGCGCTACGTTACACTCAGGCGTAGCAACTAAATTTCCACAATACCCACCGCATCCTACTTGGAGATAGCGTCCGTTCCAGGTTTTTGTGGGCAGACGCAACTCAAACTGAATTTGTGGTGCGATCAGTCCCCTCACTTTACAATACTCGGGACTTTTTCCTGTTGGTGAGATTACTTCTGCCGACAAAATCTCGGTGGGGGTGTCGGGAATTCCTGAAAAATCCAGATTGACTAAAGTGCTGCAAGGTTCCGTCTTCAATGGAGGTTTCCGAGATTGTACGGTCACATCCGATGCCATTGCTAGATTAAACTCTAGTGATCGCGCACTCGCTTTTAGTAAAAATGATGGTATGCCGATCGTTAATGCTAGCGCGATCGACAAGCAAATCCAGATTAATATTGAGTATCTGGTTTTTTTCATGTAAAGGCTCACACCTAAGCGCTTCCCCGCATCAGCTAGCTTACGCTACTAGTTGCGGAAGGGGAACCGATTCGAGTCTAATTGTCATATCTCGAAACCTCTCCTCTAACGATCCACAAGCCACATTTTCTTGAGGAAACGGCTGTTCTGGTATAGGGCGTTCCAGAAAATGACATAAACGCTCCCATCCTTCCCCACTAGAAATATTCATAGTCAGCAAGTCTTGGGATCGGTGAGCAAAGTAATTTTGCACCTGCTGAATATGTCTTTGATAAGCTTCTTGAAAAAGAACGCGATCGTAATTTACCGTACCGTAATTTAACAGCCTGTTAATCCGCAAAAAATCTCTAAGTTTTGGCGAAAGTTCGCCCAGGTTTACTTTTTTACCAAAGTGATTTTCACAAGAATCTAGCCATTGGTTTAAGTCTCTGATCGTCAAAATAAATTTTGATCCAGGATAGAGAATATCCAATTCTTTAAAACGATAAGAAACGGAAATATCACAAGCCGCATCGTAGCTGTGGATTTCTTCCATTGATATGGGAAAATGAATGCTCTTATATCCCAATACTTTTAATGCTCCATTCAAACTGCTCGTACCAGTTTTAGATAATCCAATACCGAATATTTTGGCGCTCATAGTTTGCTTTGCTATCCTAATGTTTGATTTTGTTCTGTAATCTTGATTGAATTCTGCTATGTAATGTAACTGTGAGATTTACGCTTGATTAACAAGCTCCCCAGCCCAGTTACTCAACTCATTCACCCCATTATCGTTCGACCCTGACAGAAGAACGCATTTATCAATCCGTGGCAAAGTTTCTTTAAAAGCGGCTGGGAAAACTTTTACGCTTGGCATTGTGATGCGTATTGCCATTGCTAATCGACCAGGGTAAGGCAAGCAAAAATTGCTGCGATGTGGCCCCCATCTGGTAAACCCATTTCCCTCGCTCTCTGGATTAAAAGAGTCTTTCGTTCGACTGAAAGATGCGTGTAAAAGAGAGGGATGAAACAGGAAGTACTGACCTGGTTTCAACAACATTTTTACAGGTTTTATCGAGCATGAGTCAGTCGGAAAGTAGTTGGGCGCACCATAGGAATCCTTGTCTGTGCCTTTGAGCATTTGGAAGCCCATTTCCTTTAACTCTGCTTGTGTCATTTTATGGCTTCCAGGCAGTAAACAAATACAGTTATCTTCTGATGACTCGCTGATTGCCAGATGAACGGATATTTGCTTGGTCGGCTCTGAAAGTAAAGTAAAATATTCATCTCGATGCCAAGCCAGACCAGTGCCATCGGGTATCGCAAATAAAGCTGAACGCCATATTATCAAGTCTGGATTTAATAATTTTGTAGCGCTGGCTACGATGGCAGGACTTGAACACAACTTAGTCGCCAAAGACCAGTCAAGATGCCTATTTCTAACGATCGGTATAGTTAGTTGCTGCACTCGCAAAAATTCTTGTTCGATCTCGCGTTTAATCGGCTCCATTTCTAGGGGACTTAATGCTTCTAGGGGCCCGACAAACCCATTTTTTTCAAAATCTTTAATTTTTAAGTCCATTTGGTCTTGAATAAATAAGCAAAGTTATTTTTCATTAAAGCATTTAATTTACGACTAAAGTGAAAATTTTTACAAAGAAACACTTTTATTATTTTTGCGCCACTTTAATACTTACTTTTCATACTTTAATACCCACTTTTCATACTTTAATACCTACTTTTCATACTTTGATAGAGAATCGGATTATTCCCAAGTTCGGATAGACTAATCTATGAGTTTAAAAGCTCTCCTTAATTTTCTGGGAATCGATAGCCATTAAACAGTCTACCAAACTAAGAGGGAGTAATTCGGACATAGAGAAAGTTTTTTAGAATTAGCCATTTACCCCAAATAGGGTGATTATTCTGCTAAATTACTGAGAACACTCATAAATAGGTTCAATCTTAGGAAGTAGAGGAAATTAGTAAATATTAATTATCAGCTTTTTCCTGGCTTTTCACTTCTATTACAAGCTTAATCATTTTGGGTTAAATCAATGTACCAACGAATCACCAAGTTTATCTTAATCGTAACTACAACTACTGTAGCCCTAATTGGTTTTGGTAGTTTGAGAAATATTTCTAATTCTCAAAGCGTCGGCAAACAAGAAAAGGAACGCCCTAATATTGTGTTGATTGTGGCCGATGACATGGGGTATTCCGATTTATCCATGTATGGCGGTGAAGTTCCTACGCCCAATATAGAATCTCTCGCAAAAAGTGGGATGATTTTGAACCGCTTTCATGGAATGCCGAGTTGTTCGCCAAGCCGCTCTGTACTGCTCACGGGAGCCGACAATCACCAAGCTGGCGTTGGTACTATGGACTACGCTATAAGACCTAATCAGAAAGGTAAACCAGGCTATGAAGGATACCTTAACGATCGCGTAGTTCCCATTTCCAGCGTGTTAAAAGATGGCGGCTACCATACCTATATGGTTGGTAAATGGCATTTGGGCGATGAACCGGAGTACTTACCCTCCGCTCGCGGCTTCGAGCAAAGTTTTGCTCTGCTACAGGGTGAAGCTAATCATTATATTGAATTGCCAGTCGGCGAAAGGAGTGGTGTACCAAAATACGTAAATAATGGGAAACCTGTCAATTTGCCGAAAAATTTTTACTCTACGGATTACTATACAGACAAGTTGATCGAGTACATCGATCGCGATCGCAATTCCGGTAAGCCTTTTTTCATTTATGCCGCCTACACCTCTCCCCACATTCCCTTTCAAGCCCCACAAAAATACATCCAGAAGTATTTAGGCAAGTACGATATGGGGTGGGATAAACTGCGAGAGCAGCGCTTTGAGCGTCAGAAGCAGCTTGGGATGATTCCGCCCGACCTTAAATTGCCCCCCAGGTTGGCTGGAGTTCCGGCCTGGGATGATTTAACACCGGAACAAAAACGCTACGAATCCAAGAGATTTGCGATCTACGCCGCGATGATCGATAACTTAGACCATAACATCGGCAGGCTGATCGACCACTTGAAAAAGATCGGCGAGTACGACAATACAGTGTTCGTCTTGATCGCCGATAATGGCCCGGAGGGTGTAGATCGCAAGGGAGGGAAAAAAGCTGAAGAATGGATGAAGCGGGTAGGCATTGACAACAGCTACGAGAATATGGGAAATCCCAACTCCTTAATCTCAGTCCAAGCAGCTTGGGCTCAGGTATCAGCCACTCCTCTACTTGGCTACAAAGAGCATTTGTCTGAAGGCGGTTTTCGCGTGCCAGCGATTTTTTCTTATCCAAAAGTCTTCAAGGCGGGAAGCCGAAGCGACGCGATGACTTTTATCCGCGACATCAAGCCGACGTTACTAGACTTAGCCCAAGTAGAACATCCGGGGGAAACTTACAACGGTCGTCCTGTATTTAAGATGCAAGGACGATCTATGCGTCCTTTACTAGAAGGTAAAATTGAACGGCTCTATGATGATACTGACCCGATTGGTTTCGAGCTAACCTTGGCTTCTGCTGATAGCGCCCTTTTCCTCGGTGATTGGAAGCTTCTGAAGATAAGTTCGCCACCTTTTGGAAATGGGCAATGGAAGTTGTTTAATCTGCAAACTGACCCCACAGAATTGAATGACTTGTCCAAACAAGAGCCAGAAAGATTGGCGGCGATGATTTTCTTGTACAAGCAATACGAACAGTCAAATGGAGTAATTCCGGCTCTCACACCTCTACAAACAGGTAGTAATTCAGTGCCGCAAAGAGAGTTGCAAACTACCAAGCGGTAACAATAATCTAGCTGTTTGTGGAAAGGATTCAGATGTGCGATCGCACATCTGAATCGAATAATCGCACGATCGTAAAGTTTTCACTGGGAAATAAATCTTTATTTATCAAGCTCATCTTATGATTCAATCTTTTGGAAAACCGTTAGGTGCGATGCTGATCGCTTTCAGCAGCGGAGTCCTGTTTCAAAATATTGCAATAGCTGAAAGCTCTTCAATTCAGGAGCAACCAACAGCCTTACCGACTCCCAGGTTTGTAGAACTATCCAATTGGCAAATAGAAGGCACATCTGTGTTAGAGGATGCGCTGATTCCTGAATCAACAGAAAACACCGAGCCAATGGCACAGGTAACTTCAGTATCGCAGTTAACAGATGTGCAACCAACAGACTGGGCATTTGGAGCTTTGCAATCTTTAGTAGAAAGATATGGTTGTATAGAAGGTTATCCAGACCGCACTTATCGGGGAAACCGGGCGATTTCTCGTTACGAATTTGCCGCTGGGTTAAACCAATGTTTGAATCGAATTCAAGAATTGATTGCCATACAACCGAATGGTACTGATACTGGTATTAGTAAAGAAGATTTGAGCGTACTAGAAAAATTGCAAGCAGAATTTGCTAACGAACTGATTTCCCTCAAGGGTCGCTTGGATTCTCTGGACGCTCGTGCGGCAACTATAGAAAAACAGCAGTTCTCTGCAACTAGCAAACTTACTGGTATTGCAATAACTTATCTTGGAGATGCTTTTGGCAAAAATGCCGATCCTGCCAATAATGCAACCTTTAGTTATGTGACTGCTCTGTTTTTAAATAGCAGCTTAACAGGTAAAGACACTTTGACAGTGGGATTAGAAGCTTTTAACATCAGACGATTTAACACGGCAACGGAATTCCCGGAGGGTCGTTTAAGTGGGATCACAGATGAAACTCGCGTTCATCCATCCCCCATACCTGGTAATGGATCTTTTGGCATCAATAAATTGCAATACAGCTTTCCGGCAAATGACCAAGTGATGATTTTTTTGACTGCCTTTTTGAGTGACAGGCGTCTTTCAGCCCCCATTAGCCAATTGAACAATGGATTAATTGGGCCGATCACCAGATACGGACAAATAAATCCTTTGACTGAGCCAATTGGCTTGCAAACAGGTGTTGGCGTGGTATGGAAGGCTACTCCTTGGCTCACTTTCGACTTTGCAGCAGGAAGTGAATTCGGATCGGCAAGTAATCCTTCTAGGGGATTGTTTAATGGTGGTTATGGTACTTCTATTCGACCAGTAATCGATTTGGGTCGGTTGAGGTTGACTGGGTATTACGTTCATACCTACTCCCCCAATAATGGAATTGATAGCCTGGCCGGTAGTAACGCTGCCAAAGTGGTTGGGGCAGGGCCAGTAGTAGCCAACTCTTACGTTGGTGCAGCTTTTTATCGAGTATTACCAAATTTCGATATAGGTGGCTCGGTTGCTTATTCTAATGCAAGAGCGTTAGGAGAAGGTACTAAAGGTGATGCACAGGTATGGAACTATGACATCAATTTCACTCTTTACGATCTGGGTAAAAAAGGAAATATGGCTGGCTTGATTCTAGGGGCGCAACCCAGGTTAGCTGGTACCAGTAGCGAGGAGTTAGCACGAGCGATCGGTTTACCGCCGGGACAAAGGAGCGATCGCAATGTGGGGTATCACATCGAAGCTTTTTACTCTCATCGACTTTCCGACAATATTACCATTACTCCCGGCCTGATCTGGTTAACAGCGCCTAATCACGATGAACGCAACCCGGATGTAATAATGGGAATCATCAGAAGTAGCTTTTTTTTCTAAAGCTAGTTAGTTGTGCTGTAAGCATTAATACTCAGCAAACCTTGCATCAACTAAATCCCATTCCCTGTAAATAAACCCCATTACTCTATCGGAGAATGGGCATTTAGGTGTAGAATAGAATCACGAAAACTTCAGAAAGTAAAAAATCGATATTTATATGGTCTCTTCTCTAGAAAAGCCGATACAAATTGACAGTCTCGATTTGGATGAACTCAACCAACGCTTTGAAAATGCCCATCCTTCTGAGATTTTGGCTTGGTCTGTAGAAAATATCACCACCGGACTAGTACAAACCAGTGCTTTTAACGTCGATGACGTGCTGATTACAGATATTCTCTACCGCGAACTCAAACCCGTCAAGCCTGTACCGGTGATGTTTCTAGATACTCTGCACCACTTCCGCGAGACTTTGGAACTGGTAGAAAAAGCTACCAAACATTACAATCTGGATCTGAGAACTTATAAAGTTCCTAATATCGATACTCGCGAAGCTTTTGCGGAAGCTTTTGGTGATGCGCTTTGGGATACGGATATTCAAAAATTCCACTATGTAACCAAAATTGAACCTTTACAACGTGGTTTGGCAGAATTGCAAGCTGTAGCTTGGATTACTGGCCGTCGTCGCGACCAAGCGCCCACTCGCGCCACCATGCCGATTTTTGAGCACGATATCAAAAATCGGATTAAAATTAATCCTCTAGCTAATTGGACTCGCAAACAAAGCTGGGCTTATGCTTTCGAGCATCAGATGATGTACAATCCCCTCCACGATAAAGGTTATCCCAGCATTGGCGACGAACCGATTACCACTCCAGTAGCAGACGGTGAAGACGAACGCGCTGGACGCTGGCGGGGAACGGGTAAAACCGAGTGCGGAATTCATATTTAATTGGTTATCGGTCATTGGTCATTGGTTATTTGTGATTGGAAAATAGTTATTGTTGATAGTTAGTGGTGAGTGGGAAATCAAAGCTCGCTAATAACTAATGACAAATAACAAATGACCAATGACAAAATGATTAAAATTCTTCACTTATCCGATATCCACATGGGTAGCGGGTTTTCCCACGGACGGATTAATCCCCAAACGGGTTTGAATACACGGTTGGAAGATTTTGTCAATACCCTATCTCTGTGTATCGATCGCGCGATCGCAGAATCAGTTGATTTAGTATTATTCGGTGGCGATGCTTTTCCCGATGCAACGCCACCGCCTTTTGTTAAACAAGCTTTTGCCAGCCAGTTTCGCCGCTTGGTGGATGCCCAAATCCCTACAGTATTATTAGTGGGCAATCACGACCAACATTCCCAAGGACAGGGAGGGGCGAGTCTGGGCATCTATCGGACTTTGGGCGTACCTGGATTTATGGTAGGCGATCGCATTGACACCCACCGCATCGCCACTGCTAATGGCCCAGTGCAGGTGATTACCCTTCCTTGGCTGACTCGTTCTACCCTGCTGACTCGTCCGGAAACGGAAGGTTTATCATTAGCGCAAGTCAACGAATTGTTGATTCAGCGGTTAGAACCAGCATTAGAAGGAGAAATTCGCCGCTTAGACCCCAAAGTACCGACCGTTTTGCTAGGTCATTTAATGGTAGACCGCGCTACTTTGGGAGCAGAACGACATTTGGCAGTGGGAAAAGGATTTACGATACCAATTTCTTTGCTAACTCGACCTTGCTTTGATTACGTAGCTTTGGGGCACGTTCACAAACATCAAAATCTTAACCCAGCCAACGATCCGCCGGTGGTTTATCCCGGTAGTATCGAACGAGTTGATTTTAGTGAAGAAAAAGAAGCGAAAGGTTACGTATTAATTCAGTTAGCAAAGGGGAACGTGCAATGGGAATTTTGTCCGGTACCAGCGAGGGCATTCTGTACGATCGAAATTGATGTTTCTAAGCAAGATGACCCGCAAGCATTTTTGGTGAAAGCAATTGGTAAAAAGAGTATTCAAGATGCGGTGGTGCGGTTGATTTATAAATTGCGATCGGAACAATTAGACCAAATAGATACGGCAGAACTACACCGAGTTTTAAGCGATACTCACAGTTACACCATTCAACCGGAATTAGTCAGTCAATTGGCACGTCCTCGCTTACCCGAACTGGGTTCGAGCGCTACTATCGACCCCTTAGATGCCTTAAAAACTTATTTGGATAATCGCGATGAGTTGAAAGATATTGCGATGGATATGATTGATGCGGCGCAGAGTCTATTGGTGGGAGATGGGGAAAGTTGGTTAGATTCATCGCAAGTTGAGGAAACAAACCAAATTCCATTAGCAGATGCAGGGGGACAGTTGCGCTTACTTTAGGTTTTTAGCATACTTGTGCAATTTAAATCGGGTTTTGGTGAAAATTACTGATTTAAAAGGTGAGTTAGCTATGAGATATTCATAAAAAATAAGACAAGAAAACTTTTTTATAGCAACCGTCAAGGCGGTTAAGGTATTCTTAATCGCTGAAACTCTGATTACTAGTCACTTCTTCATCTAGCCCCTAGTCCCTAGCTATATATGCAGATGGCGAAAATTGCCAAAATAAGCAGTGGTGTTATATCGATCGCCACTGCGATCGCCCTTTTAAATATTTCAGTTAATGCTCAGATCGTTCTAGATAATAGAACCCCTTTTATATTGCTCGGCAATTAGTTGTAATAGGTTAGTTAAATAAATTGAAGAGAGCGTAACATATGAAGTTAAAACAAATGTATTTATGTTGTTTGCTGTTGTGCCTATTTATTTCATTGCAAATGTTATTTGTAAATAAATTTACCAAGGCAGAATCTTTTCAAAACAGCTACTCAAATACAATTTTTAAACCACCAAAAGATGGTAGTCCCGATGACACGACAGGCGCAGGTTCCCGCGAAACAGGTAGTTGTTTGGAAGACGGCATTGAGGAAGGTATACCTGGTTTTAGAGCGTTGATGCTGAAGGATATTCAAATTAGCGAAGAACGCCCTTTTTTTCTGTTTACATTCCCAGTATTAAAGCCGGATTTAGTTAGTGTAAATAAGATGATTTATGGTAGATTTTGATTGTTTAACCATTTTTCCAATAAAGCTTGATGACGATCGCTTTCTGACTGCTTTAAATATTCAATGGCAATTCTTGCCGCCGTAGGAGAATTAGCGCACTCTTCTAAAAGAATCTCTAAAATGCGTCGGAGTTGAAGTTCTTCGATTTTTTTGTTAATTAGAATAGCGAGTACGATCGCAGCACCTACCAACGTCAGCAAAGATGGAACCACAGGTAACCACCAACCGTATAAAAAAGCTAAATAAGTAATCAAAAATAATGCGATCGCTACTAACAAAATACTTGCTGCGATCGCAACCAAAGACTTTAACCGCCAACTTAAAGCTGCTCCTACAAACGACCACCACAGAATCCACAGCCACTCTTTTGTTTCACCCCAAACCTTAAGCAAAGGTCTTCCATCTAAAACAGCACTGACAATTTGGCTGATTAAATTAGCATGAACGACCACTCCCGGAGTACGTTTAGGCGTCCGAAAAACACTACTACTATAAGGAGTATAAAAAAGGTCATTTAAACTTTCTGCCGTCGTACCGATCAGAATAATGCGATTTTCCATTAAACCGGGAGGAATTCTATTTTTCACCACATCTGCAAAGGAAATGGTCGGGAAACTTTCTAGTAAACCGCGATAGTTGAGTAATATTTGATAACCGCCAGAATTAGCCTGCACGTAGCCGCCATCGTTACCATCTAATGGCTCGAAAACAGCTTTACCAAACCGCCAACGATTTCCACTGATTGGTTTTGCACTTACCCCTTCCGCTTCCAAATAAATTAAAGCTAATTGCAATGCCAAACTTAAATGAACTTCACCGTTACTTTCAACTGATATCAAACCTCGACGAATTTTGCCATCCGCATCCAATACCATATCAACAAAGCCAATTTGCTTCAATTGACTTAATACTGGAGGTGGAGCGACTCGACTACCCACTACTTTTTCAATTCCAATTAAATTGGGGGTAGAGCGAAACATATTGACTAATAAATCGGAACCTGGTTCGACGGGTAAATCTCGATATATATCCAAACCAATTGCTCTGGGATGGCGGTTTTTAATATTTTTAATTGCTTGAGTTAAAATAGTATCTGGTATCGGCCATTGGCGCACTTTGCTAATATCGTTTTCATCGATAGTGACTACTACAACGCGCGAATCGGGGGGTTCTAAAGGGCGGAAGCGAAAAAACCAATCTAACATATTCCACTCCATGCCCTGTAAGATTCCCGTCCAACGTAAGAAGGTAACGGAAACAGCAACACCGAGAGCGGCGATCCCAGTCCAGACCGGTGAAATTCTGTACCTAAGGGTTTCCTTTTTAACTTTTCGGCGGGAAAATGAGAGAATGTAGTTAGCTTGTTCGAGGGATTCGAGCGCGTTTTCTGTTTCTTGTTTGCTTAATTCTTGGCTGGCAGCTAAATATTGATAATCTAGGTCGCTCAAACTTTTACCTAACGCCCAAGTAAGGGCGTCTTTGAGGGTTTGTCCTTCTAATAAATATGAAGTATTGGTTTGTTTGGAAGCTAACCAAGCTTCCAATGTTTGAGAATAAGGACGCAAAGCTGCTAGTTGTCTTTCTACCCAACTAAAATTAAATACTTCTTGATAAATGGGATTTTTTACCTTGAGAAAACCCTGGTGTTTGACTACCAAACCGCTCAACATCAGTTCAATTTGTTCTGGACTATCATCTGTTTCAACTGATACTCCTAGTAAAATTTGCTGGTAGATACCCAACATTCTTCCTGTATATTTGCATTGACGTTGAATGCGATCGCGAATTGTCCGCAAATGTTCGGGTTCGTCTTGAGTTTCCCAGCGCTCGATAATATGCGATCGCACGATGCTTTCCACCCAATATTCCTCTGTTCCTCGCGGAATCGCCAGCATTCCACTGAGCGTCGTTTGGCTAGCTGTGGTCACTAACTGACACAACTTTTGCGTCAGAAATGGTTGTCCCCCCGTCCAAGCTAAAATTTCTTTTAAAATTACATCTCCATTGGCTTCTTTTACTTTGATTCCTGCCGCCAACGGGAGAGCTTCTTGCCAAGTGAAACCTTGTAATTCGATCGCTCGACCGATATTAAAAGGAGTTCGATTCTTATTTTTAATTAAATCCGATGGGGTAGCAACGCCAAAAATAGCAAACGTAATTCGCTTGTATTCCGGATTAATTGCTCTTTGATTGTAGCAAAATCGAATGAAAGCGAAAAAATCATCAACCGAAAAATCTAGACTGAGAATGCTATCGATTTCATCAATAAAAATAAATAATTTTTCACGAGGAAAATGAATGACTAATAATTCCTCTATAAATAAGCTAAGTTTTTGCAAAAAAGAAATGTCTTCTTTTTCTTGCCACCAAGTTTTTAAATTAATTTTTTTAAAAAGTTTTAAACTAGAACATAAATCCGCTACGATACCCTTGTACCATTGAACTGGCGTGACATTTTCACTACCAATAATCGTCATATCCACTGCGGTACATTTAAACCCTTCTGCTTGCAAACGGTGCTTAGTTCTCACTAAAAGTGAAGATTTACCCATTTGCCGAGAGTTGAGAACGTAACAGAATTGCCCTTTTTTTAAGGCTTCGTAAAGTTCCTTATCAGCTTGTCTTTCTATATAACTGGGGGCATCTACAGTCAGACTTCCGCCAATTTGGTATTCCATTATTTAGTTATTAAGCAAAGTATCTGATTTTTTGGCAACCTTATCTTGTTGAAATCACTGAATTTAGTTCTAATAATCACTTTTTCATATAATTTGCGCTCTCCCTAGTTTGATGTAATTGTTCGGGTCGTTTTTTCCAATAAATTTTATCTTATCTAGTTTTATTTCTGTTTGCCACTCATTTCCTAAGACTTGTAGATTAAAATTCACATAGAGTATTAAAGCTGCTCAGATAGATAAATCTTATTCTAATTTTATGTCCAAACTTCTACTCGCCATTTCGATCGCAATTGCCACCCTCATCGCTTCTACTCAACGCCCTATGTTTACTTTAGCTGGCACTTGTGCAGGCGCTAGCTGTCCGCCGCCGCCTTTGGGGTTTATTCCAGGACAACGGGTGAATTTCCACGTGGTTAACCGCACGGCTAGCATCGTGTTGGTGGAAAAAGTGGAAGGTACTGATGCTTTTCCCCTCAGACCGGGACAGGAACTCAGATTTGAAAGGTGGACTGGTACGGAACCTAATTTGTCAGTAGTGTTTTGGGATGCCACTGCATTATCGCTACAAGCCAGAATTTCCAAACCAGACGAGGATACTTTGCGGGTGGAGTTGCGTCCCGGCAGTCGTCCTCCAGGCGATCGCACTATCTACATCCTAAATGACGGTCGAGTTGCCGTGTTTTGAAGAAAAGAGGAAAAAGGGGAAAGGGGGAAAGAGGGAAGGGGAAGATTTGTTAACTCTGAATTCTGACTTCTGACTCGGAAACTCCTGAATTCTGAAAATTGGAAATTTTCAGGATCGTAATTCCATTCAGTGGAATTTCAATATACTATGAAGTTTTGGTATAGACTTTCAAAACAAATTTTCCGACTGTCTGTTATGCCTAAACTTCTGCATCACCTATTGCTAGGAACTGCCTTAGTTATGACTCCGCTAGTCATATTCAGCACCGCAATTGCTGGGCCGAAATTGGTGAAAACTGGGAAATCTCTCAAACCAGAAAAAACTATTACATTACAAGTAAGAAATCGCACCAATCAGACCGTACAAGTAGAAATTCCCTCTTACACCAACCAAATTACCCTTGAGCCCAAACAACATCGCAGGTTTAAGTTCAGATTGAGAAATACGGATCATGGCCTGTCTGTTTTATATTGGAATAATCAGTCGGCAATTGCCCTGCGAGGTAAGGTGGTTAAGCCAAATTCCCAAACCTTACACTTAGATGTTTATCCCGGTCGTTACTCGGATAACGATATAGCAATTTATGATTCGGAAATACCTGGCAGCGTATTAATTTTCTGATGCAAAATCGGTCTTTACCCAATCAGCGATGGGAAATTTACCCTGAATTCCCAGAAAAAGCTGAATATCTGGCTCAATTAACTAATTTGTCTCCATTGATAGCCCAAGTACTGCTAAATCGGGGTAGGGAGACACCCCAAGAAGTAGAAGCATTTTTAGAGCCAGAAAGTCTGGTTTTGCCATCACCGTTAGAAGAATTTCCCGACTTGGTAGTTAGTCTGGAATTATTGCAAAATGCGATCGCAAATCGAGAAAAAATCGCCATTTGCGGAGACTACGATGCTGATGGCATGACCAGCACTGCTTTACTACTGCGAATTCTCCGCTGGTTAGATGCCGAAGTCGATTATGCCATTCCCAGTCGGATGAATGAAGGTTATGGTATAAATAAACGCATTGTCGAAGAATTCCACGCTGAAAATGTCAAGCTGATTTTAACTGTAGATAACGGCATTTCAGCTTACGATCCGATCGAGCGAGCCGTACAACTCGGCTTAAAAGTAATCGTTACCGATCACCACGATTTACCGCCAAAACTACCACCAGCCAACGCCATTCTCAACCCTAAATTATTACCTGAATCTTCACCTTATTACGGAGTAGCTGGTGTGGGAGTTGCCTATATTTTAGCAGTTTCCTTATCCCAACAACTAGGCAAAGCTAAAGGATTAGTCAAGCCGATGTTGGAATTATTTACATTAGGAACGATAGCTGATTTAGCACCTTTAATTGGAGTAAATCGTCGCTGGGTAAAACGCGGTTTGCAACTGTTACCTCAATCTCAATTAGCAGGCGTACAAGCCTTAATTCAGGTGTCTGGAGTCGAGCCTGGGAGAAAGGCAGAAATACTTCCCCCTGCCCCCTGCTCCCTGCCCCCTGCCTCTTCACCCCTGCCCCCTGCCTCTTCCCCCATTTCTACTTTAAAACCAGAAGATATCGGATTTAGATTAGGGCCGAGAATTAATGCGGTGGGAAGACTTGCTGACCCCCAAATCGTAATTGAATTGTTGACAACAGATGATATGGGGGTGGCGCTAGAAAGAGCGATGCAGTGCGAACAAATTAATCATCGCCGTCAACAACTTTGTGAAGAAATCGAACAGGAAGCTGTTGCTTGGTGTCAACAAAGCGAGATCGATTTACAGCAAGAAAGAGTGTTAGTCATCGTACAACCGAATTGGCATCACGGCGTAATTGGGATTGTGGCTTCCCGTTTGGTAGAACGTTACGGCGTGCCAGTTTTTATCGGTACTTATGAAGATGACGACCATATCCGGGGTTCTGCACGGGGAATTCCGGAATTTCACGTATTTGAAGCGTTACAATTTTGCGCTGATTTGTTAGGTAAGTTTGGCGGACACAAGGCGGCGGGTGGATTTTCGCTGCCAGCGAAGAATTTACCCCAATTGCGATCGCGTTTGAGTACCTTCGCCAA
>CAZJJR010000115.1:12145-17535 GCA_964546365.1 uncultured bacterium | reverse complement strand
AACCGCCCGAACATAAGTCCGGGCGGAGTGTGGTGTGAGGAGTGAACGGAAACATGCGTCTCCGCTATTTCTATTGTATGCGACTGATTTGCTTTTTCCAGTAAATCAGTAATTTGTTCTGGAAATTTTCCGAAAGAAATTCGTTAAGTAATATTACTTACCCATACCCAATTGTTGGGCTTTTTGATAAACCTTTCCTTCGGTTAACAAAGAAGGAGCAATTACTACTTCAACTTGCTGCATTTCTTTGATGTTTTTAGCTCCTAGAGTACCCATACTCGTTTGTAAAGCTCCTAACAAGTTGTGAGTACCATCATCAAGTCCGGCGGGGCCCCGCAGAAATTGTCCGAGAGTGCCAGTAGTGCCGCCCCGAATGCGAGTACCGCGAGGCAAAACTGGGCTGGGAGTAGCCATTCCCCAGTGATAACCCCTTCCTGGCGCTTCTTTAGCTCTGGCAAAGGGAGAACCGATCATCACGCCATCAGCACCGCAGGCAATGCACTTGCAGATATCGCCACCCGTGATTAAACCACCATCGGCAATTACCGGAACGTATCTGCCGGTTTCCCGATAATAATCTTCCCGTGCGGCGGCACAGTCGGCAACAGCGGTGGCTTGGGGGATGCCTACGCCCAACACGCCGCGAGAAGTACAGGCAGCACCTGGGCCAATTCCGACTAAAACTGCGGCAGCACCAGCTTTCATCAAGTTAAGGGTTACTTCGTAGGTAACGCAGTTGCCCAAAATGACTGGCATAGGCATTTCTTGGCAGAATTGTGCTAAGTCGAGTGGAGTTACCGATTCGGGGGAAAGGTGAGCGGTCGATACTACGGTTGCTTGTACGAAAAATAGGTCTGCCCCTGCTTTGGCAACGGCGGAACCGAATTTACTCGCACCGGCTGGAGTAGCGCTCACGGCAGCAATACCGCCTTTTTCTTTGATTTCGTGAATTCGGCGCTCGATTAATTCTGGTTTAATAGGCTCTGCATAGAGTTCCTGCATCAGGGAGACGAATTCATCTTTACCCACAGATGCGATGCGATCTAAAATCGGTTCGGGATCTTCGTAGCGGGTTTGGATTCCTTCTAGGTTGAGGACGCCCAAGGCTCCTAGTTGAGAAAGAAGGACTGCCATACCAACATCCACCACGCCGTCCATCGCGCTGGCGATAATCGGAATTTCTCGCTCGATGTTGCCAATCCGCCAGCGAGTATCTGCCAAACTGGGATCTAACGTTCTATTACCCGGTACTAGGGCAATTTCATCAATACCATAAGCTCGACGAGCTTGTTTACCTCGCCCAATTTCAATGTCCACGCTTCTACTCGTTCCCAAGACTATTTAAGCTAGGTTATCAAATTTAGAGAAATTTGGTTCAACTTTCATTGTAGGTTGATAAGCGTTTCAAGCCCTGATAGGGATTAATGGGCGTGCGATCGTTTCTTTGCCGGAACTTTTTGCAACTACCGCCACCGGAATCGGCAAGAAAGTTTGGGTTACAGTTGCTTTCCACTTCGCAGTTTTCGTCTCATCCTCTACGCTATCTTTAACCAGATAGCCTCTTGCTTGCTATTATTTTCAAAGCAAACGATCGCACGATTTAATTGTAACTCAAGCAGGCTCTATTAATCTAAGGAAATATCATCTACATCTATAATATTTCCTTCTTTTCCCTAAACGCGACCGTGCGATGCTATTTTCATAGAGCTTCTCATAGTAAGAACTGCGGCGCTGAGTTTTGCGCTCGATTCCTGCTAGAAAAGCAATCAGTGGCGAGATGCCATCGCTTTTAGACTGGCGAGAATTCTTAAACGCAGCTTCCGGAAACTCTTTAGCTAACAAAAAGAGGGGTAAATAGGATCGCTATATCGACTTTGGTATCCTAATATAATAAATAACAAGTTGTAGAATTTTGTTCTAAAAATGATAGACGCAAACGGTATTCCCCAACCAAATATAAACATTGTCAAACATTTTAAACATTTCAAAAAGAGGTTGAACGTTTACGAGATGTTTTTGATTTTGTCTGAGTACTCTTGGTTTGATAACTCGATTTTGTCTGAGTTTTTCTTCCTCTAGAACTAGCACTCTTTTTGGCAGGACTAACGGCGGTTTTTCCTTTAATTTCTCCATAAGTTGGCGACCACCAATGTTGTTGAGAAGTCCACCAAAAGACTACATCTTTGCAACCTTTTTTCCGATTTTCCAAATTAGAACACCTGAGCATGGTTTTAGTTTGTTCGGTTTTTTTATCGATGTAATTGTGCTTTTCTAACTGGGAACTGCAAACCGGACAAATAAATTCAGTTAAATTTTCTGATGTAGGAGTTTTTGATGTAGGGGTTTTCGTTTGCTGTTCTGAATATGGCAACTCGTATTGCTTAGTGCGATCGTTCAAGAACATCACCGCACCGCATCCACCTTGACGCTTATCGCAACTGAGGAAATGACCTGCTTTGACTTTCGCTGATTTCGAGATTACTTTCACCATTTGTTTGCTGCACTTGGGACATGAAATCTCTGTAGTTTCAGCAGCAGGCTTTTTGAACTTAGTCGAATTCGATCGAGTAGGATTGGCTTTTACTGCTTGTATTGCTTTTTGTAAAGCCGGATCGAAATATTCGCGATGCCAACTGGTGAGCCATTTTTCCCAGTTTTGCTTTCCATCTGCGATCGCATCCAGTTGCAATTCCATCTGTGCAGTAAATTCTGCTTTAATTAAATCGGGTAAAACTTTATCTAAAAAGTCATCCAATTCGATACCCAAAGCAGTTGGTTGCAATTTTCCTTTCGTTAATTGCACGTATTCCCGTTCTTTCAAAGTTTTAATTGTTGGGGAATAAGTGCTGGGTCTACCGATACCTTTCTTTTCCATTAATTGCACTAATTTCGGTTCGGTATAGCGTGGTGGCGGTTGAGTTTGTTTTTTATCCGCGCCAGCTTCTTTCAACGTCACTGCTTGTCCTTCCACCACATTAGGAAGTTGCACGTCTTCGCTAATGTTATCCCAATAACGAGTATAACCGGGAAAAATTAATACTTGTCCTCTCGCTTCCCAATATATATCAGCAGATTGGCTAATGATGCGAGTTTTAGCGATTTGTGCGGCGCGACATTGAGAAGCAACCGCTCGATTCCAAATTAAATCATAAAGTTTCGCTTCGTCAGCAGATAATTGATTTTCTAATTGTTCTGGTAATCGATCAACATCGGTGGGACGAATCGCTTCGTGTGCTTCTTGCGCTCCTTGTTTGGAACGATGGCGCGTAGTTTTTGCTGGTAAGTTGTCAGGGTCATTTTCTTGTAAATATTGATGCACCGCAGCACAAAATTGATCGGACAATGCTACTGAGTCAGTCCGCATATAAGTGATATGACCCGCTTCGTAAAGTGACTGAGCAATTTTCATCGTTTGCTCTGGACTTTTCTTCAGCTTTGCGCCAGCAGCTTGTTGGAGAGATGAAGTTATAAATGGTGCGGGTGGAGATTGATTTACGGTTTTCTTTTCAATATTAATTATGTGATGGGGATTAGCTTTGGCGATCGCAACTAATCGATCGGCTTCGGCTTGAGTTTTCACTCGATCTGATTCTGGTTTAGCATCGTTTTTACTAGCAGCATCATCGATTTCGGCTACTTTATCATCTTTTGCCGCTTTTAAATTAGCTCGATAAAAAGCTTTAAAACCTTCTTTATATTCGACCCAAACCGACCAATAATCTTCCGGTACAAAGGCAAGAATTTCCTTTTCTCGTTGTACCATTAAATGTAAAGTGGCGCTTTGCACTCTCCCCATTGATTTAGCGCCATTATTTAATGCCCAAACTAAATGTTTGCTACCTTTATATCCCACCAGTTTATCAAGACAATCTCTCGCTCGACCTGCGGCAATTAAGTTTTGGTCGAGGGTTTTGGGATGTGCGATCGCACTCATCACCGCCGCTTTGGTAATCTCAGTATAAGTAACTCGATAAGGCTGTTTTAATCGCAATTCTTGTGCTAAATGCCAACCAATTGTTTCCCCTTCTCGATCGGGGTCAGTTGCAATGTAAACATCTGTTGCTTGTCCGATCGCTTGACGTAATTCTTGCAGTACTTTACGAGCGCGATCGCTTCTCGGTTCGTAGCGACATTGAATGCGATCGCCATTTAAATCAAAACCTAAAGAATCTTCCCCATCGTTAGCTAATTCCCTAACATGACCCATGCTAGCCTTCACCAGCCAACCCGAACCCAATATTTGGGTTAATTTCTTTAATTTTCCGGGAGATTCGATCAGTAACAGCTTAGTCATCGGGAAGTATTTTTGCTCAAATCAATTTTCAAATATTTATCATTTTATCTATCTATTATCCTGCCAAATGAAAAACCGCATAATTTTTTAAACATTTGGTTATTCTGGGGACTCTTCAATTTTTGAACGCACCCACGCTCGAAACTCACGCAATCTCGCATTCTCACCTTTTTCAGGGTCTAACTGCATAAACCTTGGCAATTCTTTGACTGGAAAAGAGCCAAATGCCAAACTCGTTTCCGATTCTACATAACCAGTTTCCGTGAGAATATTTATGCTTAATTTTCCATTCTTATATCGCCAAACTTCCGGTACTTTCAATCCGGCATAAACAGCCATTTTATCAATAGATGAATGGCTTGTATCTATTTCAATAGCTAAATCAGGCGGCGGATCTACTGTCAGATCGATCTTTAATTTAGCGCGAACGGCAAGTTCATTTTGAATGTAAAAAGATTCATCAGCTTCTTTACCAACAGCGTCCGGTTCTGAACGCCAAGTTGTCGATTTTACACCTAAAATTTCTAAACCTAATTCTTCAGAAAGCGCTGCCACTAAACGTCCGAAAGTCCACCTATACCTTTCGTGGTCAGATAATGGTGTCATTAGTTCTAGAGTTCCCTTATAGTAAGTCATGCGTAGCTTTGGATGCTCCGCAAAGACATCTAATAGTTTCTCATACATTTCCCAGCTAATATCATGCAGTACAAGATGGGAACCCGTAATTTCTTCTGTAGTTGAAGTTAAGGTTTGTGTCATGATGTGAGATGAGCTATTCCTTACTACAATTACTATTGTATTCTGTTAATGCGATACTGAGGCGATAGATGAAGTTATGTTTGCGAAGTAAGCTTTATACATTTACCAAATAGATTCAAGATTTAGAACAAATCCCGGTAAAACATCTTCTCCAGACAAACTAACTGGAGATTCCAAAACTTCTACTTCTTGACCTTGCCGATAAATTTCTACTCGCCGTGAAGAGCGAACAATCAACCATCCTAACCGAGTACCATTATCCATATACTCCTGCATTTTTTGTTGAGTTGCACTTAAACTGTCGCTTGGCGAAAGTAATTCAACGACAAAATCAGGA
>CAZJJR010000115.1:0-12048 GCA_964546365.1 uncultured bacterium | reverse complement strand
ACGGTCTGCACCATTTGGGAATTTAAAACCTGTGGAAGAGTCGAAAACCATACCGAGTTTACTTTGCTCGTTCCAAATCCAAACTTGTGCAGTTAATCCAGCATTGCGGTTTCCCGTTTCTCCTCCTGTCGGTGGCATAATAATTAATTCTCCATTAGCATTGCGTTCAAATCTCAAATCGCGGTTATCCTGACATAGCTGGAAAAATTGCTCGTCTGTCAGTTTAATTATGGAATTGAAATTGACTGTTAAAGCATTCATATTGAGATTTTACATTAGGGGGTGCTTCATAACTATTATTGTATTCCAGCAATCCAAACATCACGCGATCGCACTTTGCCAAAAATAAGAGTACGATTGCCTACGGCAGGCTACGCCAACGCATATAGGTCTGTTAGTTCTCAATAGTGGGATAGGGCGATACGCGCTACGCGCTGGCTACGCCAACGCATACCGCACCCTACGCCAACGCGCTTTTCAACTAAGCAAACATCAAACGACCTTTCGCTTCCGGTATCGGACGACCTAACTCTTGTGCAGTTTCAATCCATTCTTGCATGATAACTTCTACATTTTGCAGGGCTTCCTGATAAGTTTCTCCATCAGCAGCAAATCCTGGTAATCCTGGTACTTCGGCGCAGCGAAAAAGGAGATAAGCGTACTCGCTTAGCATTGCCAAATTAATGAAATATGCTAATTTATTTTATTCTCTAACACCTTTAATTGTAAAATTACTAAAGTTAGCCTATAGTTAAATCAACTTTGGAACCAACGGAAGCTCAATACATCATTATTAATGCTCTAGAAACATTGGAGTTGCTGCAACTGCAAACCTTCGATCTGGATACGGGAAATTGGTATATCAGCACTCCTAGTCCGATCCTACCACTGGCAATGATTTTGCCAAGTGGTGACGTTTCTGGAGTTAATTTACTAATCGATCGCACTAGGGAAATAACAGTTCAATCTTTGGTGATTAATGCTTTGGAAACCTTGGAGTTGATTGAATTGCGAATTTTGGATTCAGAAACCGGAAATTATTACATTCGTACTCCCAGCCTCGTGCTACCTGTTGCTATGATCTTAGAAAATGGCGAAATTGTACCGACTGACTGGATGTTATAACTATGAGAGAACCTACAGAATTGGAAAAACAGCAATATCAGAGGATGATAGAACTCTCGGATCTAGCTAGAAAACGCTACCTAGAAGCTGGGGGAGATTCTCGACGCGCAGCAGATGATAAATATATGACTGCTGAAGAGAAGAAAGAATTTTTGGAATTAGGGAGGTTAGTTTTTGGAGTTCAAATTAGAGATGGAGAAGGAAAGCGTCAGTCTGTTAGTTCTCAATAGTGGAATGCGATACGCGCTACACGCAGGCTACGCCAACGCACTTTGCCAAAAATGAAAGCGCGATCGCCTACAGCAGGCTACGCCAACGCATATAGGTCTGTTAGTTCTCAATACTGGGATGGGGCGATACGCGCTACCCGCAGGCTACGCCAACGCATACAGCAACCTACGCCAACCCACTTTTCACCTAAGCAAACATTAAACGACCTTTCGCTTCAGATATCGGACGACCTAACTCTTGTGCAGTTTCAATCCATTCAAGCACGATCGCTATGCCCGCCAACTGCTGAGATTCTCTTCAGCTGATAATATGTTTAAAAGTAGCTGTAAAACGTTACGGCTTAGGGTAAAATAAAAATTAGTGCTACTGAAGAAAGTATGAAAACCGAATATTTAACTTATTATCATCAAATAAGTAACCTCAAGATTAAGCACTTAAGCCAAAAAATACCTTTAACCTGTTTAACTGTCAATGTCAATAGAAAAGCAAAAATCTAGAATGGTGAAACCGTTTTTGAAGTGGGCTGGTGGCAAAACTCAACTTCTCGAACAGCTAGATAAATTTTTTCCACAAGAGTTACTCAATGGATCGATAAAAAGGTATATTGAACCTTTTATTGGTAGTGGGGCTGTTTTCTTACATATTGCTCAATTTTACAAAGTTGATGACTTTTTCATTTCCGATATTAATCCAGAACTTGTACTAGCATACAAGACTATTCAGAAAGAAGTAGAAGATTTAATTGAGTTTTTATTAAATATTCAGACGAATTATTTATCTCTAGATGAGAACGAAAGAAATAAATATTTTTATCAAACAAGGTCAACATTCAATTCTCTCCGTAACCAAATAAATTTTCATATTTTTAGTAAAGATTGGATTGAGAGAACAGCCCAAATAATTTTTCTAAATCGTACCTGTTTTAACGGCCTATTTCGGGTAAATTCCCAAGGGGAATTTAATGTTCCAGTAGGTAGGTATAAAAATCCAACTATTTGTGACCAGGAAAATCTGAGGGCAGTTTCTCAGATTCTCCAAAAAACACAAATTCATCAAGGAGACTTTACTGAGTGTGAAAAATTTGTCAACAAACAAACTCTTGTTTATTTCGACCCTCCATATAGACCGATTAGCAAAACTGCTAGTTTTACATCTTATTCGCAGTCTAGCTTCAATGATTGCGATCAATTGCGATTACGAGATTTTTTTATATTACTCGATCGCCAAGGTAGTAAGTTGATTTTAAGCAATTCCGATCCTAAAAATGAAGAAGCAGATGATAATTTTTTTGATTACGCTTATGAAGGATACAGAATAAAACGAGTAAAAGCAGCCCGTAATATTAATAGTAAAGCGTCAAAAAGAGGAGAAATTGATGAGCTTGTAATTATGAACTATTGAAAACGCCGATCTAAATAATTATGAAATTTAATTCGCTTTTCCAAGATTACTTAAACTGTTCAAATTCCCAAGAAGTATTTCAGCACTTACAAGAGACTTTGACTGATTCGATAACCATCTGGGATTACTTTGTTAATTGGGCTAAAGTATTAAGTAATGTCAGAAAAATAGAAATTAACTTAAATATTCTTAACTATCTGGTTGGCAAGGATGATATTGAAACAGAGTTTCGGATAATTTTAAACCAATATCCTAGCGTTGTTGATGTTATTCCAATTTTACTTGCCTGCCGAACTTTAAACTTCAAAATTTTGACGGGCTACATGGAAAACAACTTTAATTATAAAATGTTTACCTTTAAACCGCGAAATCAATTAACGGAATCAGAAATTAATGACATCTTAGAATTTACCCAAGAAACAGGAATTCTCGATCTATTTAGAAATAGAACAATCAAAAGTATACCAGATTATGTTATCGGTATTGAAGTAGGCTTAGACAGCAACGGCAGAAAGAATCGTGGCGGAGATACTATGGAAACAATTGTCGAAAGCCAACTCCGCAAAATCTGCCAAGAACAAGGTTTATCTTTAATAACACAAGCCACATCTACCAAAATTCAACAACAGTGGGGCATTAATGTAGAGGTAGACAAATCTTCTCGGCGTTTCGATTTTGCAGTTAAAAACCAGGAACTTCTTTATTTGATAGAAACAAATTTTTATGGTGGAGGAGGTTCAAAACTTAAAGCTACAGCCGGAGAGTATAAAGGTTTATTTGACTTTATATCATCCCAAGGTCATAAGTTTATCTGGATTACAGATGGACTTGGCTGGAAAACCACTATTCGCCCTCTAGAAGAAACTTTTAACCATATTGACTATACTCTCAATCTAAAGATGGCCTCAAGTGGATTGCTTTCAGCAATAATTACCCAAAAACTCTAATTAGCCAGGGGTTTTAACCCCTGGCACTTTATAGCAGGCTACCGACTATTCTACCCCTTCAATCCGATCCTCAACCTCCTGATACAACTCTCTCAACATTTGCAAATTACTCTCACTTGTCTCCCAATAACCGCGACCGTTTACTTCCAACAAAGTGGAAACAACTTTGCGGAAAGAATGAGGATTCAGATTCATCAAACGATTCCGCATTTCCTCATCTTTGATAAACGTGCTGTTAGTATCCTCGTAAATCCAGTTATCGACAGCGCCTGCGGTTGCACTCCAACCCATCGTATTTACTAATCGTTTGGAGAGTTCGCGCACGCCTTCGTAACCGTGGGATAGCATACCTTCGTACCACTTGGGATTGAGTAGTTTGGTACGCGCATCTAAACGGACGGTTTCTGATAGCGTCCGTACCTGTGCGTTGGCAGTTGTCGTATCAGCAATATAGGAAGCTGGCGTTTTGCCATCGCCGCGCAAGTTGGCTACCACTTTGGTGGGATCTGAATCAAAATAGTGGGAAACATCGGTTAAACTGATCTCGGAAGAATCGAGATTTTGGAACGTCACATCGGCAGATTTGAGTGCAGTTTCAAAAATCTTGCGCGACTGTTCCATCGTACCGGGATTATCAGCACTGAAGGCAAAGGATTTGCGAGTTAAGTACATTTCCTGTAACTCAGATTCGCTTTCCCAAGTGCTGTTTTCTACTGCCAAGTTAATGTTAGAAGAATAGGAACCAGAAGCATTAGAAAATACGCGAGTAGCAGCTTGCCGCAAATTAATTCCCATTTCGGCAGCTTGTTCTAATGCGTGTTTGCGAACGTAGTTCATTTCTAATGGTTCGTCTGCTTCCGCCGCCATCTTCACAGCTTGGTCGAGTAAGTTCATTTGGTTGATGAACAAATCGCGGAATACACCGGAACAGTTGATGACAACATCAATGCGAGGGCGACCTAATTCTGCTAAGGGAATTAGTTCGAGTTTGTTCACTCGTCCTAAAGCATCCGGTACTGGTTTTACTCCCACCATCCACATAATTTGGGCGAGGGATTCACCGTAGGTTTTGATGTTATCTGTTCCCCAGAGAACGCAAGCAATTGTTTCCGGCCAATTTCCAGTTTCTGCACGTTGGCGATCGAGCAAGCGATCGACTACAATCTTGGCAGACTGAACGGCAGCAGCAGTCGGGATTGATTGCGGGTCTAAAGCGTGAATGTTCTTCCCAGTCGGCAATACATCCGGGTTGCGAATTGGGTCGCCACCTGGCCCAGGTAGAATATATTCACCTTCCAAACCTCTCAACAATGCGCCTAATTCGTTATCGGCACAAACTTGTTTGAGGCAGAATTCCAGATATTCAAACAGTGGTTTGATTGCTTCGGAATCGACTTTGGTATAACCTAAGTTGTGCAATGCTTCGATCCAAGGTTCTTTCTTACCCATGTTGAAGAAATTCAACTTGGAAACGAGAGAAACGCGACCTTCCGCATCAGTTTGTTCTTTGACTAATGCAGAAACAGCGGCGCGGGTAGCTTGGGTGATTTCTTGTAATAATTGCACGTCATCCAAGACACCTTTATCGTTGTTGCTGTAAACTTCGTCGATATTGCGTCCGATGCTGTTAGCAATAATCCGAGGTAAACTTTGGATTTCTTCCTCATTGCGATCGAGACTAGCAATATTCACCAAAGTTGCGATCGCTTCTTCGGCACTTGGCGGTTTTCCTATTACGTGCAAACCGCAAGGTAACAAGCGCGATTCAATTTCCATCAACCGCCGATATACCAAACCGACGATATTATCCCGTTCTTCCCCAGTTAAATCTTTGGCATCTTTCTCCGGTAAAGCGATATCTTTATCCAGATTCACCAAACGGCATTTATCCATGATTGTATTCACAATTGGAATGCCGCGTCCGGTATCTTTCAAAGTTTGATAAGAACCGATCAATTCGTTCAATTCTTGCAAACCTTTGTAGAGTCCGGCATTTTCTGCGGGTGGTGTCAGATAACTGATCGTTTCCGCATAGCTGCGACGCTTGGCAATTGTTGCTTCGCTGGGATTATTCGCCGCATAGTAATAGAGGTTGGGAATCTTACCAATCAGAGAATCGGGATAACATTCTCCAGACATTCCCATCTGTTTTCCTGGCATGAATTCCAGCGAACCGTGCGTACCGAAATGCAATACGGCGTCAGCTTGCCACACTTGTTCTAAATAAGTATAGTAAGCGGCAAAACCGTGGTGCGGACTGGCGGAACGGGAGAACAGCAAGCGCATCGGGTCGCCTTCATAACCAAATGTTGGTTGAACACCGATGAAAACATTGCCGAAATGTTTGCCGTAAATTAATAAGTTTTGACCGTCGCTGTTCAAATGTCCGGGAGGTGGGCCCCAGTTTTCTTGCAAGCGTTCGTAGTATGGTGTTAAACGCTCGTATTGTTCTACAGACATCCGATGTGCAATATTTAATTCGGGCGTGCTGTATTGTGCTTGGGCGTCGTGGATGACTTCCTGCATCAACGCACTAGCTGACTCTGGCAATTCCGGTACATCGTAACCGTTGTTTTTCAACGCTTTCATTACTTCGTAAATGGAACCGAATACATCCAAATACGCAGCAGTACCGACGTTACCTTTATCGGGTGGGAAGCTGAAAACGGTGATTGCAACTTTCTTTTCTAATTTTGGTTTGCGGCGCAAGTTTGCCCAGCGAAGTGCGCGTTGTGCAACTGCTTCGATGCGGTCTTGCAATGCGATCGCTTTTCCAGTTGCACCATCCCGACCGGATAATATAATTGGTTCGATCGCGCCATCCAATTCCGGAATCGCAATTTGCAATGCCACTTGAATCGGGTGCAATCCCAAATCGCTATTTTCCCATTCTTCAGTGGTTTGGAACACCAAAGGCAACGCTACCATGTAAGGACGATTCAACCGTTTTAAAGATTCGATCGCCTTTGGATGGTCTTGTCGTGCTGGCCCACCTACTAGGGCAAAACCGGTTAAAGAAACTACCGTATCTACTAATGCTGCCTTAGTTGTCGGATCGTAGAAGAAAGTATCTACAGGTTTAGAGAAATCTAACCCTCCCGCAAACACGGAAATTACCCGTGCGCCCATAGACTCTAATTCTTGCACCATCGCTACGTAGTGAGCATCATCACCAGTAACTAAGTGCGTGCGTTGCAAAACTAAACCAACGCAAGGTGCTAAAGGATCTTTTAAATCAGATGGAATATCATTGCGGCTGTTATACCAGTTGAGGTATTCTTTCACATCCTCAAACATCCCAGGTGCTAAAGGATGCCAAATTCCCAAATCTGGATAAACAACAGGTTCGGCATATTGGATTGCTTCTGCTTTGGCGTTTTTGCCTTCTGCTTTTTTCAAGACATATTTGTCTGCCAGCATCAGCAAAAAGTTTTCCAAGTTTTCCGAAGAACCGCCCAACCAATATTGGAAACTCAGCATAAAATTGCGGGCATCCTGCGCTTTGTCCATCGGTAAGTACTTCAGGACTTTCGGCAGAGTTTGCAACAGCTTCAGCATCCCGTCTTGGAAGCCAGAACCGGATTTTTCCTTACGCTTCCGCATGAATTGCGCGATCGCACTTTTCGATTGGCCCAACTGCGCCATCGAGAAGCTGCCCATCTTATTCAGGCGCATTACCTGGGGCATCGACGGGAAGACAACCGCCACATCTAGGTTGTCCCGCAGTGGTTCTACAACCGCAACTACCTTATCTGCTAAGTCTTCAATGAAGATGAGCGAAGCAATAAAAATGTTTGCTTCGGCGACATCTCGCTTAAAGTCTTCGTAGTTCTCAGGATCTCTGAGTTCTTCGAGCAGATAACCGCTAATTTCAATGGCAATGTTTGGATTATTTTGGTTTATCGAGCGAACCGCTGCTGATAGAGCGCTCTGATATTGCGGTTCTAGCACGACATAGACCACCTTAATAAGCTCGCGCCCTACTAGGTTTTCAGGTGCAATGTGTCTAATGGTGGACTTGACGTGAGTGAACATTCAGTTAAGCTCCTTATGAATGATGCGCGTTCTCTTCTTTTTGTTCATCCGAGTGCCTGTTGGCCTGAATGAGTCTTGAGTTTGGGCAGCTAATGGAATAGCATCCGTACTCAGTCCTCAAATCCGATCGCTCGGTTTTGTTCAGTTGCACTTTGAGTATTTTTACAGAAAACCCTTGCTAGGTGAGGCTTTTGGCCACCATCTGACACAATTTGATAAGAAATGTTTTGTCAACCGTACCCCCATCTCGGTATACTAGTTTTGTTTATTACCGTTATTTTTTGTAATATGGATGCGATCGAACATTTAGAACGCGAAATAATCCAGAAATTTCAGCATTTTATGACATTTGTTAAAATTTATTTATGTTGGTAACAATAGTTACATAAAACAAAAAATTATCAAATTTATTAATTAAACTTATTAAATGCCCCAGAAGTTGATTTTCTCAGATCTTGCACTAGGGCTAGAAACCGGGTTTCTTGCAAGGGATCTTAGCTGAAAGCATATATTTCTCGTCTATAAACCCGGTTTCTGATGTCTTCTTGAGAATGGTACAAGATCTGAGTTTTACAATGGAATTTTAAGAGATTTTTATTTTTTCATAAAATTTATGTTTAATTTACCACTTAAGCTTACATAAACTTTATATTTTAATTTTAAAAAAAACAGAAACTTTAGATTTTCAAATTAACTTGATAGTCAATGAAATAAAATATTTTTGCTTATAATTAAGAAAGCAAATTAACCATACCTTAATTAGGAGAAAAAGATGAGTTTTGCTATCTTTAACGAAACTTATTATCTAAATAGCTATGCCGATGTAAAAGCCGCTGTAGATGCAGGTACATTTAGTTCTGGTTTACAACACTTTCAAAATGCCGGTTTAGCAGAAGGACGCACCCTTATTTCTGCTGCTTTTGACGAAAAAACTTATTTAGAAAGATACCCAGACGTAGCAGCTGCCGTGCAAGCAGGAGTGTTCAAATCTGGATTGCAGCACTTCGTGATAGTTGGCGAATCGGAAGGACGTACCGGAGTACCGATCGGAGGCCCCGATCCGGTACAATTTTTCAATGAAAAAGCCTACATCACTAATAACTTAGATGTCGCGGCTGCCGTCAGACAAGGGGTTTTCAAATCAGGTTTAGAACACTACCAAAAAATCGGACAATTTGAAGGAAGAACCGGATATTTTACCGCTTCCGAATCTAGCGACGTAGTAACTGGTTTCGGCGCTAAAACCCAACTATATGGAGTAAGCGTAGTCACTGTAGTCGGAGACATCGGCAGTCAAACATATGATATCAGACTCACTACCAAAGGTAATAACGAAATTGATACCCTAGTTGGCGGTGCCGGCGAAGACCAATTTGTCGTAGGAGTGGGACGAATTACCAGTAGTACCGCCACCGCTCAAGGTAATATCCAACCTTTCTATCTCAATTCTAAAGATGTGGGTACGGATGATTATGCTTTGATTCAGAATTTTGAAAAAGGAAAAGATACAATTATTATCGGTGGTACGCCAAATGACTATACTTTAGTTTCCAACGGTTTTGGTGGAAATTACCTGATTTATACATCCTCCAATTCTAAAATCGGCAAACAGAATGACTTAGTTGCTGTAGTGGAAGGAAATCCTGATTTAGCAATGCTTAACCCATCCGATGCAATTAAGAGCGGATATATAATTTTGGGTTAACTTTGTATCAACGAGGAAAGCTATGAAAAAAATTGCCTATTGGCCTATTCTTCTAAACCGTGACCTTGGTTGAAGGTAGAGTTCGGGAGCCAGAATAAGCAAAATCATTTGTTTGCAATTCTGGCCGATCGACTTAAAAAAACACTTTTTTGCCCTGTTTTATAGGGTTAATAAAATCATATTGCTACTAATTTATTAGATTTGTGGTTAGTGGATACCAGTAAATAACAGTAAAAAAATATATAGTGATGCTATCTTTATATTTACCTATGACTGATGGGAAACAAAATATCATTACCTACGAAACATCCTACCTCGAAAGTTACTCTGAAGTCGCTACATCTGTCAGTGCAGGTACTTTTAAATCGGGATTATAACATTTTCAACTATTTGGGATGATGGAAGGCCGAGATCTGCTCTCACCTTACTTCAATGATGAGGCTTACTTGGCCAAATACCAAGATGTGGCGCAAGCAGTGGAAAGAGGCACTTTTGCTTCTGGAGTGCATCACTTTATTTCCTACAGATACTTTGAAAGTCGTTACTCTCCGATGTCAACTACAGATATGAGCGACCTCCAACAAGGTTATTTCCAAAAATACCAGGATGTGTTTCTGGCTGTAGAATCTGGACTCTTCCAGTCTGCTTACGCTCACTACTTGCAGTTTGGTGCGATGGAAGGACGTTCTTTTTTTGAAATGACGACCACTCCTTAAAATTGAGTTTTCAGAGCTAATATAACCGAGCTACTAAGTTGTTAACTGGATCGGGAAACTAGCTTTGTAGTTACGGAAAATCTAAGGCACAATGTATTTAAGTGGTAAGTCAATCATAGCTTACCGTTTTTTTGCAAATTTTTGTATATGAACCGTGCAAACAGCCGACATTTTGATTCTCTCTAATGGTCCGGGAGAGCTAGCAACTTGGGTACGACCTGTTGTGCAACAGTTGCGTAAAATTTTGGGAGACGATCGATCGCAATTCCGCATCTCGGTGGTGTTATCTCCTTGCCCTAATGCTAGTGGTAAAGAGGCAGAAATTGCCCGCAGTTATCCCGAAGTCGATCGCGTACAAGCACCAGAACATTTTTTTGATTTCTTGCTGTGGGGTAAAACCGCTGAAAATTGGGATTGGCGCGATCGAGGCGTAGTGATTTTTTTAGGTGGAGATCAATTTTTTACTCTAGTAATTGGCAAACGGTTGGGTTATCGTACAATTGTCTATGCTGAGTGGGAAGCGCGTTGGCATAACTGGATCGATCGATTTGGGGTAATGAAACCAGAAATTGTCGCTAAAGTTCCTCAGAAATACGCTCGCAAATTTACCGTAGTTGGGGATTTGATGGCAGAAGCCGGAAATCAGGTCACCGAAGAATCTCCCTATTCCCAAACTGAATTAATTGGTTTACTTCCTGGCTCGAAAGCCGCAAAATTGGCTCAGGGCGTACCTTTGGGTTTAGCGATCGCAGAACGCATTCACGCTAGTAATCCCCAAACTCGTTTCGGGATTTTTGTTGCTCCTACTTTGGATATTCAAAAACTAGCTCGATTTGCCGATCCTCAACAAAATCCCGCGATTGAAAAATTAGATTGGGGAAGCGCTGAACTAATTATTCCCCCTCAGCCTGAAACACCTTTTCTAAAAACAAAGGCTGGCTTGCGAGTAGAATTATTTACTCAATCACCCGCTTACGATTTGTTGTTTCAATGTCGGGTTTGCTTAACTACAGTGGGAGCTAATACAGCAGAATTGGGTGCTTTAGCAGTGCCGATGCTGGTGTTAATTCCCACCCAACAGTTAGATGCAATGCGTAGTTGGGATGGGTTGCCGGGATTGTTAGCTAATCTGCCATTAATAGGCTCTTTATTCGCTAAATCTATTAACTGGGTGGTATTGCGAAATAAACGTTTATTTGCATGGCCGAATATTTGGGCAAACAGGGAAATAGTACCGGAATTAGTCGGAAAATTGATACCTGAAGATATTGCAGGATTGGTTTTAAATTATTTGAATCATCCAGAGGAGTTAGATCGAATGCGTTCTAGCTTGCGAGCAGTCAGAGGACAACCAGGCGCAGCACAAAAATTAGCCCAGATAGCTTGGGAAGAATTGTGCAAATTTGAACGAACGGAAAGTAATAACTCAAGTTGCTAGTTATGAGTCTGACTTTTTCTTAGCCATTCTTAATAAAGGGTGTTGGGGGTTTCTAAATCTAGTAATTACAGCATTATAAACCTTATAATACCCCTTATTAAGGTAGCAGTCTGCTTTCAAATCCCCCCTTAAAAATGTGTATTTAGTTCTAAAGGTCAATATTTTAAATAGTAAATTCAATTAATAGTAAAAAAAATAAAATAAACGTATGAACAGTGAGATAATAACTGAACCAGATAGGATATAAATCGATCTATTTGCTTCCAAATTTTTCAATTACTGGTAATAAAGATTATGAGCGAACAAGAAATTTACGTTGTACTAGGAGCCACTGGTCAAACAGGAGCAGCCGCCGCCGAAACTTTCATCGAACATGGTGCATCCGTGCGAGTTGTGGTGAGAAATGCTAGCAAAGGTGACGGTTGGGCGCAGCGAGGTGCAGAAGTAGCG
>CAZJJR010000114.1:17416-17630 GCA_964546365.1 uncultured bacterium | reverse complement strand
CCTCAGAAAATCTCAAGCAAGCAGAAGTTTATTATAACCAAGGCGTAACTTTCCAACAGCAAGGCAATTTCCCACAAGCGATCGTTCAATATCAAGAAGCTCTTCGCCTCAATCCCGATTTAGCAGTTGCTTACCTAAATATGGGAGCAGCTTTAGCAGCTTTAGGGAAGCGAGAAGAAGCGGTTACCGCTTATCGGGAAGCGATTACATTACA
>CAZJJR010000114.1:5878-17386 GCA_964546365.1 uncultured bacterium | reverse complement strand
ATGCCCCAGCACAACAATCAAAACTGGAAGAAGCGATCGCGCAATATCAACAAGCAATTCGCATTAATCCCGACTATGCTAAAGCTTACTATAACTTAGGAAACGTACTAGCTCAGCAAGGTCAAAGAGATGCTGCGATCGCGCAATGGCGAGAAGCAGTTCGCCTTCAGCCTGCATTTGCCGAAGCTTACGCCAATTTGGGATTGACTTTATCTCGAACTGGTCAACGAAAGGAAGCGGTAGAAGCGTTTAAAAAAGCACGAGAATTATTTAAAGAACAAGGAAAAATCGAACAAGCAGAACAGATCGATCGTCTTTTACAACGAATCGTAATTACTCCTACCGTGATTACCTAAAATTGGTTTGTAGTAAGGACTTTAGTCCTTTTTGAGGACTGAAGTCCTCACTACAAACGATAGATTACATTAAATGCAACGGGTCTACATCGATCGTCAAGCTAACTCTGGGAGAACAAAGCGATCGCACTGCATTCCAATCTGGCAACTCCGGTAAAGTTCCACTCGCAAATTTCAACAAAATTTGCCAACGATAACGATTAGCTACTCGTAAAATACTAGCTGGTGCTGGCCCTAATATCTCATAATTACCATTCTTATCGGTTGGGGGAGATAATTCAGCAGCAACTAACTCAGCAGTTTCTTCTACTTCTGTCGCATCCAAACTACTCAACCGCAACAAAATTAACCGACCGTAAGGAGGATAATTTTGTTCTTTCCTCTCTCCTAATTCTGTTTGAGTAAAAGACTCGTAATCGTAACGCTGCACCGCTTTAATTACCGAATGTTCCGGAGAATAACTTTGCACGATGACTCGACCCGGTTCATCACCCCTACCCGCACGACCCGCCACTTGGGTCAAAGTTTGAAAAGCTCTTTCCGAAGCTCGATAATCGGGGAAATGCAATAACCCATCTGCCGCTACTACACCAACTAATTTTACTTCTGGTATATCCAAACCTTTGGTAAGCATTTGCGTTCCTACCAATAAGTCAGCTTCCCCATTGATAAATCGAGTTAACAAAGCACGATGCGATCCTTTATTACGAGTAGTATCGCTATCAAAACGAATTGTTCGTAATAAAGGAAATTGCTTTTTCAATTCTTCTTCTACTCGCTGAGTACCGCTACCAAAAAACTTTAAATAAGACGAATCGCATTCGGGACAATTGCGAGGATGAGAACTGATGAAATTACAATAATGACAGCGTAAAAGTTCGGGCGCTCTTTCTTCTGTATGGTGATAAGCCAAAGAAACATCGCAATTAGGACATTCAATTACATATCCGCAACTGCGACAAGAGACAAAAGTACTGTGTCCCCGTCGATGAATGAATAAAATTCCTTGTTTGCGTTCTTCCTGCAATTGTTGCAACGCATCTTGCAGAGTTCGACTGAAAATCGAGCGATTTCCTTCTTTTAATTCTTGTCGCATATCCACCACTTCTACTGGTGGTAAAGGACGCGATCGAATTCGTTCCGGTAATGATAAATAATAAGTATTTGAAGAAGAATGAGAAGTTAAATTTTCTCTCCATACCCCACTCTCGTCATCTCCTCTCACTTCTACCCAACTTTCCAAAGAGGGAGTAGCAGAACCTAAAATCAGGGGACAATTAACTAATTCCGCACGCCACTTGGCAACGGTACGAGCGTGATAAGTAGGTGCTGGAGAATCCTGCTTGAAACTGGTGTCGTGTTCTTCATCTAAAATAATTAAACCCAATTTAGGCAAGGGCGCAAATATGGCAGAACGAGTTCCGATGACTATTTGCGGTTCTCCTGTTAGCATTTGTCGCCAAGTGTCGAAACGTTCTCCTTCTGATAAAGCGCTGTGATAAACGCAAACTTTATTGCCGAAACGAGCGCGAAATCGATCGGTTAGTTGGGGTGTTAAACCGATTTCCGGTACTAAAACGAGAGCAGATTCTCCTCGTTCTAAAATCGGTGTAATAGCTTGTAAATAAACTTCTGTTTTCCCCGATCCGGTGACGCCATGTAATAGGATTTGAGCAAATCCTCGTAAATTATTGATTGCTTGTAAAGCATTTGCTTGTGCTGGAGTGAGTTCTTTCGGTCGGTCTTCGCTTACTTCTGGTTGAGCTAACGATCGCAATACCTCTCGTTCCTGAATCGTTACGTAGCCTTTTTGTTCGAGGCTTTTCAGGGTAGAGGAACTGGTGTTGCAGATTCGGATCAATTCCGTTAACCACAATTCTCCCCCCCGACGCTGTAAAATTCCCAAAATTTCCCGTTGACGGGATGTAAGCTCTTGTCCCGTGACTGATTCAACGATCGTTACTGCTTGTTGCAGTTTTGGCTGGGCGTGTCTGGGGGGTTCTAAATAACTTTCTACCCAACCCCGTTTGATTAATTCCCGCAGTCCTCGCGTAGCGGCTCTAATTTGTCGCTGGATGTATTGCCAGGTATAGTCCCCGGTTTTGGAAGCTTGCAGGAGTTCGAGAATTTGGCGAGCGGTGGGATTGAGGAAGGTTGTAGCGCCTGGGGGAACGGCTTCTGCTTTGAGGCGGATGCGACGTTGCGATCGCGAAAGCAATCCGGGGGGCAGGGCCACTCGAATCACCTGCATAATTGGTGTGTAATAATACTGAGATAATCTATTAAGTAAATCCCAGTAGTCAGATGGGAAAAACCCGGAGCAAACCACCTCCTCCACATCCCGTATTTTTGCGGTTGTTAAATCTGGCGGTGGCTGGTCGAGCAACCGAATCGCGATCGCTCCTACCTGTTGTGGCCCGAAGGGTACGCTCAAAATATCCCCGGGATTTACTTCCAAATCTGGCGGTAATCGATATGTGTAGAGTTTTTGATTTTGAAGATTTTGTTTATCCTCAGCATCTGATAGAGTACCCGGACAATCTACCAGTACTTCTATCCACTTGGAATCAGATGAGTTTGTTCCATAAAATCCACCAGGCTCAGCCAATATTGAGTCAGACAAAATCCTGCTCTGAATAGACATAAGGTTCAAAATCCAGTAAAGAAACTCCTGCCTTTAGATAAGTTCTTTTTGTAATCAGCTTTAGCTAGTAAAAATGAATTTTCTCTCTATATCACCTAAATATGTAAAAAACCATGAAAACATAACCACAGGTTAAAAAATTCGTTCATTGCCTGCCACCTGCCTAAACTACGACTGACTCGTTTATTGTACTCGTTTTTTTCCCATAAATCTTTCTCTTGGCAGGGGTTGTGAGGACATCTCAACCAACAGGAATAATCAATTTTCATTAAGGTTAGTAAAACAACAGCAACACTTCTTTCTAGGGAGCGTAGTTGTTTTACACCTGTCGGTAGAGAGTAAATCTTTTAAGTATATGAGATGCTGAGACTACGATCGGAAAATTTTGCAAAAGTTTAAGGATGCCTAGCCAATGAATGATGCTAGACAAAACAAACCTCCGCCTCAATACTTTTGTTGTCGTGTTCTTATAAATAATCACCACGGCAACAAACAAAAAGAAAACTTCTAATTAAGGCTAGATCTAGTTTTGGCTGAGTAAGTTTACTTATAACCAAAATTACAGTCTAAGCAAATATCATTGCTTTTGTAGCTCAAAAAACAACCAAAAAATTCATTTGCGGTAGCCTAAGAAGATATTCCTCTAAATACGGGCTAAAAGAACATTAATCAAATCGTAACCAGCAACTACCCGAGCGCACGCACCACTAGCAAAGGGAGCCAAATCTTAAACCTTTTTTTAAACTTTCTTTAGTTAGCAACCAGAACAAAAAGCCCTTCATTGGAGGCGATCGTGGTGTATAAACAAATTAAGGTATCTAAGAATATGTCATTATCAAAACACGAACAACCCCAACAGTATCTATCCATGAATATTTCCGAATTGGATACAACCGAAATATTTTCGTTGTCAATTAATAACGATTTCATGGATGATGAAAATCCAGAAGAAGTTGATTCGGTTCATGATGAAGTAGAAATAGAACCGGAAGCATTACAAGAAATAGAACAGGAAGTTCAGGAAGAAGATTTAGCAGAAGCTCGGTTATCCGGTTATCGGAAAATGAATTCAGATGATGCAGTGGGAGCATTTTTTAAAGAAATGGCTCGTTATCCACTACTCAAACCCAAAGAAGAAGTAGAATTAGCCCGCCGAGTTCAGTTTTTGGTCAAAATTGAGGAAATTCAAAAGCGAATTTATGCTGAAAAAGGTGCTTATCCCAGTTCGGCAGAATTAGCAGCAGCTGTTGGTTTAACAGAACGTCAATTAGAAAATCGCCTCTATCAAGGTAGAGTAGCGAAACGAAAAATGATTCGCTCGAATTTGCGGTTGGTAGTATCGATTGCCAAAAGATATTTAAATCGGGGAGTACAATTCCTCGATCTAATTCAAGAAGGAGCGATGGGATTGAACCGCGCTACAGAAAAATTCGATCCCGATAAAGGTTACAAATTTTCCACTTATGCTTACTGGTGGATTCGCCAAGCAATTACTCGCGCGATCGCAAATGATTCCCGCACCGTGCGACTGCCAATTCATATCGTGGAAAAATTAAATAAACTGAAAAAAGTGCAGCGAGAACTCAAGCAAAGACTGCACCGCAATCCTACAGAAGCAGAGATAGCAGAGGTTTTAGAAGTTACACCAGAACATTTGCGTCAATTACAACAATTGCGACGGCGATCGCTTTCTCTCAATCATCGGGTAGGACGGGAAGAAGATACCGAACTGGTAGATTTATTAGAAGATAGTGATAGCCAATCTCCCGAAGAGCAAATGAGTGATGCGATGATGCGTCAGGAAATTTGGGAAGTATTAGGAGATGTACTCACACCAAGAGAAAAAGACGTAATTTCGCTGCGTTATGGTTTGACTACCAGCGAACCTTGTACGTTAGAAGAAGTAGGCAGTTTGTATAATTTGTCTCGCGAAAGAGTTCGTCAAATTCAAAGTAAAGCAATGCGGAAGCTAAGAAGACCGCAAATTGCCCAAAAGTTAAAAAGCTGGCTCAAGTAAAATTTTAGATTTTAGGCTTTGGAATTTGTTTAAAATCCAAAATCTAAAATCTAAAATTTAGTCATATTTTGACTGACAGTATTGTTGATGAGACAAATAGCAATCTCATCCGCATTTCGTTCGGGAACTTCCACTTTCAATTTTATTAAATCGGGATTTAATGAAATTGCATTTACTTTAATTTTTGGCACTATTCCCTTACTTGGATAAATTACCCAAGCAAAGTTAACAGTAGTCATAATTTCTGCTGAGTAAATTGCTGTAGGACTAGGTAAGATTTGGTTATATTGCCCACTCCACCAACCTTGGACGGGATGGTTTTGTCCTGCGACAATTTTCACTTGCCAGTCTAAGTCCGAAGCGGGAATTATTCGTAAATTTCCCACATCAGGGTCAATTGACGCGACCGATCGATCTTCTACAATTACAGTGCAGTCTGGATGAAAGTGCCACAGGGGTTGAATTTGACGAGGACGATCGGTACTAATTCGATCGACAACTATCCAATATTGATCTCGTAAATATACCACCGTTCGCGAATGAGTTGCTTTTCCTTTAAGCTTGCTAAAGCCACCATCGAACGTACCTTGGGCAATGTCGAATTCTGGCTCGATTTTATAGTTACCCGTCATTGGCTTTCGCCACTCTTTTAGGTCACTTTTTTGTCCCTTTCCATCAATTAAAATGACGTTGTGACTGGCAGAATCTCTAAAATATTGCCAAAATTTATCTCTCACGTAGCTGTAACGACCGCTATCTACTAATAAATCCCGGCCATATGCTGCTATAGAAAGATGTAATTTATCCTTATGTACGTGATAGTTAATTCCTAAAGGGCCAACATCAAAAAAAGCCCAATGAGCATCCCGATTCCAACTATTCCGCATAATTACATGACCAGCCCAAGGAAAAATCATCGAAGGTTCACCTGGGGGTTTTTCACCTAACTTCCCATGAGTAGTAATGTATCGCCAGTCAGGTCGGTTATATAAATCGATATGTGCCATTACACGATGTAAATTATCATCTAGATCGGAATCATTATTGAGTAATCCATAACCACTTGGACGCATAGAATAAGCAAGGTAATTCCACATTTTTTCTAAGCTAGTTTTGAATTGCTCAGGAACTAATTTTTGATGATTTTCCAATAAGTTAGAAAAGTTTTGAAAATCCCATAATGTTATCCAGTGATAATGGCTGGTTAATTCTTTATGGACTCCATCAGGGTAAACTTGTTCGTTAATCGTATTAAACATAATTTCGCTAGCATAATTTAGCCATTTTTGGGAATCTTTAAATTCTCGCCAATATAAAGCTGCTGTTGCTAAACCGTTCATTTCACGAGATAGCCAATTAGCGCCCCAAGCATGAAGATATCTAAGATAGTAAGCGTGATGGGGGATGCTTGAAAGGATTAAGATACGGGTAGTAGGATTAAACTCATCTACTTGTTGAAGTTGGTAAAAAACAGATGCCCAATTAATTAAGCGATAAGCAACTTCTAATCCCCGCCACTGCGCCCAAATCTGACGATTTGTTTGGGAAGGGCTGGCAATAATCCAGTCTATGATGTGATTGTTAATACATTCAACATAATCTAAAAAGCCAGTTTTTTGGTAAGCTTCCAATAAACACAAAATATGATGGTGACGGTTCAAGAACCAAGCCCACTCTTTATCATTTTTTGTTCCTTTGTAAGACCAATTAATTAAACCATTAGGGAAACGCGAAATTTGACATTTAACGTTTTGAAAATTCAAAAAATCTTTCAGTATTAATTTGGCACACAAATTTAGTAAGGCAGTCGATTTGATCGAGAAACATCCCAATTTTGGGATATTAACGCCTCGGTAATAAGAAATTAAAGCTTCGCAGGCCAAAACCCAATCTTTTTTACTGACTGCCAATTTAACGTTTTCCAATTCTTTTAGCTCTAGATTTAAGCTGGCAAATAAATTTTTGATTCTCTCTGGATATAAAGAGCAAACTTCTTCTAAAGACATGGTAAGTTGAAAATTGTTACTGTCTGTAGATTTTGCCGTGTTTAACTCGATCAAGGATGAACAAATCAGGGGTAACATCACTATTTTTTTTGCTTTATTTAGGCTCTTTTTGATTTCTACCTCAAACTCATAAAAAAGATTTTCCAAGTAAAAATTCATGTTACTGGTGACCATTTTTACTTCCTTCTCTTAGAGCCTAGTGAGATAAAATTTTCGATGGAACTTTTGAAAAAAAAAGAATATGAAGAATGAATCATTTGCCAAAACTGTAATTCCAGACTCAGAATCAAAAATACCCCACTCACTAAATGTTAAGCCTGAATTAGCTTGATACTTTGGTTAACGCAGATTCTCAATAAGTCTAAATAAATCGGGGTTCTTAGCGAAAAATCTAGGCTTTCAGCTTAAGTCAAATGCAATAAACTAAAGTGATGAAGCTGGAGCAAGATCTGAATTATTTATTTTTGTGGTTTTCTTTACAAAAGTTAAAATTTTCAATCGCCGATCGCGCGTATGTACCGTAACTGACTAGCAGAAGTGAAAAGGTAAGTTCTGTTACTAAGTAAAAAAATGAGTTATCACTATTTGAGTGAACGAAAATGAACGATGATTTCTGAACTAATTATCCGATCGGCAACACCAGCAGACGTTCCTCAGCTATTTGGCTTGATTAAGGCGCTAGCTGAATACGAAAAATTGTCCCACGCCGTCACTGGCGATCTAGCGTCTTTGGAGTCCCATCTTTTTGGGGCTCGTCCTTATGCAGAAGCGATCGTTGCCGAATGGTCAGGTGAAATAGTGGGATTTGCCTTATTTTTCTATAATTATTCGACTTTTTTGACCAAACCAGGTATTTATCTGGAGGATTTGTTTGTTTTGCCAGCTTATCGAGGTAAAGGGATCGGGAAAGCATTGCTGACTCATTTGGCAAAGTTGGCTGTCGATCGCGATTGCGGACGTTTAGAATGGAGCGTATTAGATTGGAACGAAAGCGCGATCGCATTTTACCAACGCATGGGCGCTTCCGTTTTACCAGATTGGCGCATTTGTCGCGTTACTGGCGAATCTTTGACGAATTTAGCTTCTAAAGACTAAATTCCATATTTCATTTAGTTGTCAACTTCGATAAGAAATTAGAAATGTTGTTGCAAAATACTAGGAATTATCAACAAATTTGTTGGTAACCTTGTATTTTGCTGTCATTTTTTGGTAAAAGACAAGTAGATCTACTTATCCATTTAATAGTTAGTAATTGAAGGCAGGTTGCATGATGACTATTTGGGTAAACGAACAAATCGATCCATCCGGTATTATCTATTCTTGTATTGCTACTTGTAACGAACAGCAAGCCAAAGATTGCCACGAATCTTTCCAAAGTAATTTAACTGAATTTCAAAAATCATCAGGTTGGGTAGCGCGTTTGCGAAAGGTAAACTCCTGGGATGAAGTACCTGTTAGCGCCCTGAAGTTGAATTGATTGTGAAATTCTTCCCCTCAAAAGTGAGAGATTGCAAATAAAGCCCGCCTGAGCGGGCTGAAATAAATTAGTTGGAGTTTTTTATTGCCAGTTGCCTTACTCTTTAAATAGAAATGGTTTGACAGATAAAACCATACGATCTAGTTCTAGTTTGTTGTGTTTTAGAAGATCGTGACCCCATAATTCATTGGTATTATCAGAGCAATCTTTTGCAAGAGCTTCTCCGATACCTTCTAAACTCTTTTTGGTGGCTTTCCTTAAATTTTCTGGATTAGATTGCGCCCCAATAATAAATACTCTTTCTTTTAAATCCTCTGGAATCAGGCTTTTTACATAACTCAACCGATTTTCATCCTCATCAAAATCAATTAGCAAAACAATCATTCTTTGTGGAAATTGTCGCATTCCAGTTGCATAATCATTCGTCAATTGATCCACAGCTTTTTTCCAACCATCAGCAATCTGTAAGACTTGAATCGCTCTGCTATTAAGATTAAGAATAAATCCATTGGCAATCTGGCGATTAGCATCATCTTCTGGCAACACAAGAATGTGCGGTTTATAACTATTTACGCTCATAGTTCTATATCGCCCAGGATCAAGGCATTTATAAGGTCGCCTGGTACAGGTATATCACTGAGCAATCTAACCAAAGTTGGCTCTAAGTGGCTTTTCCGATCGAGTACAAAGGTATTTTCATCTGAAAACTTTCGGATAGCTTCAGGATTATGAGATGTCACTAAAATTTGACTGTTGTCCTGAAACGATCGTCGCAATGATGTTACGAAATGTCCAACTTCTGATAAGGAGATATAGTTATCAGGCTCATCCCAGAAGCAAAAAAGAGGGCCATAAGATTTGTTAGCAGCTAAGACGACAGCACAAAGAAAAAAGCATTTCTCGCCATCAGATAAGTCTGTAAAGTCAACGCTCAGATTTGCATTACGTGCTTCAAACCTAACAATCATACTTTTCGAGTCTTTGCCAATTTGCTCATTCAGAAAATCCTGAATATCAGGCATAACTTCTCGGAGATATTTATCAATCTGTGTGTAGGCAGCCGGATAACGACTTAGTAAGCCAGAGATCCATTCCCCAAAGTTTGAACCATCTCGCTTTGGCTGCAAAGTTTCGCCGTTGGAATCTCCAGTCATCCTGCTGGGGATTGGGGCTAAAATTATCATACGAGCAAGCCACGTCTTGAAAATATGAAGCGGATCGGTTTCAGATTGCTCCTGAATTACTGGAAGGGCAACAAGATGCCAATCCACAAGAAACTGAGCCTCACGATTTTGGGAGCTAGTATGAAGAGTAACTTGTGCTTCTTTTCGAGAGTAAATAGGCTTTCCTGAAACTAACAGTTGCTCTTCAAAAACTCTAAGTTCTCTGAATTTTTCTGGCAACTCTAAGGCAAGGATATATTTGTATAATTCATTTTCAAGTAATACTTCTATTTCAAATCGAATTGGAACATCAGATCGGCCACGGGCAAAATCCTTCTGCTTGACAAGCTCTCGAACTCTATTTGTGCCTCGACTGATGGATTGAAATATCTCTAAAACATGAGAAATTGTTGATTTTCCTACACCATTTTTTCCAATTAAAAGAGCAGATGGTAGCCCTTTTATGGATAGTTCAAAGTTTTCTAGGCATCTAAAGTTGTGTACATATAGTCTTTGAATCATGGCAAAACTACTGTAATTGGTGGAAGATTAAATAACTTTTTGATTTGCTTAATAAGGGAATAGCACTGCTATATCTAAAAATCGTTATTTCTATAGTCGTTTATAACGATACCTATTACCTATTCCCCATTCAAGTATGTTTTGGTAATCGAAGTGTTTTAGAACCAAGGGGAGTGAGAATTTTGTTGAGGCTTCGCAGTTGTTCTGCTGTACCCATACAGATCATGGCGTCACCGGAGAGTAAAACGGTTTCTCCGGTTGGCCCACCGATGAGAGTGCCGTCGGCGCGACGAATGGCGAGGACTAAGGCACCTGATTGCGATCGCAAACGCGCTTCGCTCAAAGTTTGACCCACCACCGGACACACTTGGGGATCGAGGCGAAACTCTTCCATGTAAAAAGAGCGATCCGTACCCGTAAGAATACCATCGACAAAATCCATCACTTGCGGTCTGAGAGCGGCGGCTGCCATGCGTTTGCCACCAGTGATGTAGGGAGAAACTACCGCATCTGCGCCGCCGCGTTGCAATTTTTGCACCGCTTCCTCCGTACTGGCGCGAGCGATCGTTCTGACGTAGGGATTGAGAGTTTTTGCCGAAAGCACGGTGTAGAGATTTTCCGCATCGGAAGGTAGCGCCGCCACCAAACAAATTGCCCGTTCTATACCCACTTTCAGCAAAGTTTCATCGAGGGTAGCATCTCCTTGAAGGGCGACAAAACCTAACTGTTGTGCTTCCTGAACTGAATCGAGATCGGAATCGATCGTCACGAAATCAATTCCTTCTGCCTTGAATTCCAAAGCAATCTGACGGCCAGTGCGTCCGAATCCGCAGATAATATAATGTTCTGAGAGAGATTCGATCAAGCGTCGCTGTTGCCTCAGTCGTCTTCCTTCTTGAAAGTAGCCTTGAATGATGGCTTCTGTAAAGCGGTTAACGATGTAACCGATACTGATAATTCCCAAAATAATGATGACGATAGTAAATAAACGTCCTCGATCTCCCAGCGGTCTAGTTTCCCCATACCCAACCGTTGCTAGGGTAATCACGGTCATGTAAAAAGCGTCTAACCAACTCCATCCCTCGACGAACTTGTACCAAACGGTAGCAATTAGGAAGAGTAAAACAAGCGTAATTGCACCAATAACTAATTCCTGTCGCAACCGTCGATATTTGCGTTCGATATCTGTTTGAGAACTTAATAAACCGCCTGGAGTCACTTTAGTTACAGCTTTTTGTAAAGAGTTTAATAATACACGACGTTAAAATATTTCTGAGCCTATTCAGTCTGCTCGAAAAGGAGATCTCGGATGTACGTATTAAT
>CAZJJR010000114.1:0-5868 GCA_964546365.1 uncultured bacterium | reverse complement strand
GGTGCTGGACTGATCGGACTCACTTTAGCCCAAAGGCTGGTAGAACTAGGACATACCGTTGCGGTAATTGATATAAATCCTACAGCTTGTCGTTATGCTCGCGAACAAGTGGGAGCAATGGCTTTTGAAGGGAGTGCTGTCAGTACGGACGTATTGCTGGAAGCGGGAATTCGCAAAGCTGATTCAATGGCTGCGGTTTTACGGAACGATGCCTTAAATTTAGCAATGGTAACTCTTGCCAAACACTATGGCGTCTCTCACATTGTCAGTCGAATGCGTCATCGCGATTTTGAACAACCGCTACGCCTTGCAGGAGCGCACCATATTATCAGTACGATCGATCTAGCAGTATCGACGATGGTAAATGCGATCGAATATCCTCAAATTGAATCGATGATGCACTTTGAACAGGGACAAATCGAAGTTTTAAAACTCTCTCTTCCGGAAGGATGTAACGTAGTAGGTCGTAGTTTAGCTGAAATCGCTCAAGATCATCGTTTTCCAACAGGTTCGCTAATTATTGGTTATCAACCTCATCCTCATATGGATTTAGTAATTCCCAATGGTAGTACGGTGTTAGAACCTGGTTCAACCGTATTGATCGTGACTAAGCCAGGGTCATTACATCAGGTGATAGATTTTATTGAAGGTTCTGCTTAATCATCTTCTAATTTCAAAAGTTGTTCATCAATTGCTTGTATTCTACTTTTGACAATTTCTTCCGAGAGAATCCGTTTTCGCAACGCTTCATTCAACGCGCCTTTTTCTGCTAGAAGCAACCGCCGCCGAATTGCATCCAATTTTATGCGATCGCTACTGCTGCTAGCAAAGTCTTCCGGACGACGATTATAAAGGTCGCGCAATGCTTTTTCTGCCGCCGCTACCCTGACTTGATAACTCGATCGCATTTCCTCATACACCGATTTTGGTAACACCCCCGCCTTCAATAAACTATCTAATTCGTCTTGCGCCGCCTTCGCCGTCATCAACTGCGCTTGTAACTCTTCACTTTGTTGACGAAACTCAGAAAACTGGCTCAAATTCAACCTTTTCACCAGCCAAGGCAAACTCAAACCTTGACCCGTCAAAGATAACAACACCGTACCGAATACTAAAGCAATTAACCCTTCTCGACCCGGTATCGAACTGGGTAAACTAAGGGCAAGCGCCATCGAAAGAGAACCTTTAATATTGCCTAAAAATAAAACGTGTTGCCAGCGTAACGGAATTGGTCGATCGAATCGACTTACCCCAGCCAATAATGGATAAACGGAAATAAATCGCCCTACTTGATAAGCCAAAATCGCTAATATAACGGCTGGTAAAGTTTTCCATAAAGTACTCAGATTGACTTCTAAACCGATCAGTAAAAAAATAAACGTATTAACACCAAAACCCGCATATTCCCAAAAACTTAATAACGTTACTTTACTAGAAGCGGAAACCTGACGAGAAAGCCCTTTATTGCCAACAATTAAACCTGCTACTACAACTGCCACCACGCCGGACACGCCGAAAAAATGCCCGACTTGAAAACTTCCTAATGCTACTGCTACCGTCAACAAAATACTACTGAGAGGATCGTCCGATCGCACGAACAAACCCGTACTTAAATAGCCCAAAGCTAGCCCGATTAAAGTACCTCCCACAATCACTATAAAAAATTCTTGCAATCCATCTAAAAAAGTTAGCGACCCGCTAGAATTAATTTTTAAAATTAAGCCAAACAAAACCAGTGCTACACCATCGTTAAATAAGCTTTCCCCTTCCACTATTGTGGAAAGTCGCGACGGTACAGACACTTCTTTAAATACCGCAATCACTGAAACAGTATCGGTTATTGCTAAAATTACGCCGACCAACAATGCTGGTATCCAAGGCAAACCTAACCCTAATTTCAACAGTAGCGCAGTTATACCAAACGAAATTACTACTCCTGGCCCAGCTAACAGGGAAATCGGTTTAACCGTGCTGCGTAGGCGGCTGATATCGGTATTGATTGCTGCCTCAAACAACAAAATTGGTAAAAACAGATTTAAAATTAAGGACGGATCTAAACCAATCCGACGAGGTAATAGTTCGGCAATCGCTAATCCTGCAAAAACTAAGCCAGTTACGTAAGGGACGCGAAATCGACGGGATAGCAAGGCTACTCCCGTAGCAACCAATAGCAAAACGATCAGGACGATCGCTAATTCCGCAACTTTTTCTTGATGTGCTGTACTGGTTGCGTTAAAACCGACGATCGTAAACTGTTGCACAAAACACGATGGAACTACTTTGCCAAAGATAAAATATATCAGATGAATTTCGATCGCTGTCGAGCCAAACATGGCAGTCTTTCGTTAATTTGGCTTAAAATTCAATGCAACAGCTTTTCAAACAAGTTTGAATATTTAAGGATTGATTCAGTGAGCATAGAAACTCTGGTTGAGAATCCTAGTATACCCGCAGAGTCCGCACCAACGATGTCTGGCTTATTCGATCGCGCCAGCTTTGACGACTGCGTAATGACAACCTACGGACGATTTCCCCTCGCTTTGGAACGGGGTGCAGGCTGTCGCGTTTGGGATACAGACGGACGCGAATACTTAGACTTCGTGGCGGGAATTGCTACTTGTACTCTGGGACACGCTCACCCAGCAATGGTAGAAGCAGTAAATCGGCAAATTCAAACGCTGCACCACGTTTCTAATCTTTATTACATTCCCGTCCAAGGACAATTGGCGAAATGGTTAATTGACCATTCTTGTGCCGATCGCGTATTTTTCTGCAACTCTGGCGCAGAAGCTAATGAAGGGGCAATCAAATTAGCTCGCAAATACGCCCATACGGTCTTGGGAATTAAGTTTCCGGTAATTTTGACGGCGCACGCCAGTTTTCACGGTCGCACCTTAGCGACGATTACAGCCACGGGTCAACCCAAGTACCAACAAAATTTCGACCCGTTAATGCCGGGATTCCATTACGTTCCTTATAACGATATCGAAGCGGTGAAAAATGCTCTAGCGGAAATAGACAAAGATGAAAAACGAGTCTGCGCGATCCTGCTAGAAGCTTTACAAGGAGAAGGCGGCGTTCGTCCTGGCAATTCGGAATATTTCCAACAATTGCGTCAAATTTGCGATGAAAAAGGCATTCTCCTGATTTTGGATGAAGTGCAAGTCGGTATGGGACGCACCGGCAAGTACTGGGGATATGAGAATCTAGGAATAGAGCCGGATATTTTCACCAGTGCGAAAGGATTGGGTGGCGGTATTCCCATCGGCGCTACCATGTGTAAGAAGTTCTGCGATGTCTTCCAGCCGGGAGATCATGCTAGCACGTTTGGCGGAAATCCTTTTGCTTGTGGAGTGGCGCTTTCCGTTTGCCAAACTTTGGAAAATGAGAAAATTTTAGACAACGTACAGCAGCGAGGGGAACAGTTAAGGGCTGGATTGAGCGCGATCGCTTCCCAGTATCCTAACTTAATTGCCGACGTGCGCGGTTGGGGTTTGATTAACGGGATGGAACTGAAAGCAGATATAGAATTGACTTCTGCGGATGTGGTAAAAGCCGCTATTTCCCAAGGTTTACTGCTCGTTCCCGCTGGGCCAAAAGTAGTCCGCTTCGTGCCACCACTGATTGTAACTGCCGAAGAAATAGACCGGGCATTGCAAATCGTGAAAAACGCGATCGGCAAACTAGTCGCCTAATTAGAAATCAGGAGTCAGAATTCAGAATTCAGAATCTCTAATTCAATTGAATATGACTCCTTACTCTCAACCTAATATTTCCTGCAAAGTTTTCAATAATTCTTCGCTACTATAAGGCTTAGCCAAAAAAGTTTTGATCCCCACATTAGCAGCCGAATCGATCGCGGATTTAGAAATCAATCCACTAGTCGCGATCGCCTTAACTGATGGATTAATTTTTTGCAATTCTCGAATCGCCGTTAAACCATCCATACAAGGCATCATCATATCTAACAGCACCACTGCGATCTCTTTTTGATACTGCTTGTATAAAGCTACTGCTTCCAAGCCATTACTAGCACACAAAACCCGATAACCGTGCTTTTCTAGCAAAGTTTTATTAATTTCTTGAATATAAATTTCGTCATCAACTGCTAAAATTAACTCTCCTTTTCCCGAACTATATTCTGCTTTGCTAAATACGGGAGTTTCAGTTTGTTCTACCGCTGGTAAGTAAACCTTAAATGTTGAACCTTTTCCTTGTTGGCTCTCCACTGTTAAAAAACCACCATGACTTTTCACGATCCCAAGAACAGTAGGAAGACCGAATCCAGTACCTTTACCAACTTCCTTAGTAGTAAAAAACGGCTCAAAAATTCTATCGATTATTTCAGCCGGAATCCCCGTTCCCGTATCGGCAATAATAATCGCAACATATGCACCGACTTGAGAACCAATATTCATTCTGACGAATTCTCGATCGAGATAAACATTTTCCGCATAAATCTTTAAAATTCCTCCCTTCGGCATGGCATCGCGAGCATTAACGCAAAGGTTCATTAAAACCTGATTGAGTTGAGTTGAATCACCAGAAACTAAGGCAATATTTGGTGCAACGTTGATTGATGATTCAATATATTTGGGAAAAGTTTCTTGAATAATTTGTTTAATTTCAGCAATTAAATTATTAATGTTAATAGTCGTGCGCTTTCCTTCCATACCTCGCGCAAAAGATAGCAATTGTTTGATCAGGCTCGCTCCCCGCTTCGCACTATCTTCTACTATAGCGAGCAAGTGCTGCCTGCGTTCGGTAGGCATTTCCATCTTAAGCAACAGTTGAGCAGATGCCAAAATCGGCGTTAAAATATTGTTCATATCATGGGCAATACCGCTATATAAATTGCCGATACTTTCGATTCTTTGTATCCGGAAAAATTGTGCTTCTAATTGTTTTTTTTCCGTAATATCGGTATTAATCACCATGATTGATTTTGGTTTTTCCCTCTCATCTCGCATGAGAGTCCAACGGCTTTCGACGATTACTTCCTTCCCACTTTTGGTAATTTGATGCAATTCTCCATGCCAAGAACCTTTTTCGACAATAGTTGAAAGTGCTTTTTCCAGTTGAGGTAACGGAGTTTCCTGTAAAAATTGATGAGCATTTCTATCTATTGCCTCTGCCGCTGTCCAACCATAAAGTTTTTCAGCGCTTTGATTCCAAAACAATATTTGATTATTTAAATCTCGGACTAGAATTGCATCTGTAGTAATGTCGATTAAGGCAGCTTGTTCTCGGATTTTTTCTTGAGCTATTTTATCATCGGTAATATCGTACCAAGCACCCGAAATTTCCTGTACGTTTCCTGCCAAATTCAGCACCAGTTTCATTTCATCTCGCAACCATCGGTAAGAGCCGTTTTTGTGCAGAAATCGATATTCTAATATTAGAGAAGAGGTTTTAAAAAGTTTGGGTGTAAGGGTTGACACTTGTTCCAAATCATCAGGATGAATGTGTTCCCACCAAAATGTAACATTTTCAATAAAATCTTCAGGCTGATATCCTAATTTAGCAGTAACGTTTTTACTGACAAACGTAATACTTTTATGTTCGACAAACTTACGAGTATAAATTACTGCTGGGCTGGATGAAAGTAAATGTTGCAGTCGCGAGTAAGTAGATAGTAATGCTGACTCTGTTTGTTTGAGTGCTTCGATTTGGTGTTTTAATTCTCCTTCATATGCTACCCGTTCGGTAACGTCTTCTATGACGGTGATCGTACCGATAATGCGATCGTTTTCGATCAGTGGTGCAATTCGCACGCTCTGTAACATATTTGATAACACGCTACTAGCAATTTTCGATGGCAGGGGAAGTAGATAACCGTGTAAGCGTTGAGATAGTAACACTATTTGA
>CAZJJR010000113.1:334-17735 GCA_964546365.1 uncultured bacterium | reverse complement strand
TATTTTTTTTTTTCTTTACTTTTTATCTAAAAAGCAAATTCCGATCGGCGCTGCTGCTAATAAGGAATCAATTAGATATAATAAGTCAGCTTGACATTCTGGCAGCTTATGACAGAAAAACGGATTGGGAATCGATAAGCTTTCAGTTTCTTGCTCGATCGGTGTTTTTATTCGATCGCGTTCTTGCTCGAAGCTACGGGCATAGCGTTCTATCACTTCCGATTTGGAAATTCCGTTTCGAGAAGCTTGCTCTTCTAAAAAACACCATGCTTTCTGCGTCAGCGATAAATTTACTCGCTGTTTTGCTTCTAAAGTCCAATTATTGATAAATTTACCTGTTCGATCGCGCTTCATGGCTGTTGCCCGTATACTTACACGGTTGCATCACATTAAAACTCACTTTTTGCGATCGGCAATCTATCTTAAGAGGGGATAGGATGAAGTCTGAAGTCTGAAGTCTGAAGTCTGAATTCAGGAATTAAAAATTTCTCCCTTTCCCCCTGCCCCCTGCTCCCTGCCTCCTGCCCCCTGCCCTCGCATCAGCTACCATTGCCATTCTTTGTGAACCAATTCTTTAGGGAATTTACCAATTCAGGAGAAAGTTCGATCGGGAAATTGCCAGAACGCAGGTGAAAATCCCTTTGGGGAAAAGGAATTTCCACATTTCGTTCTCGAAAAATTTCATCAATCCGAAAATATAAATCGCTTTTAATTAAAACCTGTTTGCGGGGTTCTCGAATCCAAACCAGTAATTCTAATTTCAAAGAACTTTCCCCGAATCCGGTAAAAATTACTCTCGGAGGAGGTTCAGATACTATATCTGTATAATCTTTAACTGCGTCAACTAATGCTGCTCGAACTTGATTTAAATTAGCACCATATGCTACACCAATTGGTAATTTAATACGAGTGAATAAACCGCCGTGATTCCAGTTAATCACTTCTTTTTCTAAAAAATGAGAATTAGGTACGATAATGGCGACTTGATCTAAAGTGCGAATTTCCGTACTGCGAACGCCAATCCGCTCGACAGTTCCCATGAAATCTCCTACATTAATAAAATCTCCTACCTGAATTGGCCGTTCAAAAATAATTACTAAACCGCTGACGAATTCTCTGGCAATTCCCTGCAATCCCAAGCCAATACCCACGCCTAAGACACCAGCAAAAATGGTCACGGAACTGAGGTCTAAGCCCCAAAGTTGTAGCAGGATAATCGTACCGATAAAAATCATTGCATAATTAGCAATGACAACGATCGTTTCTTGAGAACCTCGATTAATTCCCGTCAGGCGTAACACTCGCGATCGCAATAAATTTTTAACTGTTTTGGTAACAACTAAAAGACCTGCAAACAGACCGATTAAGATGAATATCTGAATAACCGAATAAGATTTGTTTCCCAGTGGAATAATCGGGGAAGCCAAACTATAAATAATGCCATCAATTATGCGTTGACTCCATACCCGCGTTTGGGGAAATTGATTGGTAATATAAAGCGCCGCCGCCAACCATACCGCACCCCGCAGCAAACCGAGTACTAATTTCAGGAAAAATTCCAGAGAGTAAGTTGGTGTTGGAGTTTCGGGAGCAACTTCTCGTTGGTTAAGGAATTGGAAAAACCAATTTTGCCAAATCCAACTCAAAAAATAGTTGATGGCGATCGCGATTAGCAAGCACCCCGCCGCAGTCAACAAAGCTTGACGGATATATTCGGGACGCCTTTGTTCCAGCGCTAGATTAATTGCCATCTGAATGCTCGATCGCCACTGTTGCGCCTGTTCCTCTTTCTCGACACCTGGGGGCGTATCTTTTTCGGTAACTGTCAGCAAATTAGTGCCATTTACCTGAATTACTGGTAAATCGTTAACTTCTACCACCTTCACTTCCACCGGGTTGCCTGATGCCACTACCCGATTTAAAATTTGATTGGCATAATCAGCCCTCGGTTGCGCGTCAAATCCCTCCAATTGACTAACTTTAAACAATTGGCGTCCATCCACGTTTATAGAAGCACTAGCTTTTGCTTGCGCCAAAACAGGGGTAATGCTTAAGAGCAAACCGAAAATGAAGCTAAAGACAACTAGCCGCAGAAGTTTATTTTTTATACCTGAAAGTAGATTGCAACAACTCATTACGATAAGAAATATCAGAATGTCCACAAGGGAGCATAACAAGCGATGGTATACGATTACGACCTCTTCGTGATAGGTGCGGGTTCCGGGGGGCTAGCAGCTTCCAAAAGAGCGGCTTCTTACGGGGCGAAAGTGGCGATATCGGAACGAGATTTGGTGGGCGGTACTTGCGTTATTCGCGGTTGCGTTCCTAAGAAACTATTGGTTTACGGCTCGAAATTTTCCCACCTCTACCAAGATGCGGTAGGTTACGGTTGGAGCGAAGTTCATCCGACTTTTGATTGGCAAAAACTAATTACTGCCGTTGATAATGAAGTCAAACGCCTCAATCAAGTACATATTAATTTGTTGGAAAAAGCTGGCGTTGAATTAATTAAAGGTAGTGCTAGTTTATTAGATGCTCATACCGTGCAAATTGGCGATCGCACGGTAACTGCCGATAAAATTTTGATTGCGGTAGGAGGAGAAGCGATTAAGCCGAATCTTCCCGGTATGGAGTATGCGATAACTTCCCGCGAAATGTTTCTTTTGCCAGAACAACCCAAGCGGATGGCAATTATCGGTGCTGGCTACATTGCTGCGGAATTTGCTTGCATTATGAATGGATTGGGAACGAAGGTCGATTTGTTGATTCGTCGCGATAAAATCCTGAGAGATTTTGATGAAGATATTTACAATGGCGTTCAGGAAGGAATGACCAAGCATGGCATTAATATTATCGGCAATAGCCAAGTGAAAAAATTGGCCAAGGTGTCAGATGGTTTGCAACTTACTTTTGTGGAAAAAGACAAAGATACGGAATCTACGATTATTGTAGATGCCGTTTTATCCGCGATCGGTCGCGCTCCTAATTTAGCAGGTCTTGGTTTGGAAAATGCGGGGGTGAAAACAGTTTTATGCGATGATGAAGGTTTACCGAGATTGCACGGTTACAGCGTGAATTGCGCGATCGAAGTTGATGAATACAGCCGCACCAGTCAATCGAATATTTTTGCAGTGGGAGATTGCACGAATCGGATTAATTTAACTCCGGTGGCGATTGGAGAAGGAAGGGCGTTTGCCGATACGGAATTTGGCAATAATCAGCGCATTTTCAGTCACGATCATGTGGCATCTGCCGTATTTACTCAACCGGAAGCAGCTACCGTTGGTTTAAGCGAAGCAGAAGCGAGAGAGAAATACGGTGATGCGGTGCAAGTATATCGCGCTCGTTTTCGTCCGATGTTCCACAGTTTAACTGGTGCCGATGAAAAAGTGATGGTTAAATTAGTGATCGATGGCAATAGCGATCGCGTTTTGGGCGCTCACATGGTAGGCGAAAATGCCGCAGAAATCATTCAAGGAATTGCGATCGCGGTCAAAATGGGCGCTACTAAAAAAGATTTCGACGCCACCGTTGGTATTCACCCTTCTACGGCAGAAGAATTCGTAACTTTGCGATAAGAAGTATAGCTAGGGACTAGGGGAAGAAGGGTCTTTCAGCAATTAAGAATGCCTTAATTGACGAGAGCGGTTGCTGTAAAAGGAAAAAGTCAGAAATTTCCCTTTTTCCTTTTCCCCTAGAACACCGATTTAGTATTGTCGTCGGAGAGGTTTGGAGTAACGAAATATCGATCGCGATCGCGAAAGAAACTCGGTTTCTGAGATTACTGAATTGCTGTTCTAGTCGCGATCGGTAACTATACAACTGGAATCTCGATGATAAATTCGGTTCCTTCTCCCGGTGAAGAAATACAACGCAAACGACCTTGATGTTTTTCAGTGACGATTTGATGACTAATAGACAATCCCAAACCGGTGCCTTTACCTGGTGGTTTAGTAGTAAAGAAAGGTTCAAATAAGCGTTTTTGAATTTCTGGTGACATTCCCAGTCCGCTATCTTTAATGGAAATGAGAGCAAAGGAACAATCCGCTTGTTCGATCGATTTGGTACGAATCCAAATCTGTTGTTCGCTGATTTTTCTGCTTTCTTCCATCGAGTCGATCGCATTTGCCAACAGGTTCATAAATACCTGATTCATCTGTCCGGCATAACATTCAACTAAAGGCAAATTTCCGTATTCTTTGACGATATTAATCGCTTTGAGTTCTCCTTTGCCTTTCAAGCGATGGTTGAGAATAGTCAGCGTGCTATCTATACCCTCGTGGAGGTTGGCAGGTTTAGCGCCTACTTCGTCTACCCTCGAGAAGTTGCGTAAAGATTGCATGATATCTCTAATGCGATCGGTTCCCAATTTCATCGAAGATAACATTTTCGGCAAGTCTTCCAGCAAATAATCCAAATCGATTTCTGCGATTTTTTCGGCAATTTCGGTAGCGGGATGGGGGTAGTATTGCTGGTAAAGTTCGAGAAGTGCCAACAAGTCAGAAACGTAATCGCTGGCGTGATGGAGGTTGCCGTTGATGAAGCTGACTGGGTTGTTGACTTCGTGAGCAACACCCGCTACTAATTGCCCCAAACTGGAGATTTTTTCGGTTTGTACTAATTGCGCTTGAGTTTGTTGGAGTTGGTGTAAAGATTGTTTTAATTGTTCCGCTTTTTCTCGCTCTCGTGCAGACAATTGCAGTAAAGTTGCGTTCTTGGTTTCTAGTTCTTGGGAGTAGGTTTGTAAGCTGGAGTAGAGGCGGGCATTTTCGATCGCGATCGAGATTTGAGCGCTCAACAAATTCAACACGCGCGATCGCTCGGCAGTAAAAGCACCAACCAGTAGGTTATTTTCTAAGTAAAGAATCCCAGAAAGCTTTGCTGAATGAAGCAAAGGCAAGCACAAAATCGATTTAGATTGATGGCTGGAAATGTAAGGATCGGCGGTAAATTTGGAAGTAACGGCAGCGTTGTCTAAAATTAGGCTTTCTTTGGTTCTCTCTACATAATCCAGGATAGAAATGGGTAAGGATGAAGGATCGGCGACGAGCGAGGAATTATGAAAGTTTACTCTAGTAGATGTAATGTTGAATTCGGTGTTATCAATATCTCCGGAAGCTTCAATTATCCACTCTTCCTGGTGTTTGGTGATGTAGAAACCTTGGCGAGCACCAGCATTTTCGATCGCGACTTCGATCAACTTTTGCAGCAGGTTGCTGAGGACGATTTCTCCTGAAAGATAGAGAGAAGCTTTCAAAACAGTTGTTAAGTCGAGAATCTGAGTGGTTTTAGAAGTTGTTGAAGTTGTTTGAGTTAATTCGAGAATATCAGTCGTTACTGGCTCTAACGATTGGGAGGAGTGCAGCGCCAAAGGCGATCGCAAAATTAACTGAGGATATCTTTCATCCAAATCTTTTACTTTCGCAATAGCGCCCCAACGAATATATGCGTAATAAGCTTCCGTTATGTAGGTTTTGGCTACGTGAGTCCTGCCCAAAACGAGATAAAATTCAGCAGCGAGTTCGTTAGCGAGAGCTTCTTCTTGGATGTATCCTTGTTTAGAAGCGCCAGCAATCGCGCGATCGTAAAATTCCATCGCATCCAAAACTTGCCCCAAAACTCTGGCTTTCTCTGCCTCCACTAAATCGTATTTATGCTGATAATTAGCAGGGCAATGAGCAGCCCAACGTTGCATTTTTGCCTGATTTGACTCCACCAAAGCCAGATATCTTGCTCGCTCGCTCCCATCTACCTCTGCATACATCCCTAACAAAGCAAGAGAATAGTAAAAATTATGGGTAGCCACTGTCATAAAACCCATCACGCACCCTAGCTGTTCGGCAGCTAAAAAAGCATTTTCCAGCGCTCTATCCCGATTTTTTAACAGATAAAGCAGAATCAGTTTAGATAAATAAACCGCAAACAGCAACATTCCATTATTCGCTGTTTTCAGTTCTGGTAACATCACTGACTCGTCAAAGTATTTGCCGCTCAACCGAAATTTATCTGGGGATTTGGCCGCCAAATTATGCACTAATTGTCCCCAAATTTTGGCATAAGCGATCGCCACTTCTCGTTTCAACTGCCACAATAAAGGAATGTACTTTGCTTGTTTTTGTTCGACCGTTTCTAAGTGTTCGCCAATTAAAAATAAGTACGTGCAATAGTTCATCGCACAATAGCTGCCATATTCTAAATCTCCCGTTTCTAACCCGCTTTCCAATCCTTTAATAAACGGTGTGAGGGTTTCTTTGGCGTGTTCTTTCCACGGTCTGATAAAGGGATTAAAGGTTGTATAAACCTTGGCTTGATATTCTTTGGCGTTAAATTGTTCTAACAGTCGAAGTCCCAGTTGACCCGCGTGATATCCTCCTTCGATATCTTCCATCACGGCACACAAAATCATGCCGTAAAGTGCATAAGGATAAGCTGCTAATGCCGAATGACCGCGATCGAGACAAAGTTTAATCATGGTGAGGATTACTTGCAGCATTAGCTCTGGCTTGGCTTGATAAGCTGCCGGCATAATGGCGATCAGAATTCGCATTGCTGCTAAGTCTTCCGCTGCCGTCATTACTGGTAAATTTTCTAACTCTTCTAGTTGAGGTAATTGCGGAAATGTCGGCTGGGTGTCCGGTGTGGTGGCGAGGGAAATGCCTAACAAATTGAGAACTTCCTCTCCCGTATCGATCGCTTTTAGCATTTGGTTTTGAGCGATTTCAAATTGCATTTTCAGCTCGTAAATTTTGACGCGATCGAGTAATGTTTGGGCTTTTTCTAAAACGATTTGAGTTACATTGGCTGCCCGGGCGAAGTTAGCGTTTAAAAATTCAGCTTCTACGGTTTCTACAGACAGAGATAGGGTTAAGCGATAGTGAGTCTGCCAGCTATCTCGTTCTAGCAGTTGGCAACCTTGATTTAAATATTTGACTGCTGCTTCATAAGCGGTTGCTGCTTTGGCTTTCTGTCCGGCGATTAAGTTGAGATTGGCTAATTGTTCTTTTTCCGATTGGCGTGTAATTAAGTCAATGCCGATATTTAATTGATTGACGATATCGAAGATATTTTCTTCTAGCAGGGCTGGATTGGTTTTCTGCAACAGCAATTGACCGATTTTGAGGTGAGTGGCTTTTTTTTCGGTTTCCGGTATTAGGGAATAGGCTGCTTGCTGTACGCGATCGTGTAAAAATTTGTATCCGACTTTGACATCTGCCAAATTTAACCAATCTAGTGGTTGTTCTTTGTCAACGAACAGGGGTATTTTATAAGCCTGACTCAACGGCAAAACTAAGCCAGATTGAAGCGCCTCCCACAAATCATCAGCAGTATTAACCAAAGATTGTTGGTTGACGATCGCCAGATTTTCTAAATTAAATGTATTGCCGATACAAGCTGCCAATTTGAGTACTTGTTGCGTTTGAGGCGATAACTTTTGAATATTCCTCGCCACCAATTCAACAACATTATAATCGATTATCCCGATGGCTTGGATTTTGTCGATATCCCACAACCAACGCCCTTCATAGAAATCAAAATTTATCAGTTTCTCGGTGTAGAGGGTTTTAAATAGTTGTGTCAAAAAGAAAGGATTTCCCCCTGTCTTATGAAAGAGTAATTCTACCAATCCGAATACTCGATGTTTGGGAGTGATTGAATTGCCTAAATCGGGAGTTTCTTTGAACGTATCTGCGATTAATAAGCTGACATTGCCAAAATCTAACGGATGCAGGACGATATTGTTAACTTTTGCGCCGACTTTTTCTATTTCCTCTAACGTTAATATCAAAGGATGTGCCGGAGTAACTTCGTTATCGCGATACGCCCCAATTACCAACAAATACTGACTGTCGGGATCGGCAACCAGCAGTTGAATGAGTTTCAATGAAGCTGCATCTGCCCATTGCAAGTCATCTAAAAACATCACCAACGGGTGTTCTTTAGTGGCGAATGTTCTTAAGAATTGTTTAAACACCCGATTGAAGCGATTTTGCGATTCGCTGGGCCCCAGTTGGGGTACTTCTGGTTGCTTACCGATGATGTATTCTACTTCTGGAATTACGTCAATAATGACTCGTCCGTTTTCTCCTAAGGCCGCTTCTAGTTTTTCTTTCCAAGTAGCAATTTTTTGGGCATTTTCTACTAACATTTGGCCGAACAATTCCCCAAATGCTTGCGCGATCGCAGCATAAGGAATGTTCCGCTTGAATTGGTCGAACTTGCCTGCAATAAAATATCCCCTCGCGCCGACGATCGGTTTGTGAACTTCGTTCACAACTGAAGTTTTTCCAATTCCCGAATAACCGGAAACGAGCATGATTTCGCTTGCACCCGCAGCAACTCTAGCAAAGGCATCCATGAGAGTTGCCACTTCGTCTTCCCGTCCGTACAGCTTTTGCGGAATCAGAAATTGCCCTGATTTATCTAATCTACCGGGGACGAAATTTTCAATTTTTCCGGTAGCTTGAAATTGTTGCAAGCATTCTGACAAATCTGCTTTCAATCCCCAAGCGCTTTGGTATCGATCTTCAGCATTTTTGGCTAATAGTTTCATTACGATCGCGGCAATCGCTTCTGGTAACTCCGACAAACAACAAACCGTTCCTTGACATGGCGGTGGTGGCGTTTTGGCGATATGACAGTGTACCAATTCCATCGGATCGGTGGAATTAAAGGGTAAAGTTCCCGTCAGCATTTCGTAGAAAGTGACGCCGAGGGAATAAAAATCCGTGCGATAGTCGATCGATCTATTCATTCTGCCAGTTTGTTCTGGCGACATATAGGCGAGGGTGCCTTCTAGTAAGTTGAGATTGTTAATCGTTGGGTTTTCTTTATCCAACAGGGAGGAAATACTAAAATCGATCAATTTGATTTCGCAGGTTTCGGGATCGATTAAGATGTTGTGCGGTTTAATATCTTTGTGGATAATGTGCTGTTCGTGCAATTCTCCCAGCGTTTGGACGAGATTGAGCGCAATCTTTAAAAAATTGATTAAATTAGTTGCTCCCGTTGCAATAAATTGTTTGAGCGTTACACCGGGAAAGTCTTCTAATACCAGTGCTATGCCGTGCTGATAAGCCTTTAATTCGTATGGTTTAACGACCCCAGCAATATGGAGGGGCTGCATAATTTTATATTCGTGGCGCAGACGAGTGATTTCTTCTAAGGTGGGATATTCAGACCTAAGCGTTTTCAGGATGACTGAGGTGTTGTCATTTTCTCTGTGACCGCGATAAATTACGGTTTTGCCGCCAAAGTGGACGGTTTTAAGGAGTTTGTAGCCCGGTAGCGTTACTTTCATTATGGTTCTGCTTTAACTAAATTATCAACGCGAAAAAACTAATAATTACTGTTAGTTAGTAAATATTTTTTAATTCTGGAAAAATGGTTAATCGCACATTTTGACAACCGTATAATCACGTAATTTTGGCAATAAAAAGTTTTTAATTTCCAGACAGAATAACTTCTTTCTTTTGTTAATAAATTTATAATAATTAAGTTTTTATAAATTTTTCTAACCGAGTTAAATATTTTAATAAATTAATTATTTCTTATATAATGTGATAGAATGTTGATTATTTATTGCTTATAATAAATTCTAGATAAGCAGATCGATAGGGCGGATTTTGACTGACATTAACCCAGATCTTGCACGCTTTCTCAATCAGGCTTAATAAACCGGGTTTCTAGACGAAAAATCATGGTTTTAAGGTTTAGCGATTTGCCAGAAACTCAGGTGATGAGTGTGGTGCAAAATAGAATTACATCAAAAGGAGTATGCCAAAAGGAGTAGGGCGAGCAAAGCCCAACATTATCTTCTGAAAATAAAGTAGCCCTCTTTAAAAAAGAGGGCTAAAAAGAATGATTCACTATTCACTACCAGTTCTTATTTTCTCTTTTTTTGCTCTTTTCCCTAGCCCCTAGCCCCTAACTCCTCAATTTTTATAACTAGCAGCTGTAGTTATGATCGAAGGGGAGATAAATAGTAAATGTCGAGCCGCTGCCTTTTTCCTTACTGGTAGCATTAATGCTGCCACCATGTGCTTCGACAATTTTACGCGCGATCGCTAAACCCAAACCCGTGCCGCTACCTTTGCGAGAACGGTCTCCCGTGTAAAACTGTTCAAAAATGTGAGGCATATCAGTTTCGCTGATTCCGGGGCCTTGGTCTTTAATTTTTACGACAATTTGGTTACCTTCTTTCTGGGCAGAGACAAAAACTTGGGAATCAGCCACCGAATATTTAATCGCGTTATCTAATATATTTAAAAAAGCTTGAATCAGTCGTTCCGGATCGCCTTGCAGTTCCACGTCAGCTATATCTATACCGATCCCGACCTTATTAGATTGCATCCGAATTTCTATTGCTTGCACGGCACGATTGATCAATGGTTTTAACTTGAGAGTTTGTTTTTCTAGGGAAGTTACGCCTGCTTCTAGCCTGCCTAAATCTAATAAGTCATGAATTAATCTGGATAGGCGCTTAATTTCTTCTTGAGTAGTGTGAATAAAGCGATCGCGTAATTGAGGTTCTTCAGCAGCACCATTAGCTAATGCTTCCAGAGTCACTAAAACATTACTCACCGGGGTACGCAATTCGTGGGATACGCTAGCTAAAAATGTCCGTCGTTCGTTATCGAGGGAAGCCAGCCGTTTACTCATGCGGTTTAACTCGATCGCTAACTGACCTAATTCATCTTCTTGCGCGATTTTTAGATTGTCGCCAAAATGACCGCCACCCAATCGAATGGCGAAATTGCACATTGCTTGAATCGGTCTAGCTATACTGCGAGTAAGATATTCGCTGATTACCGCACAGAGTAATACCGTTACCACCAAAGTTCCTAAAATCGTCCAAATCATGCTTTGAAACTGGCGTTGGAACTGTCTGAGGGTGATGGACATCCGCAACACTCCCAGCATTTGGCCATCCCGGTAGATCGGACGCGCTACGTATAGGCGATCGTCGTTGGAAAATACACCTTTGGCAACCCCCTGAGTTGTCTGCTGTTGAAAAGCCTCCTTCATACCGGGAACTTCTAACCAGTTAATTCCCCGATAATCCGTATCGGGAGACGAAGTTGATAGTAACCGACCGTCTGGTGAAAATACCCGCAACGTAATAGTTTTAGGAGCGCCATAACGTTGTACTAAAAGAGCCACTCGGTCTAAATTCTGCTCTTCTAAAGAGTCAGCTAAACTCTCACTTAAGGCACTAGTCCAAGCATCTAAATCAGCTTCCCTGGTTTTCATGAAATATACATAAAAAGACCATAAAATATAGCTGGTTAAGAGCGATGTTCCTATTGTTATGAGAGCTAAATAGCTAGCTAATAATCTGGTGTGAATGGAATTCCATCTGATCCGAATAGGCCACAAAGTCATTCGTTTTTAGAATATATATTTTAGATTTAAAATTGTAGATCGTCATTAGCTATCGGTGATTTTTTCGTGGTAATTCTTAACGAAAACCCACGTCAGCGATGAGCGTCAATAATTTATTTATTCTGATTGTTCTGATTTTGCCGCAGCACGGCGACGCAGGACTGCTTTCATGCGAGCTAGCAGTTCGCGAGTGTTAAATGGTTTAGTAATATAATCATCTGCACCAGCTTCTAAGCCCCAAATTTTATCAATATCTTGGTCTTTTGCGGTCAAAATCAAGATGGGTACGTCAGAATAAGCTCTCAGACGCCAACATATTTCCATACCATCTATTCCCGGCAGCATTAAATCTAAAATAATCACATCCGGCACTTGCTTGTGAAAAAGTTTGAGCGCACTCATTCCATCACCTGCACTGGTTACCTGATAACCCTCTTTGACTAAGGTATATGTGAGGCTTTCTCGCAATGCTTCTTCATCATCAATGAGCAGAACGTGTTCCATAGGAAAATTACCTTTTCTAAAAAGCAGGCTGCTATCAACTATATTCGTTAAACTTAGCAGCAATCTCCAAGTTTTCTTTGAAAAGTTCGGAACTCTTAGTTTTTGATTCTACACTACTCAAGTATGAAATGATTCTTTCTAAAGTTTCATTGTGGCTGCTTTCCCGGTTGGCAAAACCTTTATTATTAAACTGTGATTTTATCTTCTTTCTTTAGATATATTTTAGCAAGTTATCTTGAAATGGCGATGAATTCAGCTTTGTGAGTCGATCGCAAGCTGAATTTTCCGATTAATTAGGTAAACTCAGGCTCTCAATTCTGCATACTGATTACTGCTTTTCAAGACAACGATCGCACCCGAGCCGTGCGACGGAGAACCGCTTCTATCCTTGCTAAAAGTTCGCGAGCGCTAAAGGGTTTTGTTATATAGTCGTCTGCACCTGCCTTTAAACCCCAAACTTTATCAGAGTCGTGGTCTTTAGCGCTCAGAATTATAATCGGGATGTTAGAAAACTGTCGGATGCGCCAGCAAAGTTCTAATCCATCCATGTAAGGTAACATTAAATCTAGGACGATCAGATCGTAATCATGTTTTTTGACCGTTTCTAAGGCAGTCATTCCATCTGGGATGGTTGTAACTTTATAACCTTCGGAAATGAGTACGAATGAAAGGCTGGCTCTTAATGCCTCTTCATCATCTATTATTAATATATGGTGCATAGTATAGCTAATGGCTAGGTACTAGGGAAGAGGAAAGCGGGTAAGATGCAGGGGAAAAACCACAAACATTATTTGCACATTGATTTCCCATACCGTGATTATAACTGGTGACTGTGGAAAACAAAACTTTAGGAGCGAGGTGTTTAGGAATTAAGAATATCCTAACGACCGTGGCGGTTGCGATAGATTAAAGCGATTAAGTAATTTCCTACTGCTCTTAGCAGGGGTTACTTTCAGCAAATATGTATAATTTCACCCAGAGATTGCTTGAGGTTCAATGATTAATTTTAGATGGATTTGAGTAATCTAATATCGTTCAACCGAATCAGAAGCAATCTGTGGCTAATTTAACAAACAAAAAATGAAGAATGCTTCTTTCTTAAGAAGCATTCTCCAGTAGAAATGCCTAACTCCTTAGGCTAGGGCAGTTTCAGAGATTCGCCGTACTTGCGCGAGCAAGCTATGTAGCTCTTCTCCTTCAATTACCTCTTTCTCAAGTAGTTTTGTTGAGATATCTTCTAGCAAATCGCGGTTTTGATTGAGGATATCTAGAGCTTGCTGATGTGCGGTCTCGACAATTTCTTTGACTTCTTTATCGATCGCTTCTGCTGTTTGTTCGCTGACTCCGCGACGCATATTCGGGGTTCCATCGTTTAAAAACATGGATTGTTGCCCTTTATCATAAGCTAGCGGCCCTAACACTTTGCTCATGCCGTAGCTGGTGACCATTCGTTCTGCTAAGTCAGTGGCGCGTTGCAAGTCGTTGGATGCACCGGTGGTGATGCTATTGAAGACGATTTCTTCGGCGGCGCGTCCACCCAGCAGGGTAGCGATTTCGCCGCGAATTTCGGCTTCATCCATTAAAAAGCGGTCTTCTGTAGGCAGTTTCAAGGTGTAGCCTAAAGCTGCCATACCGCGCGGGATGATGGAAATTTTTTCTACTTTACCGCTACCGGGCATTAAGTAGCCAACTAAGGCGTGACCGACTTCGTGATAGGTAACGATCTTTTTCTCTTTGTCGTTGAGAACGCGACTTTTCTTTTCTAATCCGGCGACTACTCGTTCGATCGCTTCGTTAAGATCGGCTTGGGCGACTGCTTCCCGACGGTTTCTGGCTGCTAAAAGAGCGGCTTCGTTGATTAAGTTGGCCAAATCTGCACCGGCAAAACCGGGGGTACGAGTGGCGATCGCTCTTAAGTCTACATCAGACCCCAGCTTCACTTTTTGGGCGTGAATCTTTAAAATAGATTCCCGACCCGCCAGATCCGGACGGTCTACTAACACTTGACGATCGAAACGTCCCGGACGCAACAATGCTTGGTCTAAGCTTTCCGGACGGTTAGTAGCAGCCAATACGATTACCGTGGTGTTCGCAGCTGCAAAACCATCCATTTCGGTTAGTAACTGGTTGAGAGTTTGTTCTCTCTCGTCGTTACCGCCGTAGAAACCTCCACTGCTGCGAGATTTACCGATCGCATCCAACTCATCGATAAAAATAATACAGGGAGCCATTTTTTTGGCTTGTTCAAACAAATCTCTAACTCTGGAAGAACCTACCCCGACAAACAGTTCGACAAATTCAGAACCGGAGATGCTGAAGAACGGTACGCCAGCTTCTCCCGCTACTGCTTTTGCCAGCAGGGTTTTCCCCGTCCCCGGCGGACCGACTAACAAAACGCCTTTGGGAATCCGCGCCCCAATTTGGGTGAAACGAGTTGGATTTTTCAGAAAATCAACGATTTCTACTAATTCTGTTTTCGCTTCTTCCACTCCCGCCACATCAGCAAAAGTGGTCTTAGTTGACTCGTTTTCTACATATACCTTAGCTTTGCTCTTGCCGATCGAAAGGGCACCTTGAGCGCCACCACCACCGCGACTGAAGAAAAATTGCCAAATGCCGATAAAAATTAACGGCGGAATCACCCAACTGAGTAAACTACCGATCCAACCGTTTTTGGGTGGGGGGGGTGCGGCAAACTCAACTCCTTTACTTTCCAGGAGTTCGGGTAACTTTAAGTCAAAAATCGGCGTGGTGGAAAGTACTTGTCCCGGTTGGTTGTTTTCACCTTTGAGTTGATAGCGTATTTCATCTTGACCGATCAAAACGCGATCGACTTCTTGTTCGTCTACTTGATGAATAAACAAGCTATATGGCACTCTGGGCGTCCGGGGGCCAAATAAACCGGGTAAAAACAAGTTCGCCAGCAGGAACAAGCTTGATAGGAGTAAAAAAATACTTCCAATCTGGCGAGAACGAGAGTTTTGAGGAGGTTTATCTTTTATCGCCATTTATCTTAATTCTCCTTAGATGCAAACTGTTTTATACCCCGATCTCGAGCAGAGAACTACCCAGATCGAGCTTTTGACGATTGATTTAGGGCGGTTTTTATCTCCTAACCCATAAAAATTCCGTCTAACTGTTACAAGATTAACATTTTGTTACACAGCGAAGGCTGAGATAGCTTTTCGTAGAAACCCTACCGCTAGTGGGCGGTTTTCTGGCTCATCGGGAAAGTGGGCAGATAGGGGGATGGGAAGAGAAATAAAAGTTATATCGTTAGGTTAGGGTGAAAAGCGATCGCTACATCTACACAGGGAGATCGGGGGATGGGAGAGGAAAGGGGCTAGAGGCTAGGGGCTAGGGGCTAGGGAAGAGGGAAGAGGGAAAGGGAAAATTTGTTAATTCTGACTCCTAAATTCTGACTCCTGAATTTTGCCTTCACACTTCATACTTCATCCTTTATCCTTCATCCTTCACCTTTTATTCCTGAAGAAGCCTACAGACCTTTGTAAGGAAACAATTAGCTCAGGGTTGCTGGTCAATAAGACGGCTTGCTGAGTTCAGCCATGAACACCCGCGATAAGATACTTAGAGCAATCGTGCAAAATCCTGGATTAACCACCCGCGAAATTATGGCAGTTGCCCAACTTTCGCGCAGTAACACACGCGAGCATTTGCAAAAGTTGCAAAGCATGGGTTCGATTTATTCGGAAGCAGACCCGAACAATCCCAAAAAGCACCGCTATTACCCAGCCAGTGGTGCATCGACAGGGGAAAAAATCGAAGAACCTTGAAAGTAAAGAAACTCAGATAAATAACTTAGTTATTAATCTGAGAAAAGTTTAGACCAAAGCAGGAGCAGGCTGTTTTTGCCCCGCCAATTCCAACAAACGACGAATGCGTTCTGCGGTGGGGGGATGGGTACGGAAAAGCGACTGTAGACCTTCTGCTGAGAGGGGATTGATGATTAGCAGGGGTGACATTGCTGGATTGCCATTCATGGGTATTTGGTGTCCCATTGCTTCTAGTTTTTCCAGGGCGCTGGCTAAAGCTAAAGGATTACCCGTAATTTCAGCCGAACCTAAATCGGCGGCGAATTCGCGAGTGCGGGAGATCGCTAATTGAATGAAAGTAGCGGCAATGGGAGCCAATATAATCAGAAACAAGATAGCTAGCGGGTTTCCACCCCGGCGATCGTCGCGACTAACAGGGTAGTACATCGCTCCGAAAGTCAGTATTCGACCGATAAAAGTAATTGCTCCCGCGATCGTACCTGCAACTGCTTGGGTTAAGGTGTCTCGGTTGCGAACGTGGGTGAGTTCGTGGGCTAAAACGCCCGCTAATTCTTCTTTGGAAAGCAGTTCAAGGATGCCTTCAGTGACTGCTACGGTAGCGTGTTCGGGATCTCTACCGGTGGCAAAAGCGTTGGGAGATTTAGTCGGTACGATAAATAGTTTGGGCATGGGAATGCCGGCTTTTTGGCTTAAATTGCCTACTAAATCGTAAAGTTCGGGCGCTTCTTCCCGTGCGATCGGTTGGGCGCGATAAGCCATCAAAGCAGCGCGATCGGAGTAAAACCACGAGCTAAAACTAGTCAGCGCTGCTAAGCCAAGCCCTATGTACAGTCCTTGTTCGTTACCGATCAGATAATAGCCGCCGAGTACTAAAAGTCCGCTGAGCAATCCCAGCAAAGCGGCTGTTTTGAGTTGATTCATTCCCCGCATAATTTACGATGTCCGATTGTTAAGTATTTATTCTGTTAGTTTTAAAGTTCTCAAATTTTCCAAGGGTAACGTCTCTATCCCTTGAATGAAACAAGCCTCTCCCTGCTGGCAGATAAACGAAAAGAATTGATTTGTAATTATTTAACTTCTATTTTGGGGAGTAATTTTAGTATAATTTTTTATGCGCTTACTATAGCAATTGATATTTCTATAAGTTTGAAAGCATAGGAGATTGAAATGCCCCAGTATTCTTTAGCTGAGGATCCGTCAATTATTTTGGATATTCCCGGCAAAAATGATACGAAGAAAAATCGCGAGGCGGCAATTGAACAATTACTGGAAATGATGGATTCTGGAGAAGTCGATCTCGATTTAAAGGATGGTTTTGGGCCAGATCAATTAATTTTGCTCAGGCAAAACGTAACTAAACCCACTTCAAATAAAGGTGAGAAAGAAACGGAAGAAACAGATGCGATCGGCCAAGCCGTCCAAACTTTAACTCAGTTTGCTACCCTTCGCCAAAAAGCCGAAGAATTACGTCCGGCTGCACGGGAAGCTAGAACGCAAATCGACCTTTGATTTGAAGGAACGGTAACGGTCGAACAAAGCCAACAAATTAAAGATGGATTGAAATCTTTGAAAGTTTTTGCTCAAACTAATTTGCAACTGCGAGAAGCTTTACCAGAAGCAGAAGAAGCACGCAAAATTTTGGATGAAGCAATGGTTACTGCTGCTTTAGAAAAGGCTGAATTAGAAAAAGCTGCCCTCAAAAAAGCAAGCGAAGATCCCGA
>CAZJJR010000113.1:0-243 GCA_964546365.1 uncultured bacterium | reverse complement strand
TTTGCCTTCTGCATTCTGCTCGCTCTTAGTGTTATTAAAAAAAAACAAAAAAATTGGGTTTAAAGCCCCGTCCTTCCAGGACGGCTTTTTATGGTATTTCCATTAATCTTATACCAGATATGGTAGTATAAGACAGGAGGTAAAACGATGCTAGTTTTTGAGTTCAAAGCTTATGGAAAGTCAGCGCAACTAGTCGCAGTAGATGATGCAATTCGGACTGCCAAATTCATCCACAATAGCTGT
>CAZJJR010000112.1:17601-17810 GCA_964546365.1 uncultured bacterium | reverse complement strand
TATTTTTGGTTAGTTCAAATTCATCCAAATTCTTTAATTGGCTTGCTCCCTTTTCTATTTGTTGCTTTGCTAGAGATTGGTCTTCAAGTAATTTAACCATACACTGGTAAAGAGATTGAATATCTCCATTTTTGAACTTTAGTCCAGCATCTCCCAAACATTCTGCGTGTCCTCCACACTCAGAAACAATTAAATTTTTACCCGCCGCT
>CAZJJR010000112.1:0-17428 GCA_964546365.1 uncultured bacterium | reverse complement strand
TAAAGATTGTCTAATATTACCATCTCCAACAATTGCCAGCGTTTTATTACTGTAGTTGGAGCTAGAAATTAACAAATGAAAGGCTTTAATTAAATCGGGAACTCCTTTTTCACTTACTAATCTTCCCACATAAAGAAAATCATACTTGAAATTTTGGTTATTTTGTGATGATTTAAATTTACTTAACGAATAAGGTGTATATGCTACAACTTGTTTTTTGCATTGTAGACGTTTAGCAACCCAATTTGAACAAGCAATATTCAAATCAACATTATTAGCAACATAGCGTCTAACAGCTAGTTTAACTGACTCTTTTAAAACAAATTTTAACCCATTTTTTTTGAAATGATATTTTAATGATTTTATAGGACTCATAGGAGCAGGCTCCCCATCTACCCAGCCCAAACCATCAATACATAAAATTTGGTATCCATTATGAGTCCATATAAAAGGTTTATTATTTAATTTCGCGAAGGGAAACATCGCTACGCTAGCGCCATTAGAATGAATTAAATCGCATTGTTTAGACAGTATTAATCGCTGTTTTAAGGAAGGTTTCCTAATTACTTTGTAAAGACGTTCATCCTCTTTTTTCGTAACGGTTTCAGTAACGACTAGACATTCATGGCCTAAACGTAAAATATTTTCTGCTAAAGTAGCGGTGATAGTTTCGACACCTCCTGTAGAAGGCCAAAATACTGAAGAGTAAAGCAGAATTTTCATTTCTTATTCAGGTTTCTTACTAATTGCCAGAAAACTATCGCGGTAACGAATACCCTTAAATAATCCGCCTGAAACCATTTGCCAGGTAAGTTTGGGAAGTTTAGGAATGCTACCAACGTCAGTAAAAAAGAATTGGGGGCTTAAAAAACCTGCTTCGTACAAGATACGTTGTGCATCTTTACGCAGCAGTGCAGTGATATGAGCCGGATATGAGCTATCACCAAATAATACAAAATGTCCTTGAAATAACAGAGCTAACAAAGCTCGCCAGCTTTCATTATTTGGCGTACTAAAAATTAAAGTTCCACCGGGACGAAGTAGACGAAACCATTCTCGTGCAACGGCTCTAGGATTTTCCAAATGTTCGATTACTTCCGCCGAAACAATCACGTCAAATATTCGATCGGGTAAATTCGTCGGTTCGTTTAAATCTGCTTTGATCCACCTAATTGAACTATCGTTTTTTGAAGAATGTTCGATAATATCAATAGCAGTAATTGAATGGAATCGTTCTAATTTTTGAATACGTTGAGTTAGATTACCAGTACCCGCTCCGAAATCTAAAATATCTCCTTTCAAATCAAGTTCTACTAATATTCTCTCAAAAGCCGTATAGACTGGATCGGTACTAATACCGCCACTGATTTCTGCTGCTAATTGACGCTGTATTTTGAGAGCTTGATTCATAGTGAATTACGATATGATGTTTTTCTTGCTAATTGGCCACAATTTCTTTAAACTGAGCCGCAAAAGTTTGAGCGTGTACTGATAAGTTATGGGTTCGATACCAAGCACGGGCATTATCTGCGATCGCCTGTGCTACTTCTAAGTTTAGCCTTCCTGTAGGACGGTCTGCTAGCCAGTAGTGTTTCCCAGAGGACAGACCATTAAATTCTTGCTCGCTATAAAATATTCCGATCGGAATTAATCCGTGGGCGCAGTAAGCAGCAAAGATAGTAGATTTAGCTAAATACTCTGTATTGTAGTCAAAGAAACCTGCTATGGAACTTAATAAGATTGTACTAATTTCTTGTGCGGTTCTTTTACCTGTCCTGACCACAGGTATTCCATTAATTGAAGAAAAATCAAGATTGATAAGTGGCCCAACATCCAATATTTCTTCAATCTCCAATTCTTGACAACATTGCTCTAAAGACGCTAACGATTTTTGATAAACTCGTTGTCGATTGCTGCTACTGCCAAATACTACTAATTTTCGAGGACGTTGTGCAAGTGGAGGTACTTGTTCTGGTTCGCCAATGTTAGAAAAAACTGGTAAGTTAGGAATTGATGCCTGTTTGCCTAGTGTAAACTGGTGAAGAAGTTGAGCATAGCGTTCTTCACTGGTAAGACAGCGATCGCTTAATCGAGACAGACGTACAGCTAAATTTTTTTGCCAAGGTGATAACCAAAAAGAGCTAGCCCAAATTGGCCCTGTAGCGTAAAGCTCGTGGAACATGGTTATTAAACAGCGATTTTTCCTTACCGTTCGCCATTTTTGTAACCCATCGACTAACCAAAAAGGACAACCCCGCTTCGCATAACCATAACCTACATAGTGCAGTAACACTAAATCTAATTGCTGACCATTACTCTCCAAAAGAGATAGCAAAGCATTAGCAGAATTTACATTTACTTGGTTGACAAAAAATCCTTCTAAGTCTGTTGTTTTACTCTTATTAGATTTACCGACAATAAAATGAGTGCTAATCCCACAATCTTGGCGCATTTGTTTGGCTAAATTGAAGGCATAATCTCCTACTCCATCAATGGTAGGAGGAAGGTTAGGAACGATAGATGTTACTTGCATTTATTTTTTTAAATATCATTCGGTGATTACTTTAATTTTAGGAGTACCATTTAATTGTATAAACTGCTTCTTGTCTGGAGCGTATACCCAAGCTTTAACTAAATTTTCTCCCAACGGAAGAGATTTACCTGCTATCTCGGTTTCCCATCCAAAACGATCCCAACCTATTTTAGAATATCTACTAGACTTAAGTATCCTCCCTACTTCAGGTCTTGGTAATTTTATAACGGCATGAGCGAAAAACGTTTTCCGCTCTCCATAAGAAAATAAAACTACTCTTGGCTGTTCTAGGCTATCTGGTAAAGTAGCCCAACCTGAAATTTTTATACTGAGACTTTTTGGCAACACTAAAGTTTTGTTATTGCTCCAAGTAATATCAATACTCCCGTAATTTTTTTCAGTTTTTGTTATAAATTCAATATCTTTAGGGAAACTTCTAAATCCTAAGTATTCTAATTCATAAATTGAAATTCTTAACAATTTGTGAAACTGCTCACCAGTAATAGAATGCAAGCAATTCTCAGGTAAATTATCAAGAGACTTGTCTAAATAATAAACTACTTCTAGACAAGCTTTCCCACTAGTTTTTTGTAACCATGTGTCTCTTCCGTTGGCAATTCCATCAGTAGAGTAAGCAATAAAAATAGCCACAATTAAGCCAAATATAAAGCAACCAATTGAATTTACAGTTACTTTGTTTATTTTGCAAATTTTTTCATTATTAATTAGCAGTCGCCATATTTGAATACAAGAAATTACTATTAGTACAGAACCAGTTGTATATCTTGTTTGTAAAGCATTCCCTACCCCATAGCCAACCCTACCTACAGTTATCGTTAGAACAACTAACATAGAAAACCAGCCCAATGATAACCAAGGAGCAGCATTACTTGCAAATTGTGAACGAATATTTTTTAGATAGTAAATATTAACAAATAAAAAATTTATCATAATTAAAAGTCCTGCAAGTGCTGGATTAATAACTAGCCCAACTGAAGAGGAACCAACCATCATTAATATAAATGCTAGTGTAATTAACGGTTTTTTTATAAAGAAAAGTATATCAGCAGATGAATCTGGTTTTTGGTAACCAATACTGTAAATACTACAACATAATATAAATAATATTATCCATACTAAAATAATTATTTTTCTTGTTTTTACATTACTTTGAAAAAAAAGAATTGAGGGAATTATAGCTAGCCAAGATAGCAAACCGTGAGCAGAAGAAAAGCTGGCTATAAAACAAAACAAACCAGCCAATGATACCTTCCAATAAGGTAGTAAATTCCTTGGTACATACAAAATAAAAACAGCTAGGATTATACAAGCATTAGGTAAATACCATTGAATCTGAAATCCCCAAAGCCAGTTACCAAACTGCACTAAGGAAAAGTAAAGCATACTAATTGAGATGTTTGCCAAGTGAAGTAATAGTTTATTATTGTTTTTCTGAATAACTGACAATTTGTACATAGCGTAGAAAGAAGATGTAGCCAATAAAATGCTACACCATTGTTCAAGCTTTACGTTCCAACCGGAAGAAAATGCAAATATAGTGAATACAATTCTAGGAATAAATAATCTATGCTCAAAATGCTGGGCAAATAAATCTCCAAAATTTGCTGTTTTCGAGGATACCTTTGCAAAAAAATCTACTAATACCCATTGGTCTAAAAATGGAACATTGACGCTAAAGTTAGCGACAAACCATAAAAGTAATGCTAGCGGTATGAGATAACCAAGCAATATAAATGGTTTAATCTTACGTACATAAGAAGGAAAATTTAACATGATAATTCTATTAATTGTCGTTAATTTTTAACCTTTGAATTAAGGAATAACTATAATCTCAAAAGGTTTTTTGGGTAGAGAATTGAACTTTCTACCCATAAATTCAACTTTTGGATAATCTGTTGTTAATAACTCTGGAAAACTTTGTCCTAGCCAAGATTTTGCAACTATCCAAGTAACGTTTTTTTGCTTATCTTTAGCTGTCATAAGTGGTGATCCAGGAGCTTGCATGAAAGTCCATGAAGTAGAATTTTTGGGTAACTTATAGTCAAATACGAATCTTGCCGCTACTTCATCTATAGCATATTTTCTGTTTGGATTAGCTAGAACATACTCTCTAATTTCTTGGTATTGAGATTCGGATACATACTCTCTTCCAATTAAAGACAAAGTATTAATAATTTGGCTAGATAAAAATAAAGTTATTATTACTAAATAAACAGCTATCTTAATTTTGGATGGCCAATTAATCATAAATACAATAGCTATAATACCAACCCAACAAAAGAAAAAATTAAATCCTATGGCTGATGTATAAAGAAATATGTTAAGCAACATCCCTAACGTTAAACCAATAAATAAAATTTTTAAATTAATAGCGATAAATAGCCTTTTATGAAAAACTAATATACACATTAAAAAAAATAGAATATAACTAGGCACATACAAGATGATACCATAGTAATTACTAATCAAATTTACGAATACAGGGATTGCTTGCATAGTACTTGTTCTCCGCCAAGAAGCGTGGAGAAGAAAGTCCGAAATAAAAGTATTTAATTCAAAATTTATACATAATAGAAAAATTACAAAAATTAAGGCTGTTGCGCTTATAAAAGTAATCCCTATTTTCAAAAAGTAATGCAAGTAATTAATTTTAAATTTTCTACGATCGATAAAGTTTATTGCTAAGATAGCCAACCCAAAGGAAAACCCATAAGCAATATTTATTGGTGCTGTTAAAACAGCACTTTCAAGTAAACAAAAACTTAAAAAATATGTCCACCAAATGTCTTTTGTCATTAACAATAAACCTAGTGCCAAAAAAGCCATACCGAGAGCATCTTGGCGGAAGCCTGTGCTGTGGTATGGGTTAGGATTACAATGCCATATAGCAAATAAAATTGTGATGCCAAATGCTGTAACTCTAGGAAAATTATAAGCTCTGAATATTAAGGCGCTAGCTAAAGAAAATAAAATATAACATAAATATTGAAAGAATAGTAGACTATTTGTACTAATTCCAGCTATTTTTAGCCAGCCTGCTAAAGTATAAGAGTGAAAAGGTGGTTGGAAATAAAATTTTCCGCTACTCAAGACATTATTCCATGATTCTATATAAGGATTGGTAAATTCTCCTCCTTTCGCTAAGTTAATTGCTGCTCCAGTAAAAAAAATATCGTCCTTACTAGGCAAAGGATATCCCAAGAAAAATAAAATAGTCCAAAAGACAACTATAGGAATAGTTACAGTAATTACAAATTTTTTAAAAGAGTAACTGGCTTGAACTTTCATAGTTTTAGGTAGATAGACAATAAATATTAGCAATAAACTTGGCCAATAAAATATTAAATTGAGTTATAAGTTATATTCATTTAAGGAACTATTGTTACGTCAAAAGGCTTTTTGGGTAAAGTGTTAAATTTGTGGCCAATAAACTCGATTTTTGGATAATCTGGTTGAATCTCTGGGGCATATTTTCCTAAGTTATATGTGGCGACTATCCATGTAACATCTGCTAGTTTGTCTTTGGCTGATGGGTAGGAAGCTGGTGCTGGTTTGAGAGCGCTCCAACAAGTAGAATTTTGAGGAAATTTATAGTCAAATATGAATCTAGCAGCTACTTCATCAAAAGCATATTTTCTATTTGGATTTGCCAGAAAAAATTGCCTTATTTCTTGATAACTACTTTCGGATGTATATTCTCTTCCAACTAAAGAAATAATATTTAAACTTTGGCTTGATAAAAAAATGAAAGCAGTAATAATTGGTAGATAAATCATATTCTTAGAACGCCAATTTATTTGAGAAATAATTAATACAATACCTAACCAACAAAAAAAGAAAGTTACCCACACGGCAGAAGCATAAAGTAATATATTTGAAAGAACTCCTAATGATAAACCAGTAAATAATATTTTGCGCTCAATATTAATAAAGTAACGTCTATTAAAAACACCAATAACAAAACATAAAAAAAGAACATAAGTAGGAACGTTTAAAATAAATCCATAACCTTGAGAAACTAGCATTATAAATGTAGGGATCGCTTTGAATGTTGAGGTTCTCCTCAAAGAAGTATGTAAAGAAAAGTCGGTTATAAAAGTTTTTAAATCGAAATTTATGCAAATTAAAAATATAGTAAAAACTAACGCAGTGGCTCCTAATAGTAATAAAGTTTTATTGAAAAAATACTTGGTCTTGTTCTGAGAAAATTTGCCGCTATGAATATAATTAATGGTTAAAATAGCCACTCCAAAAGAAAACCCGTAAGCTAAAGTTATTGGTGATGTAAAAACAGCAGATTCAAGAAAAATAAACCCTAAAAAATATCGCCACCAACTATCCTTCGTAATTAGCCATAAACCTAATGCTAAAAAAGCCATACCTAGAGCATCTTGACGAAATCCGGTCGTGTATAAAGGGTTTGGGTTACAGTGCCATGTTGCAAACAAAAGTGTTATAAGAAAAACTGTAAATATCGGAAAGCGATAAAATCTTAGCAAAAGCGTACAAAATAAAGAAAATGTGCTATAGCATAAGAACTGGAATAGTAGTAAGCTATTAGTACTGATACCAGCAATCTTTAGCCACCCAGCCAAAATATAAGAATGAAAAGGAGGCTGGAAGTAAAACTTACCACTAGTTAATACTGAATTCCAAGATTCTATATAGGGGTTAGTAAATTCTCCTCCTTTAGCTAAATTAATAGCTGCTCCAATAAAGAAAGGGTCATCAATACTTGGTATAGGATAACGCAAAAAAAACAGGATTGTCCAAAAGGCAATAATAGGAATAATTACTAAAGCTGTATACTTTTTCCTACCGTAATTATGGTGATTTAGCATAACGATCAAATTACAAAAAAATCTTGCTTACTAGCTCTTTAGAGCGATCGAGCCATTTATAAATTTCATTTAAAGTAGTTTCTGCATCTCTCTTTGGTGTCCAACCAGTAGCTTGCATAACTTTCTTTGCATCTGTAATAAAAATCGGTACATCTCCTGGTCGGTTTTCCGGTTCAGAAGTAATTTTAATACGATTTCCAGTTATTTTTTGGCAAAACTGAGTTGTTTCTTGTAGAGAAAGAGTATTTTGTACCCCACCCCCTACATTAAAAGTTTTGTTTTTCAGTCGCTCTATATTATTAATTTGAATATCAATCAAGTCTAATAAATCGGCAACGTGGAGGAAGTCTCTCACTTGCTTACCCATACCTCCATAACCGATATATTTAAGCGATCGTTGAAAATAGTGAAAAGCCATCCATAAAGCAAATACACCTTGATCTACTTTTCCCATTTGCCACGGGCCAGTCAAAACTCCGCAACGATTAACTAAAGTTTTTAATCCATAAGCATCGGCATATTCAACTATGAGTAATTCCGAGGCTAACTTAGTTGCACCATAAAGGGATCGAGTTCCGTCTAGAGGAAATTCTTCTGAAATCCCTTGACTAGATACACCGGGCAAACTCTGTTCGTCTAAAAGTTCAAAGCGAGTTTCAGTTTCATTAAATTTTAAAACTTTTAAATGTCCAATAGGATAAACTCGACTGGTAGATAAAAAAATAAAATTTGCCTGAGTCTGCCTAGCCAATTCTAAACAATTAATAGTTCCTAATAAATTTGTTTCCAGTACGTAACTAGGAGAGTTATATCCGGCTAGAACCGATGGTTCGGCAGAACATTCTATGATTAAATCTGGTTTTAGTACTGTTACATCGAGGTCTTCTTTCTTCCTCACATCACCATGTACAAACTCTATTCCCGCTTGCTTAAGTCTGGGTAAATTTAATTCCGAACCCCGACGTTTCAAATTATCTAAAGCAATAATTTTCCAATCAGAATAACGTTCTGCTAGCCCTAAAGCCAAAGAACTACCAACAAAACCTGAGCCACCTGTAATTAAAACATTTCTACTCATATTTTTATTAGTTTAACCTAGTGATATAAACCATTTATTTTTTATGGTAGTTGATAGCTAAATGATTACGCTTATGAACATAATCTCCTCTAGAAAGCCATTTTTCCAAAAAAATGTAGAGAACAATAAATAGATATCTACTACCCATTTCTTTAATTTTTAACTTTGAAATTCCAGTTTTTCTGTTACGCCAAGTAATGGGGATAGTAGTATAAGAATATCCCCTGACGATCGCTTTTAGAGGAAGTTCAACTGTTAAATTAAAATGGTGAGATAAAAGGGGAGCGACTCCTTCTATTACTTCTTTGCGATAAATTTTAAAAGCGTTGGTTGTATCATTAAATTTTAAAGTAAATAGTATTTGAATAAATAAGTTGGCTAGTCGATTCACTATTAATTTATGCCTTGGATAATCTATTACTTTACCGCCTTTAACAAAGCGAGATCCAAACACGCAATCATATCCTTCTTGTAATTTATAATAGTAATCAATTATATTTTGAGGCTCGTCAGAACTATCTGCCATTACAATTGCAACCACATCTCCTTGAAAATTTTCTAAGCCACAGCGTACTGCAAAGCCAAAACCATTTGGATAATAGTTGTTAATATAACAGACTTTGTTATTTTTTAATTGGATATTTTTTAATAGTTCTTCTGTTCGATCGCTACTATTATCATTAACAACTAAAATTTCGTAAGGAATCCGATGTTCTTCTAACAATTTTGTAACAGATTGGATAGTTTGCACTATACAACCCTCTTCATTATGAGCGGGAATTACTATCGAAAGGACATCTAGGTTACCTGCATTCTTAAGTTTAAATTGTCCTATATTATCGGACTCATTTCTGAACAACCCAACCTGTTTTTCCAAGGCAGGTGCTAAGCCCTCTGGATAATATAGTTCAGGTTTATCTTCTACATTACTTGTGACTTCTGCCTGTTTATTGTTAACCTTAAAAACTAGTCTGTCGCTAATTAAATAGTTAAGAAAAGCACTTAATAATACGCCTATCAAAGTATTAATTGCATAATTAATTCCTAGCCAATCTAAGATTGGGAAAAGGAAAAAAATCCGAACAGTCACAGCTGTTCCAGCTGATATATGATAAAGTGGTATCTGACGAAATAAAACTTCTTTAATTGTCCAATTTCCCCCTGGCCAAACCCAAATCCGGTAAATAAAAAAACTTAATAGCAGTGATAGCTCAATTGCTATTACGTTAGATATATTTCTTAAAATAGGAGTATTGAAGTTCAGCAATTCGATTAAGAAAAATATTAGCAACAAATTGAATATTGCTGCTACTCCACCTCCTAAAATAAACTTGAATATCCGATTTTGAAATAAATTAGAAAACATTGCTTTGCTTTAAAAATAATTAACAACACCATATTTTATTTAGACCCATCTCTTGACATTATGGGTAAAAATTTCTTTGAGGATATCCGATATTTCATAGTTTAAATTCCATTCTGGATAATGACTTTTAAATTTTTCAATATCGCTAATCCACCAAATATGATCGCCTATTCGATTGGTTTCTTCATATACCCATTTTAGCTTCTTGTCGGTGATTACTTCGCAATGTTGAATTGCTTCTAGCATTGAGCAATTACTAAAACGACTTCCACCAATATTATAAACTTCTCCTATGCGAGGATTTTGATAAAAATGATAAAAAGCGTTAACTAAATCGTAACTGTGAATGTTATCACGAACTTGTTTTCCTTTGTATCCATAAATTTTATAAGGGCTGCCAGTCATGGTACATTTCATTAAATATGAAAGAAAACCGTGTAATTCGGCCCCCGAATGGCTTGGCCCAGTTAAACAACCACCTCTAAAACTAGCAGTTTTCATACCAAAGTAACGACCGTACTCTTGAACTAATACGTCAGCAGCAACTTTAGAAGCTCCAAATAAAGAGTGTTTGCATTGATCGATGCTCATTTTTTCATCAATGCCTTTGCTATAATGGTGAGCTTGGTCAATTTCCCAACGTAAGTCCTGCTCAACCAATGGTAAATAATTTGGCAAATCTCCATAAACTTTATTTGTCGAGCAAAAAATAAATACGGCGTCCGGGCAAATTTGGCGAGTATTTTCTAGTAAGTTCAATGTACCATTAGCATTAACTGTAAAGTCTGTGAAGGGATCGCGAGCAGCCCAATCGTGAGATGGTTGGGCCGCTGCATGAACGATTAGGCTGATGTCTTTATTGTAGGTTTTGAAAAGATTTTCGATAGCTTCTCGATCGCGAATATCAACGGAATGATGTATGTAGCGATCGCCATAATCTTGAATCAGGCGATTCCGCAGCCATTCTGTGGAAGCACTTTTGCCAAAAAAAGACTCCCGCATATTGTTATCTATACCAACAACCGTAAATCCCTTGTTACAAAAAAAACGTACCGTCTCAGATCCAATAAGACCAGCCGATCCTGTCACCAAAATAATGTTCATACCCATTTTTTTCGTTTATTCAACCTAATACAGCACCTTTTTTTCCTTTATTGAAAACTCACATCTAAATTTAGATAGTCGTTAACTATTTTCGTGACTAGCAAAACAGATTAAGATACTTTTGTATTTTTTGTCAATTCTCTAAAATGAGAATAGTAAAATCGCTCATTTTAAACTCCCTATGCTTTCAAAATCAAACTTATAAAAAGTTGCGAATATATTGGATAGCATCTGTAGGAGTATAAATTTCTTTTCGATCGTTCTCCTTACCAAGTATATGACATATTCCTTCGTAACCCCATTGTGCCTTATGTTGTTTAGCTGACTCAAAACATTCTCCTAATAAAACAACTGTAGGAATAGAAAAAGCAGCTGCGGCGTGCATCAATACACTAGAGTTACAGATCGCTAAGTCGGCACTAGCTACCAGTGCGAATGTTTCTCTCAAAGTTAGCTCTCCCGCCAAATTACGAACTTGCTGCTGAGCAGCTAATTGTTCGCCAGCTTCACGATCCTGCTTACCGCCCACAATGATAACCTCAATAGGTGAGATCGCAGTCAGCATTTTTACCAAACTTATGTAATTTTCTAATGGCCAACATTTCGTAGGGAAACCTCCCCCTGGCCCAATTACGACTCGCTTGCTTCTTTCAACTCTAGGGAGCCATCGTTGCTCACCAGCCTCTAGTTCGCTAGCACTCAAAAATATTTGTGGTTTACACCCTGGTAACTCAGTTGCATTTAAAAGTTCGGCAAAACGGAGTCCTGAACGACCTACGTGTTCCCACGGATTAAACTCTACGTACTTTTGGGTTGCTGTGTGTCCGCCTGCATAGCCTCGCACGCCTAAGCGATAGGGAATACCGACTCGAATCATTAACAGAGAACCAAAATAACTTCCCAAAACATCTATACCTATGTCAAAACGATGCTTTGCCAATTCCTCGCTTTCTGGCGAAAAAGCAATATATTTAATTGCATCCCACCAACTTTGTCGAGCGATAAATTTGTTATGCCAAGGAGCGTTAACTGGCATTATTTTTGAAATATAAGGATTTAGCTTTAATACGTCCACATTCCAACCACCTACTCCCGCTACAATATGAGCATAGGGAAATCTTCGCCTTAAAGCTTCAAAAAGTGGTGTAATTACTAGCAGATCTCCTAAATCATTATTCCGTAGAACAAAAATTGACTTTGGGTTTTCAGGAAAACTTTTACAATTGTTATTAATTTGGTTGACCAGCAAAACAATTGCATCAGCGAACCTTCTTTTCCAAGAACTAGAACTATTACCTTTCATTATTATTTAGGTAGATAATCTTTTAGACCACAGCATACCAAATTGATTAGCGCATCCAGATTTAGGAGCGATTTTGATGATTTTATGTCCTGAATTTTCGATGATTTTTTGCATATCTTCTATTGTGTTACTTTGATTTAAGTGATATTCCATATATAGATATTTGCTTCTTTTTAGCAAACTATAATTATTTAATATTTGCCATTCTGCCCCTTCACAATCTAGTTTTAAAATATCTATTTGCTTCCCTTCTGCAACTTGCTCTGGACTAATAGACATTACTTCTATATTTCCTCCATCGCTCACGCGAACGTCAATAGAGTCACAATTAATATCTAACTTAACTGTTCCCAAACTATTCCAAACTGCAACAGGAAAAACTTGTATATTTGTGCCTTCAGAATTCATCTCTAACCACTTGATCGATTTAGGATTGGGTTCATAAGCATAAATTTCTGCATTAGGATACTTGAGGGTACAGATTTTACTGAACATCCCAACATTAGCACCAATATCAACAATTACTAATGATTTAAAAGATTTTGGGTGATTTAAAATTTGGTAGCAATCTGCTAATATTAATTCACAAAAATTGCATACTGCATCAATTTCATTGTTAGCGTAGACTCTAGATTGTGAACCATTAACTGAAATCCAAAATGGTGGGCGTATTTGCGCTCTTCTAAAATAATGAAAACCGGAACGCACTGCTAAATTTTTAAAGAGCTTTATTTGTTTTAGCATAATGATTCATCAATAAAATTTTTAATACAAATAGCTTGATCTGTCCAATTATGAATATGTCGCTTGATTTTTTCAGAAGACTTAAGTGTAAGTGCTTCTCTGATTTTTTCGCTTAAGCTAAACGGATCTCCAGGAATATATTCATAAAGTCCGTCCAATTTAACTTTTAAACCTGGAGCCGTCACTACCGGAACATCTTGAACTAAAGCTGCTAACAAACTTGTATATCGCCAATAAGCTCCTTGTGGAAAAGGAAAAACGCATACATTCATACTTGCTAAAACACGGCCTACTTCCAGAGGGTCTAAATATCCAGTCCATTTAATTTGAAAAGAAGTGCTTCTAGGTATTTCTGATGGTTCACCAATTATTATAAGTTTTACGGAAAACTGCTCTGATAATATTTCTAAACTATTAATTAGTACATCAAAACCTTTACGAGGGTTGATAAAACCAAAAAAACCTATAGCGATATCGCGATCGCCAACGCCTAAATTTTCTCTTACTTTTTGCTGCTCTATACTGGTTAATTCTGCACGAGGTATATTACTACCTATGGGTATCCATTTAGCATTTGGCTGAATCTTACCAAATTTTGCAAACCAATCTAGATAATTTTTTTCTACAACAATAACCCCCGTACTTAAATTTGCTTGAATAAATTGTCTTTTACCAACTCCTTCGTGAATTATTAGAAAAATCGGACACCTTAATAAAAATCTTATGAAAAAAGGTATCATCATTAAAAAATATAAGTTTGTTACATATATCGATCTGTAATCATCTCCATCCTGAAATAAAACTACATTTGGTTTTATTTTGCGAACCGCATTAATCAGCTTAATTGTTTCTGTAAATTTCCAGGTTAGCATAGAATTTTCCACAAAAATATTTTTCCATTCAGTTTCTCCTAAACTCTTTGAAGTAAGAATACTAACTTCATATAAATTAGAAAGCGCTCTTGCCAATTGTTGTGCATAATCAGATATACCACCTTTAATTGGTGGATAGGAAGGACTTATTACTAACAGTTTTTTTCTTTGGGAACCTTTCATTACTTCAATATTTCCTCTCTCCTATAAAATTGACCGATCTCATAAAATAATAGTCCTATCCTAAAAATAATTTTTTTTCGCAGTATAAGCTTTGGCTACTGCTCTGAACGCACTTTTAATATCTAAACAAACTTTTACTTTATACCATAACATAGAGTCTTTGATTATCATCCGCTTAACTAAATACATAATTGCCCACATCAATTTTTGCCAAGAACCCTCTATCCAAATAGAATTCACTAATTGAGAATAAGTTGTTGCCTCCAAAAGGTTTTTTAGCGAATTTTTATCGTGAAATCTTACCGCAGATTCATCGTGATGCCAAATAAATGTTGCATCTGAAAATGATATCTGCCACCCGTTTTTGACTAATAGTTTTCCCCAAAGATACCACATCGGGCCAAAAAAGTATGCTTCATCATAGCGCAAACCTCGATCGAATATTTGGCGCGGATAAACAGAAGAACCATCTGCGATCGCCGCACAATTTGATGGGTCTTTTGGTACGCAACCACCACCACTTCGGTGCATTTCACCAGGGCAAATTAGTGGCCCTTCAGCAGGCTGACCTGCTTTTCTTTCAGTGAAAATCCAAACTCGCTTCGGGTCAGTTTCTACGACCTCTAAAATTTTTTCTACGTAATCTTGGGGATGAGTATGATCGTCATCACCTGACAAAATATGAGTTCCCTTACAAGCCAAGCTAGCATGATTTCGGTTAGCATATAACCCTCTGCGTGGGCCTTTAGTATAAATACAGTTGTACTTTTTAGCTAATTCTTCAATTACTGGTGTATGAACTTCATCAGAATCATCTGAAATTACGATCTCAAACGGGGATAAGGTTTGCGATCGCCAACTTTTTAAACAACGCTCTAAACTTTCTGGCCTATTTCGAGTTACTAAAGCAACGCTTAATAAAATTTTAGTAGAAACTTTTAACATACTGTATGAGTAAAAATTCTTAAAATCTCTTTACAGTTTGAAATGGCATCAAATTGCTTTTGAGCTAATTTTTTACTAGCTAGACCCATCGCTAATCTTAACTGATAATTATTTATCAATTCTAGTAAAGCTTTTCGCAAAGCTTCCCGATCGCCTGGTGAAATTGTAAACCCATTTACTCCGTTCTGCACTAACTCAGGAACTGCCATCACTTTTGTACCTATACAAGGTAAACCTGCTGCCATTGCTTCGCTAAATACTATTCCATAGACATCTTCACGAGTTGGCATAACAAATATATCTGATTCTGCATAAAGCTGTAGTATTTCTGGAGAAAGTCGGCTAATACCTTGATGAAGGCGAAGATTAGGCATTGTAGGCAATTTTATAGAGGCATTACTTACAATGTCAAGTTCACAAAGGTGAGATAAACTTTCCAAAAATACTGCTAGTAAATCTTCTCCCCCTTTACGTTCAAAATCATTGCCCACAAATAGCAGACGAGGACGATCTTTATTAAATAATTTTTTTGGAGTTAGGCTGGCAAACTCTTCTAAACATACAGGTGGAGCAATCACAGTAACTTTTTGAGGAGAAATACCGTAATGCTCAATTACTGAGTCTCGCGCTCGTTTAGACCAAGTGATAACATGAGCCGCTGCCTCAAAACATTTCTTTTCAAAATAAATAATAGGTTGATAAGTCACATTAGCTGGTCTAGGATGCTCTTTTGCCAGTAAAGCAGCAGTGTAGTCTATAGAAACTACGGCAGGGATTTTTTTGAATATGGATGATGATAAGTAGGCAATTGATTGAGTATGGATGTGAATAATATCAGGCCGATAATTTTTTAAAGCTTTTACCAGACAGCGACGACCGAAAAATGAATCAGCTAATTCAGTACGACATCTAGCAAAATCATAATCTTTTTTACCCAGTCCAGGTAAACGCTTGCTAAAAAGCCAATACACCAATTTTCCTAAAAAATCTGTTGAAAAATGATCTGTTAAATGTAATGAATTAAATTCAACTTCTGGTATGTGTTCTCTAAATGTTCTTTCTAATATATTTTGATAAGTAGCGTGTCCCATAATATAATGATTCAGGCTCAACACTTTTATCTTTTTTTTATTCGTTGATTCAGACATTTTTGTAACAAATATGATTAATTTCTGCTGCTATATCCGGGGCAATATTAGTAAAAACAACGTAATATTTTGCATCTTCATTTTTAATTTTTCTTAATACTTTGCCATAAATACTTCCACCAGTGGATGTTTTTTCAGTTCCAATCAGTAAATTTATCTTAATATTATCTTCCCGAGGTTTAAGAATATTATTTGACCGTAATTCTGCGCCTTTCATTGATAGCTTGACTAGGCTACCTTGGCAACTATTTGCATCAAGATGCTTGCCTTGAAAAACGCAATATTCTACAGGTAATTCTTCTTTTAATTCAATAAGTAAATTCTCTTGCTTGGGCAATCTGAGATTGTATTTGCCACCGATTCCCCCTAATTCATAGATGGAAATCGGTTCGTTAAATCCTTTGGGCTGTGCTGGGAAATCACCATCTATTTGGAGGATATCACCTACATCTTTGAGGGTTCCTTCAGAAATCAGAATTTCCCCACCTAGAGTATAAGACTCTATCCGGGCTGTCAAGTTAACGTGGCTGCCAACAACGCCATATTTAGCGCGTTTGGTCGAGCCAATATTTCCAACTACTACTTCTCCTGTATTGATCCCGATTCCCATTTCTATTCTCGGTAAACCCAGTCTCTCATTTTTTTGATTGACGCTATCCATAGCTAGCTGCATGGCTAAAGCGCAAGCAACTGCTCTTTCGGCATCATCTTCTCTTTGAGTTGGAGCGCCAAACAACACTAAAATTGCATCACCAATGAATTCATCGATGGTTCCTTGGTATTTCACGATTTCATCAGCCATTGCTTCCAAATAGATATTTAACATGGAAACAACTGTTTCTGGTGGTAAGCGTTCAGATACGGCGGAAAAACCTCTTAAGTCTGACATTAAAATAGTGACTTTTCGCCTTTCACCGCCTAACTTTAACCCTTCTGGGGATTCAAGTAAACTAGCTACTACTTCATCAGTGAGATAGCGACTGAAGGTTTGACGGATATCACCAGCTGTACGGGCAATATAACTGGTAATCGCGATCGCAGATCCGGCTAAAGCTAAGACTGGTGGAACTACTGGTATCCACCAACCTTTTAAAAAAGCCATATGGCCTGCTATTAAGATACTTCCTGCGATCGAAAAGATGATAGCGAAGATTCGCAGGGAAAATTTAGCCATCCCTCCTTTGTAGCGCCACTGCCAAGTGACGATCGCACCAATTGTGGAGGCCGCAAAAATCCACAGCCACTCTAACCACTCAGGCCGAGTTCGGATCAAAGGGCGACCGTCTAATA
>CAZJJR010000111.1:17664-17901 GCA_964546365.1 uncultured bacterium | reverse complement strand
ATCGTGACATCTGAGGAAACTACTACTCCGACCGTTGCCAAAATACGTCGCCGCGTCACAGTGCGCGACGATGTTTATCAACGTCTCAAGGAAGTTGCCGCTCGTCAAGGAAAGCCAGTTGTTGAATTAGCAACTGAGGCGATCGAAGCCTATTTAAACGCTAATTCAGATTCTCCATCTTAAATAGAGGCAACAGGCAATTACTTCAGTCCCCCTTTCATCAGGGGGGCTGAAATG
>CAZJJR010000111.1:0-17620 GCA_964546365.1 uncultured bacterium | reverse complement strand
AAAAATAAATTTATCTTAATTCGTTATCAAAGCATCGACCAATGTTTAAATTTTAAAGATCGATTTCAAGTTATTTCTCCCCATCTCCCCATCTCCCCATCTCCCAACTATTTAAGATGCACCCTTTCTAAAATCTATTCGTGACTCCTCCCATCTGGCATAATTGCGCCTTGCAGTTTAGCGTCTCGTAGATTAGTGTGATTCATATTGGCATCGATCAAAATCGCCTCGCACAAAATCGCGCCAGTTAAGTTAGACCAACTGAGTTTAGTCCGGTAAAGATTGGCACCTTGCAAATTAGTACTCCGCAGAGTAGCCCAAGTTATGTTAGCACCCCTCATGTTGGCTTTGGTCATATTTGCACCCGCCAAGTTTGCCCCGCTCAATTTGGCTCGGCTCAAGTCAGCACCGGTGAGATTGGTATTTTCCAGAATAGCGCCAATCAAAATGGCGTTGACCAAATGAGCTTTTTCTAGAATTGCTTCGTTCAAGATCGCGTGAGTTAAGATTACGCCGTCTAGGATCGCGCCGCTGAGATTGGCTCTAATTAGGTTAGCCCGACTCATGGGGGCATCGATTAGTTTTGCACCACTCAGGTTAGCCTCTCGCAGGTTAACCTCATTGAGATTAGTCTCGCTTAAAATAGCCCCGCTTAGGTTAGCTCTTTCCAAGTTGGCTCCTCGCAGGCTAGCTTCTGATAAGTTAGCTCCTTTTAAGTTAGCGCCGCTTAAATTGGCAGCAATTAAATTAGCCTCAGTTAGATTAGCTTGTAAAATCGCTCCCTGAAGATTAGCTTCCCGTAAGTTGGCGCCGATTAAACTAGTACCGGTTAAATTAGCCCGAGACAAATTAGCCGCGCGTAAATTGATATCCTTCAGGTCAAGGCCAGTCAGAGATGCTCCCGGCAGATTAACTTCCCAAAAATCTCTCTCTCCGGCAGCATATCGCCCCAGCAATTCATTGGCATCCATACTATCTGCCTCATAATCCCTTTCTTATAGAGGCAAAGCATTTATAGTAATGACCCGCTTGCGTGAGCCGGGGTTGGTAGAAATAAATGCTTTGCTCGTACCGATCGTGGTTTGTTCCCTCCATCATCTCTCAAATGCAATAAAAATTTTTACCACTCTGCTAATATCATGTACGCAAACTACCTTCCCTTCTGAGAAAATCAAGAACAAGAAGGGTCATTGGTCATCGGTCATTGGTCATCGGCGAGTCGTAACAAACCACGAACTTTTGACAACAACTTTTGACAAGTGACTAATGACAAATGACAACTGACAAAGGAAACTAAAATGCCGGACAATCTCAGAAGCCAAGTAGTTACGCAAGGCGTACAGCGCACTCCAAATCGGGCCATGCTGCGTGCCGTTGGGTTTGGCGATCGAGACTTCACTAAACCTATTGTCGGTGTTGCCAACGGATATAGTACTATTACTCCGTGCAACATGGGCATCAATCAGTTAGCCGAACGAGCACAAGTAGGCGTTCGTGCCGCAGGTGCAATGCCGCAAGTTTTTGGCACGATCACGATTAGCGATGGGATCTCGATGGGAACGGAAGGGATGAAATATTCCCTGGTATCGCGAGAAGTGATTGCTGACTCGATCGAAACTGTCTGTAACGGACAAAGTATGGATGGGGTGCTGGCAATTGGCGGTTGCGATAAGAATATGCCAGGAGCAATGATTGCGATCGCGCGCCTGAACATCCCAGCCATTTTCGTTTATGGTGGTACGATTAAACCGGGTAAGCACAACGGACGCGACCTCACCGTAATCAGCGCTTTTGAAGCAGTCGGTCAATATAGCGCTGGGAAAATTGACGAACCCGAATTACTAGAAGTAGAGCGGAAAGCTTGTCCCGGTGCTGGTTCCTGTGGTGGAATGTATACGGCCAACACCATGTCTTCTGCTTTTGAAGCAATGGGGATGAGCTTGCCTTATTCTTCCACGATGGCTGCCGAAGATGCAGAAAAAGCGGAAAGTACCGAAAAATCTGCCTTCGTTTTGGTCGAAGCAATTCGCAAACAAATTCTGCCTCGCCAAATTATCACCCGGAAGTCGATCGAAAATGCGATCTCCGTCATTATGGCTGTGGGTGGTTCCACTAATGCAGTATTGCACTTCCTCGCGATCGCTCACGCAGCTGGCGTCGAATTATGCCTAGACGACTTTGAAGCCATCCGCGCCCGCGTACCAGTTTTGTGCGATTTAAAACCATCTGGTCGGTATGTTGCCACTGACCTGCACCAAGCTGGCGGCATTCCCCAAGTGATGAAAATGCTGCTGGTCAACGGTTTGCTGCACGGAGATTGCCTCACCATCACCGGACAAACCATTGCCGAAATCTTAGCAGACGTGCCGGATGAGCCGCGCCCCGACCAAGACGTGATTCGTCCTTGGCATAACCCCATGTACCAGCAAGGACACTTAGCAATTTTGAAGGGTAACTTAGCCAGCGAAGGAGCAGTAGCTAAAATTACCGGGATTAAAAATCCGCAAATTACTGGCCCAGCACGGGTGTTCGAGTCGGAAGAATCTTGTTTAGATGCAATTCTGGCCGGTCAAATCAAAGCAGGAGACGTAATCGTGATCCGCTACGAAGGGCCGAAAGGTGGCCCCGGTATGCGGGAAATGCTGGCTCCCACTTCTGCGATTATCGGTGCTGGATTGGGAGATTCGGTAGGATTGATTACTGACGGACGGTTTTCTGGTGGCACTTACGGTATGGTGGTGGGTCACGTCGCACCAGAGGCAGCTGTCGGTGGTGCGATCGCCCTAGTGAAAGAAGGCGATATCATCACTATTGACGCCCATGCCCGTTTGTTACAAGTAGACGTATCTGATGAAGAATTAGAACGCCGTCGCGCAGAGTGGCAACCCCCCAAACCTCGTTACACCACTGGCGTATTAGCAAAATATGCCAAACTAGTATCTTCTAGCAGCGTAGGCGCAGTAACAGACTTAGGCTTAAGTTAGTTAAAACGCAGGGGAAAAGTCAAAAGTCAAAAGTTAAAAGTCAAGCCGGAAGCTCTTTTAACTTTTGAGTTGGTTCTTTTTATTTTCCCTTCCCCTTTCCCCCTGCTCCCTGCCCCTTAGCCCCTCCTCAATCGATATGGCACCTTGGGAAATCAGTTTGCCTCAAAACATTTCCGAAAGCTTTCATCAGATGGAAATTGCTCGTCAGACAGTTAACGATACTGTCAGCAAATGGGCTGGGACTGACCCCTCCCCAACCCATCCCCTGCCAGGAGAGGGGCTTAAAGGCTCACCCTTCTCTACCCCCCTTAATAGCCCTCTTAAGACCCCCCTTAATAAGGGGGACTGGGGGGTTAGGTTTTCCGAATTTACCAACAGTGCTATTAATACAGTCAATCAAGCAACCGATCGAGTTATAGATAAGGTTGCCGAAACCACAGAAAAATTTAAAGATTCCTTCAATCAAACTGCTACTAAAGCAGTTAACACTTTCACTCAAGCAACTCACAAAACTGTTGAGAATATTGCTCAAACCGCAGAACAAGCAAAAGATTCATTAACTCAAACAACAATTAACGCAGTTGATACGGTTACATCTGCCACAAATCGCACTGTCGATCGAATAACCGAAACCACCTCTAATGCCATTGAAAATTCTCTGATTGCTTTTATGAATCAGAAATTAAACGATATCAAAATTTGGATCGATCATCATCCCGCTTTATCTTGGGTAACGAAAGCGTTAGCTTGGGTAATCAGTCACCCCTTTTTAGGCATCATCATCATAATTTTAAGTATATTCGCATTGCAGCGATTTATTAGAGCGCTCGGCCAGTTCCTAGAACAAGCTTTCTTATTAATATTGCAAGCACCTTTTAAATTCGGTCAATTTCTTTTCGCATTATGCTTGAAACCGTTTGCCAGATTTAGCGTAAATGGTATGACTGACAAACAGCCTCAAGTTAGTGCTATAGCTTTAAACACCGCGATTCCTCCCGTTGTGAGCGACGATAAAAAAGAAAGATTAACCCACATCCTCAAAAGATTAGAGGCATTAAGACAAGAAGAAACCGATTTGTTGCAAGAAGTAACGTCTATCTTGACATCTAACGAAAATCTGCGTTAACCGCAGGGTTTAAGTTCGTAGTGAGGACTTTAGTCCTCAAGGATTATCTTTATCAAACAGAATTCAGGAATCAGGAGCCAGAATTCAGAATTTTTATAAGTAGAAATAAGTAGGTAGGGGTGAAAAAACGAAGGTAGATTTGTCGGGGCGGGTTTAGTGAGAGTACTTGATATACAACCGTTTTACTCTCTTATCTTACCCGCCCTGCCCATCTGCGTTTATTCCTGCCATCCTACTTAGTTCTTTTCCGATCAATTACAAACAAATAGTCTTGACCCCAGTTGGGCTTCCTGAATGGGAATATATGAATTTCTAAAATACTTTCTAGCTTTTGTGTTTGCTGCGATTGCGACTATATTCTTCTATCACTTTTATCTTGAGCGATCGCTATGTTGTTTCAATCTTTAAAAAGTTAGATCTTTCAGTATTTATAACTATTCTATTCTCTGTAACTGAAGTTTATGAGTAAATTACTTACGTGCAATTAGCTCATAGAATAATTTTACCTAACTCTTGAATCCCTTAAATACGTATTTTTACGCAACGGTGGTTTTATGTAACTTTTAAAACGTGCAAGTTTTAAGTAGCACGCTGCCTTTTCCGTATTGCCTGTCATTCACACCATTGGCTAAAGGGATAAAAGCTTAGATTTTATAAGCCATTTGGCGGATGCTTCAACTGAAGATCAAATAAGCATCGCGCTTTTTAAAGATATGGTAAAAACGACACATTCCTAGAGACAAGCTCCCGAAGGTGCGCTTATGATGATTGACAGAGTGAAGGAAGTAGAGCGCAAACAAAGCTTCTATCAACTACAAAACTTTCATTAAATAGTAGGTGAGCTAAGATGAAAACCAAATTTTCCGCTTTATTAGGAACTGCTTTATTAACAGGATTAGCATCTACATTAATTACTGCACCAGCACAAGCAGCCAGCGTATCTTGTAGTGTAAGTAATGTTAAGTTAGGCGGCGTTAACGCTACAGCTTGTGCAGGGCCTTTCAGCGGCAATGATACGGGTAATGGCGCTCCCTTAGAAACAAAGTTAGACAATGGCCTGTTTGCAAGTTACGTCGGTGCTGGCGACTGGTCTTTAGTTGGCAAGTCGGATGGGGGCGCTTTTACAGCTGTCGCTAACGCAGACACCAAAAACAATGATGGCGATGGCAGCTTGAATCTTACCAGCCTTAAGAATAATCTCAGTAGCTCTTTTGTGATTAGCCTTAAAGCTTCTAATAGTTATAGCGCTTACTTGTTCCAGAGCTATGATTTCTCTAAGGGTTTGCAAGGAATATACGATACCATTGGTGTTTCTCAAAACGGTCAAGGAAAAGCTCAAGGTTTGTCTCACGCTTCCGTATTCAAGCTCAACGTAGTAGCACCACCACCAGAAAAGAAAATCCCCGAACCAGCTACTATGATGGGTCTGGGTGTAGTAGCTAGTGCAATGTTGATTCGCCGCCGCAAATCTAACTAGTTAATCAAAGAGCTAACTATATTCTCTTAGCTCTGCTAAAAACTCTATAGCTTTCCACTCTCTAATCGCTACAGGTTTTACTTGTAGCGATTTGGAGTTTATTTGCTTAATAAGTAGGATGATATGGATAAACGCATATGAGCAAGGCGGGTAAGATAAGAGAGTAAAACGGTTGTATATCAAGCACTCTAACTAAACCCACCCCTAAGTATCCGAGCGGGTGTATAAGCTCTAAATTAGTAAAAAACCCGACTTCTTCTTGAAGAAGTCGGGTTTCTAGATTCCAGTTTTGTTACCAAACTAAAGTAGGCGAAATGAGTTAACAAATTTTTGTGTATCCTCTGATTGATTTGTCATTGCCAAGAGCAGATAAAGTCGTTCTTGTACGATATAGACTCTACCTACTCCAGGAAGGCCAGTCTTAAGAGTAAAATAAAATTCTTTTCCAGGATAACCATTAATTTCTACATTTCGGGGGTCTTCCTTTAACGTAGCTTGAGCACCACTAACAAAGTCAGCAGGTAGGGTATCCAACAGAGCTTGTAGTTTTTCGCTCTCCATTTCATTGGCTTTGGGAATATCAGTGTAGTGGATGAAATATGCACTTCTGGGAAGTCTAAGACTGAATGAGTAATCCAGAGAGCCATCGTCTGCCTTTGCTATTTCTTCTTTTGGTTGACCGGGCATGGAAACGGCAAACCGCCCAGAGGTAGACAAAAACTCGTTCCAACCGCTTTGGGCTGAGGGTTCGGGCGATTCGATTTCCGTTAACTGTCTTAACGGAAGAGAATTTTCTGCTCGAACCGAGGGAACTAGACACAAGGGTGCTGCGAGGATAACAGCAGCGAAAGTTTTAAATCTCATAATAGGGTTACTCCAGAGGGATTTTCTCGGGACGCACTCATAACGATGATGAATTTACTCTGATAGTACTTACTCATCTGTAAATAATAGACAAGATTAGCAAAATTATCATCAAATTTATCTATTTATTCATATATTTCTGAAAAGATTTTATTTGAGATTGGTTACAGTAATTTAATCTAGGTTGTTTCTATCTGGGGGTATATCAGCCAGAGCAATATATTTTTTATTATTGTTTTAATGATTAATTAATTAGCCACGGTTAAAATTAACTCCCGATCTCTCTTTACTAGCCACAAAGGGATGGCTACCAAGCTAACGTATTTTATTACGTAATCACTGATTGAGATATTCTTGCTAAAATAAAAGACTCCTATAACAGCTTTTACTAAAAATCCTATTACCTCTTTTCAACTCGATGAACACTGCTGCTAAAAATTCTCCTCAACCAACCAATATCACTCTTAAAAAACCAGAACTGCTAGCGCCTGCGGGGGACTGGGAGTGCGCCCAAGCTGCGTTGGAAAATGGGGCAGATGCGATTTATTTTGGTTTAGAACGGTTCAATGCGAGGATGCGGGCGCAGAATTTCACGGAGGCGGACTTGCCCAAGCTGATGGAGTTCCTGCACCGTCGGGGTGTTAAGGGTTATGTTACTCTAAATACTTTAATTTTTCCCAAAGAATTAGCCGAGGCAGAACAGTATATTTGCACGATGATAAGGGCGGGGGTAGATGCGGCGATCGTGCAGGATGTGGGTATTTGTCGATTGATTCGTCATCTTTCGCCGGATTTTCCGATTCACGCTTCTACTCAGATGACGGTGACTAGTGCGGCTGGGGTGGAATTTGCTAAGTCTTTGGGTTGTCAGTTGGTGGTGTTGGCGCGAGAATGTTCGATCGGGGAAATTAATAAAATTCAAAATCAACTAAGAGAAAAAGCGCTTGTTTTACCGTTAGAAATATTCGTTCACGGTGCGTTGTGCGTTGCTTATTCCGGTCAATGTTTGACGAGTGAAGCGTTAGGGGGACGTTCCGCAAATCGTGGTGAGTGCGCCCAAGCTTGTCGGATGCCTTATCAGTTAATTGCTGATGGGAAAGTGGTAGAGTTAGGCGATCGCAAATATTTACTCAGTCCTCAAGATTTGGCAGGATTGGAAGTACTGCCAGATATCGTAAAAGCTGGTATCACTTGTCTGAAAATTGAAGGTCGTTTGAAAACTGCCGAGTATGTTGCTAACGTGACTCGCGTTTATCGAGAAGCGCTGGAACGGGTAATGGCAGATTTAGATAAATCAAATGATTTTACTTCTAAATCAAAATCAGAGAAAACAAAGGAATATCAACCAACTGATGAAGAACGCTATAACTTAGAAATGGCATTTTCTAGAGGACTATACACTGGTTGGTTGCAAGGAATTGATAATCAAGAATTAGTTCATGCCAGATTTGGGAAAAAACGGGGAGTTTTGCTGGGGGAAGTGATTCGCATTCGCAACGAACAAGTAATAATAAGATTGCAAGCACCTGTTAAAGCTGGAGATGGGGTGGTGTTCGACTGTGGGAAACCGGAAGCAAAAGAAGAAGGCGGTCGAATTTACGCAGTGGAAAAACGGGGTGAAGATGCTGTGTTATCTTTTGGGCGGGGGAATCTGAATTTTCAACGCATACATATAGGTGATAAGGTTTGGAAAACCAGCGATCCGGAATTGGATCGACAATTGCGACAAAGTTTTGCAGGTGATACTCCGCAATTTCAACGGGCGATCGATCTGGAAGTTTATGGAGAAATTGGAGAAAGTTTAATTGTAATTGCCCGTGATGAATTGGGTAATATCGTTAAAGTGGAATCTGCGATCGCTTTGGTAGAAGCGCGTACTAAACCGTTGAGTATGGAAGTTTTGCGATCGCAATTCGGTCGATTGGGTAATACTGCTTTTTGTTTGGGGAATTTGACTAATCATCTCCAAGGTGAGGTGATGCTTCCTGTCAGTGAGTTAAATCGTTTGCGACGAGAGATCGTTTCGCAATTGGAGGAATTGCGATCGCAACCGAAACGTTGGGAATTGCGATCGAATTCTTCTATTTCCGATTTATTACCAGTAATCGAACCCAAACAGTCAGTTTCTCCCCATTCAATCGTACTGGTGCGTAATTTTCCACAGCTACAAGCTATCATCAAAGCGGGAATTAAAACTATTTACTGTGAATTTGAAGACCCCCGCAAGTATCGAGAAGCAGTTGAATTAGTGCGCCAAAACCAAGCTGTTCCTAATCAAACAATTTGGGTAGCGCCACCCCGCATTACGAAAGCGGGAGAACATTGGATTTTACAACAAGTGCTTAACTCCCATGCTGATGGTTATTTAGTGCGAAACTACGATCATTTGCAATTTTTTGCCGAACATCGCTGTATGGGAGATTTTTCTCTAAATGTTTCCAATGCTTTAACGGCAGATTATCTTAAACGCCAGTTTAATTTAGAAAGAGTTACTGCTTCTTACGATTTAAATATCAGTCAATTGGCAGACTTGGCAAAAAGTTGTCCGCCGGATTGGTTAGAGGTTACCATTCATCAACATATGCCGATGTTTCACATGGAACATTGCGTTTTCTGTGCCTTTTTGTCGAAAGGAACCGATTACACTAATTGCGGTCGTCCTTGCGAAAACCATGCAGTAAAATTGCGGGATCGCGTTGGTAGCGAACACATCTTACAAGCAGATGCCGGTTGTCGCAATACTTTATTTAATGCGATCGCCCAAACTGGTGCAGAATACGTACAACATTTGATTGACTTAGGTATTACTAACTTCCGAATCGAATTTTTGAATGAAACACCCCAACAAGTAACCGATACGATTGACCGCTATCATCAATTATTTCAAGGAAAAATCAGCGGTTCTCAACTTTGGCGAGAACTTAAATTGCTAAATCAATTAGGAGTAACCAGAGGGCAGTTGGGATGAGGAGGAGATAGGGTGCAGGGGTGCAGGGGAGAAATAAATTAATTTTTATCCTTGAGACTTCAGACTTCATCCTTCATCCTTCACCCTTCACCCTTTCCACTAACCAATATGTCACCATCTCCCCTTTACCTTTCACCAATATTTTGCCCCTTTCTTCAAATTCAAATTGTTGGTTTAAACGTTCTTTAGTGGCAGAACTAACCTGAATTTTGCCCGGTAATCCATTTGATTCCATACGAGAAGCAATATTAACCGTATCTCCCCACAAATCATAAATAAATTTGCTTTTACCTATTACTCCTGCTACTACTGGGCCAATATGAATACCGATCCGGAGTTGAAAACTTTCCGAGTTTTTGTGATTGAATTCTGCTAAAGCTTGCTGCATATCGAGTGCCATTTGCGCGATCGCTTCTGGTGCATCCAAACGAGGAATCGGCAAACCTCCCACAACCATATAAGCATCACCGATCGTTTTAATTTTTTCTAACTGATATTTTTCTGCTAAACGATCGAATTCCGAAAAAATCTCGTTCAACAATTTTACTAAATCCCGTGGCTTTTTCTCGGCTGAAAATTGAGTAAATCCTACTAAATCGGCAAATAATACGCTGGCATCTTCAAAATAATCAGCAATTGGAAATTCTGCCGATCGCAAACGAGTTGCGATCGGTTGCGGTAAAATACTGAGTAATAATTCCTCAGTTTGGGCTTGTTGAAATTTCAATGCTTCTTGTGCTATCTTGCGGTCTGTAATGTTAGAAACTATACCTTCGTAATACAGTAATTTACCTGTAGAGTCCCTCACCGCACGCGCAGTTTCCGAAATCCAAATTACGCTACCATCCTTGCGATATACCATTGATTCAAAAGCAGATACAGTATTATTTTTTTCCATAACATCCACAAATTCTTCGCGACGTTTAGGCTCGACATATAATTGCTTTTGAATATCTTTGACGCTTGCCAGTAGTTCTTCAGGAGAAGAATAGCCATATATGCTTGCTAATGCAGGATTGACGCTCAAATAACGTCCTTCTGGACTTGATTGAAAAATCCCTTCTAAAGCGTTTTCTACGATACTGTGATAGCGTTCTTGTGCTATTCGCAAAGCTTCTTCTGCCAATTTGCGATCGGTAATATCTCGCGCTACTAACATAGCCGAATGATTACCTAACGGAGAAACCGTCACTGCCAAACAAATATCTCGATCTTTAATTCTTATAGTGTAATCAAAATTGAGCGTATGAGACATTCCTAAAGATTGCTGAAGGATATCTAACCAAATAGAACTTGTTTCCACTTGAAAAAATTGTTCGATAATTTGGCTAACCAAATCTATTTCATTGTCATATAACTGCTGCCAGTTAGTTGGTAATATATCTATATCTCCTATTTGCCCTTCTTGAATATTAACAGCGATCACGATATCAGTCATCGCTTCAAAAATGGCTCGTAGTTTTTGCTCGGAAGCATACAATTTACTCTCCAGCAAGTGACGAGAATTAATCTCTGCTTGGAGTTGTAAGTTTTGCTGATGAAGCGTCTCGCTTTGTTTCCGTAACTCTTTTTGCAAGAACCGTTGCTTTAGTTGATTTTCCACCCGTGCGAATACTTCTTCTACTTCAAAAGGTTTGGTAATGTAGTCTATTCCACCAGATTTAAAAGCTTTTGCTTTATCTACCCCTTCACTAAGAGCGCTTAAGAAAATCACCGGAATTTCACTGGTGAGCGGATTGGCTTTTAGTTTTTGGCAAACATCATACCCATCAATTACAGGCATTAAAATATCAAGTAAAATTAAATCTGGAGGTGCGGCAAAAGCCGATTGAATTGCTATATTTCCATTAGTAACAGCCCGAACTTTATACCCTTTTTGTTTTAAAATACTCGATAACAAAGCCAAGTTAGCTGGCATATCGTCTACTACTAAAATTTCTGGCTTTACATTGTCTGCTGGTGTTGGATTCATTGCCTTACCTTAGTGAAGCACCCTCGCGGCTGAGGCTTCTTTACAAATAAGTTTAGTAAAATAATATTTTATGTAGCCAAATTTTAGCTTAAATTATTTATATAATATTGTACTAGCGTGGCAAATTGTCCAAATTTCCCTATTAATTAACAAAGCGTGTTGTTGCAAATATTTTACCGACTTCCCCTATACAAAGAGTAAATTTAGCACAATCTCGGTGAAATCATCTCTATTTCACCCTGTTCTTTCTTTTTATTCAATAACGGGCTAAACTCAAGGTAAATCCAGGTAAAATATTTTCACCAGATAATTCAGTGGGAAGATTTCGCACTTCCACTTCCTGACCCAATCGATAAATTTCTACCTGTTGCGCTTGGGGATTAATCAACCAACCCAATCTTACTCCAGCATTGAGATATTCTCGCATCTTTTCTTGTAACGAAGTTAAGTCATCTGTCGCCGACCTTAACTCAATGACAAAATCAGGTGCAATCGGTGGAAACTTCTGTCTTTGTTCGGTAGTGAGTGCTTCCCAACGTTCTCGTTGAATCCACGCTGCATCTGGAGAGCGATCGCCTCCATTTGGTAATTTAAAAATAGTAGAAGAACTAAAAGTATAACCCAGTGCGGTTTGGCGATTCCAGATTCCTAAATCAATAATTAAATCTGCTTCCCGATTACCACTTTCTCCCCCTACTGGTGGCATGATAATTAATTCTCCTTTGGTAGTACGTTCAAATTTCAACTCGCGGTTATTTTGACAAAGCTGATAGAACTGTTCATCTGTTAAATGAACAGTGTTTAGATTTAATTTCAAAGGAGTGGTAACCATAAAATTTATTAATTCATCGTTCCCTTTACTTATTAAACCTTATCGCGACGGTCAATATCAATAAATATTCGATTTTTCCAACCAGATTAACATTGTTAATTATAGTAAAATTTATGTTGACAAAGTTGTAGATATACTAATTATTATTACTCTATTTGGTTAAACCGTTGGTAAATAATTATAATAAATCAAATTATTTTCAATAAAGAAATATGGAACTTGCACTTCTTGAAAAATTTTCTCAAGATTTTCAAAATAGTAAAGATTTTATCGTCCAAAAAAGTGTAAATACAATTGACACTATAACAGCAGTTACTAATCAAACCAAAGACTCTCTATCTAAAAGCACTGAGCAAGCAAAAGAACTTGTTATTCAGACAAGTAACACAATATTAAATAACCTCAATCAGGAAACCAATCAAGCAATTAGTAAGCTAACCGAAGCAAGTGAAAAAGCTAATATTTCAGTCACGCAGGCTGCTACCAATATTAATGAAACTAGTAAAAATGCAGTTAGAACGATCGGCCAAACTGCACAAAAAGCCAAAGATACAATTTCCCATACTTCTGTTCAAGCAATTGACAGTGTTAACCATGCTGCAAACAAGGCGGCAATGACTGTTTCTGATATTACTGATAAAGCGAAAGAAGCGGTTGCTACAAGTACCAATTTAGCAGTTAAAAGCGTTACTGAAACAACTAATCAGGCGATTAGTAATATTAACCAAGTATCCCAACAAGCAAAAACCTCTTTAGAAGAGACAATTCAAAAAACTGAAGCCTTGAGTAGGTCATTAACTGAAGGAATAGAAAATGGCATTAATGGCTTTATGAGCGATTGGATGCTTCAACACCAAACCTTAGCTTGGTTCTTGAATCATCCGCTCTACTCTATATTAATTTTAGTTCTGTCCGTTGTGCTAATTTGGGGATTAATACAAGCTTTAAGTGGTTTAATTGTCAAAGCTTGGACATCAGTTTTGTTATCACCTTTCAAACTGATAAAGCCATTTTTAAGGATTGGCTCTAAATCAGCGGTAACTGCCATGAATAATGGGTTTGTTTCAATGAAATTAGACAGCACAGATCCAAAAGAACAATTCAACTATATTCTTAACAGGTTAAACGAAATTAAGCAAGAAGAAAACAATCTGTTACAGCAGTTAGAGAAAATTGTAGCAGCCAGTGATTTGAATTTGAAAGTGAAGTAAGTGAATTAGTAAACCATCAGAGCTTGTACGGATAAAACAAAAAAAACAGCCGCCTCCACGAAGGAAGCAGCTGTTTTTGTGAAAGGGTAGGCAAAAAGCCCACCCGATGAAAAGATTTTAGTAATCGAAGTCGCCGCCACCCATACCAGCGCCAGCGCCAGCAGCAGCACCTTCTTTAGGTTCTGGCTTGTCAACTACGATGCACTCGGTAGTTAACACCATACCTGCGATCGAAGCGGCGTTTTGCAGAGCAGAACGAGTTACCTTCGCGGGGTCAACGATACCAGCTTCAAACATATCGACGAATTCGTTCTTAGCAGCATCGTAACCAACGTTGAAAGCTTTTTCCTTCACCCGTTCGGCAATTACTGCACCGTTTTGACCTGCGTTTTCAGCAATTCTCTTGAGAGGAGCAGCCAACGCACGAGCTACGATCAAAGCACCGGTCAATTCTTCGTTCTTCAGGTTTTGGTTAGCCCAAGTTTCTACATCTGGGGACAAGTGAGCCAGAGTAGTACCGCCACCGGGAACGATACCTTCTTCTACAGCTGCTTTGGTAGCGTTGATGGCGTCTTCCAAGCGCAGTTTGCGATCCTTCATTTCGGTTTCGGTAGCAGCACCGACTTTGATTACTGCTACGCCACCAGCCAATTTAGCCAAACGCTCTTGGAGTTTTTCCTTATCGTAGGAAGAATCAGTTTCTTCCATTTGACGGCGGATTTGTTCGCAACGAGCTTTTACTGCTGCATCGTTACCTTCAGCAACAATGGTGGTGTTGTCTTTGGTGATGGTGATGCGGCGAGCTTTACCCAGCATATCCAGCTTGGTGTTTTCCAACTTCAAGCCTGCATCTTCGGTGATTACTTGACCGCCAGTGAGAACGGCGATATCTTCCAGCATAGCTTTACGACGATCGCCAAAGCCAGGAGCCTTCACAGCAGCTACGTTCAACACGCCGCGCAAGCGGTTGACTACCAGAGTAGCCAAAGCTTCTTTTTCAATATCTTCTGCCAAAATCAGCAGGGGACGACCGGAACGAGCTACTTGCTCTAGCACCGGTACTAAATCTTGTACCAGAGTGATCTTCTTGTCGGTAATCAGAATGAAAGGTTCTTCCAGAACAGCTTCCATCCGTTCTGCGTCGGTAGCGAAGTAAGGAGAGATGTAGCCTTTGTCAAAGCGCATCCCTTCGGTGATTTCCAATTCGGTGGTCATGGACTTTCCTTCTTCCAGGGAGATCACGCCTTCTTTACCCACCTTATCCATTGCTTGAGCGATCATGTTGCCGACTTCTTCGTCGTTACCCGCAGAGATGGTACCGACTTGCGCGATCGCTTTGGTTTCTTCTACTTGACGAGCGTGTTCGGCAATCTTTTGTACCAGGAAGTTGGTAGCTTTGTCGATCCCGCGCTTGAGGGAGATGGCGTTAGCACCAGCAGCAACGTTACGCAATCCTTCTTTCACCATCGCGTGAGCGAGAACGGTAGCGGTGGTGGTTCCGTCACCAGCAGCGTCATTAGTCTTGGAAGCGGCTTGACGGATCAAGGAAACGCCAGTATTCTCTACGTGATCTTCTAACTCGATTTCTTTGGCGATCGTCACTCCATCATTTACGATTTGAGGAGCGCCGAATTTCTTCTCTAGTACTACGTTGCGACCTTTTGGCCCCAAGGTAACTGCCACCGCTTCGGCCAGAATATCCATTCCCTTTTCGAGAGCACGACGGGCGTTTTCGTTGTAAATGATGCGCTTAGCCATAGTTTTTGAGTGATTTGGTAGTTTAGATTTTTGATTGGAAGAATGGTTATTTGTGATTCGTCATCGGTCATTTGTCATTGGTTACTTTCCTTTGTGGTTGGTCATTGACTAATGACTAATGACCAATGACTGATAACTAATGACTCGATTAGCTAACGACTGCGAGAATGTCTTTTTCAGAGAGCAGAACGTACTCTTCGCCGCCGAGTTTGATGTCTGTACCAGCGTATTTAGAGTAAAGAACTTTATCGCCAATTTTTACTTCCATTTCTTGGCGGCTGCCATCATCATTGCGCTTGCCTGGGCCAACTTGGACTACTTCGCCAACTTGAGGCTTTTCTTTAGCGTTGTCAGGTAGGAGAATGCCGCCTGCGGTTTTTTCCTCAGCAGCGCTCACTTTGACAAATACACGCTCGCCCAGTGGTTTAACGGTAGAAACGCTCAGAGATACTGCTGCCATACTAGATTCCTTTCCATAATCACAATTGTGTTTTTCAGCCCCGATCCTCAGTCTTGAGTCTTGGGCCAGAGACTTGCTACTCACAATTTTTTTTGAGTTAGCACTCTCTTCTCCTGAGTGCTAATTTAAAACGACCGAGGGTACGATCGCAACAAATTTGTTTGTACGGGTTCCCGAACTTACGACTGGGGCGATTGTCAGAGTATAAATACTTACACGCAAGCTGTTTAGTTGTAATGATTCTTAACTCAATAACGAGTAACAGCCCTAATCCTGTATACGTAAGTATCTCAATTTAGAGAGAGAATGTTTTAAGTTACGTTTTTATTTAACGAAACCGATCGCCTCTCTTCACAATGACAGAAAATTCACAGGCTTTACCAATTGATGAAGTTTGCCAAATCAGCCCAAAGCAAGATGACAATGCTTTGGCAGTTTGCATAGAAAGCTTAGGACTCAATTACATTCAGCGTCATGTATTCATTTGTGCAGACCAAACCTTACCTCAGTGTTGTTCTAAAGAAGCTGGTTTAGAAGCTTGGAACTATCTAAAAAAACGACTCAAAGAACTAAAACTAGAAAAGCCCACAGCTACCAGACCAAGTTGTATTTTTCGGACAAAGGCCAATTGTCTGCGAGTTTGTGGCCAAGGGCCGATCTTAGTAGTTTACCCGGATGGGGTTTGGTATCGTAACGCTACTCCAGAAGTAATCGAGCGAATTATTCAGGAACATCTGATTGGAAATCAAATGGTGCATGAATATGCCTTTTTTACCCACCCTTTGCCAGAAACTTCTGGAATTTCCCAATAAAGCGAAATTAACGTTCTAGATTGAGAGTTTGTTTGGGCGCAGTGCATCCTACTCAGATTGAGGCGGTTAATTTTGTACTGGACTTCTGCAAAGTTTGCATATTATCATGGCAATTAAATACAATACTTACGTATTACTACTAGAGTTCCTTTGGTTATCTACAAAACTTTGACCCTCAGTGGGTTAAAGCAGTTGCTACCCAACTTTGAGGTCATTCCGCAAAGGAGGGCTAATCAAATTGTTGATAACAAAAGGAAAGTTAATCGAGCAAAGGAATGAGAAATTCTGACTGGTAGATTCGCGATCGCAAATCGGTGTCCGATCCCGATCGATCGCTTACACCTACTAGCCAATCTTCCATTCCCCATCTCCTTAGTAAACTCAATGGATACCCTTAATAGGGCTAGTGCCACAGCATGAAAGAACCTCGCCTCAGAGACGCAAAAAGATTGCTGCTGATCGATGATGACCCCAACTTAATCCTGTTGGTAAAAGATTACTTGGAATTTCGGGGATATGACGTGCTTACAGCCGAAAACGGGCGAGAAGCCCTAGAAGTGCTAGAGGTAGAAAAGCCTCACCTGATCATCTGCGACGTGATGATGCCGGAAATGGACGGCTACACCTTCGTCAAGCACGTCAGGGAAAACCCAGAAACCAGTTGGATTCCGGTTCTCTTCCTATCAGCAAAAGGTCAAAGCCAAGATAAAGTAAAAGGACTCAACACCGGCGCTGATGTTTACATGGTCAAACCCTTTGAGCCAGAAGAACTAGTGGCGCAAGTGGAATCTTCCCTCAAATATGCCGATCGACTGATCGCTCACCGCGATAAACCAGAAGACGGTCAGAGAATCCACGTTCCCTTTGACGTGCAATTGACTCCCACCGAACTGAAAGTAGTCCAGCACGTAGCGCGGGGTTTAGCTAGTCGGGAAATTGCCGATGAACTAAACGTCAGTCAGCGAACCGTAGAAAGCCATGTCTCCAATATGCTTGGTAAAACAGGTCTGCATAACCGTACAGAACTGGCACGCTGGGCAATTGAAAACAGCATGGCTTAAAGCCATTTTAGATTTTAGATGGTTGCATTTTAGATGAGAAACATCAAAAATAGTCAACCACAGCACCCCGATTTTAGTTGTCGAAATGAACGGAA
>CAZJJR010000110.1:0-18041 GCA_964546365.1 uncultured bacterium | reverse complement strand
CTCTATTATTGTAGACGGCAACACTATGTGCGACGCGAAACAAAAAAATGGTTGGTTTTTCGATCCGCGTCGGGTGTTGCAACATTTTACAAGCGAACCAGATACGATGCTGGTCAACGCTTTTTGGTATACCGGATTAAAAGACCCCCAAGACCAGCGAGGATTCCGAGATGCTTTGATTAGTCTGGGTTATACGGTGCGTACTAAAATACTAAAAGAGTACTACGATGATAACTCCGGTCGATATTCTCAAAAAGCTAATTTGGATATCGAAATCGTTGTTGATATGTTTAACACCGCAGATCAATATGACAAAGTGGTGCTATTCAGTGGCGATGGAGATTTTGAAAGAGCTATTGAATTATTACGCTCTAAAAATACCCATATTACAGTAGTCTCGACAGAAGGAATGATCGCTAGAGAGTTACGGAACGCCACCGATCGATATATCGATTTAAATGATATTCGCGAACACATTGAAAAAATTGACTATTAAGTGAGACCTATATTTCTAAAAAAAAGGGAACTGAAAAGACAGAATATAGTATGAAGCTGCAACGCACTTAATTTACATATTTAAGCTGATGATGAAATGTCGAATATAAAATAAAAATAGGCGGGGTTTCCTCAATAATAAAAATAAGTAAATTAAATGCGTATAAGCTGAAAAACTATACCAAATGCAAACAAAAAAGTTTAAAAAAGGCTGATGAGTTATAGGTGAAAAAAATCCTGTATTCAAGGTGGCATTTATCTATTGCCTTGTTCAGTTACCATTTTGGTATCTCACTTGGTAGGGATTAATTAGTTGTTCAACATGAAGAGGAAATTTTTTGGCAATTATGAAAAATCCAACGAAACCAGAAAAAATAATTATTTTCGATACAACGCTTAGGGATGGGGAACAATCGCCGGGAGCTAGTCTGAATGTAGATGAAAAAGTAACAATTGCTCGCCAGTTGGCGCGGTTGGGAGTAGATGTGATTGAGGGGGGTTTTCCCTTCGCCAGTCCTGGGGATTTTGAAGCGGTGCAGAAAATCGCTCAGGTGGTGGGGGTGGAAGATGGGCCAATTATTTGCGGTTTGGCAAGAGCGACTCGTCAGGATATCCAAACCGCAGCAGAAGCGCTCAAACCTGCGGCGCGTCCTCGCATTCACACTTTTATCGCCACTTCGGATATTCACTTGAAGTACAAGTTGCGGAAAACCAGGGAAGAGGTTTTGGCGATCGCAGAAGAAATGGTAGCTTATGCTAAATCGTTGGTGGATGATGTAGAATTTTCCCCCGAAGATGCCGGACGTAGCGATCCCGAATTTCTGTACTTGATGCTTGAAAAAGCGATCGCAGCTGGTGCAACCACCGTAAATATACCCGATACCGTCGGTTACATCACGCCGACCGAATTTGGCGACTTAATTCGCGGCATTAAAGAAAACGTTCCCAACATCGACAAAGCAATTATCTCCGTTCACGGTCATAACGATTTAGGTTTAGCAGTTGCCAACTTCTTAGAAGCCGTAAAAAATGGCGCACGTCAATTAGAATGCACCATTAACGGCATCGGAGAACGCGCCGGTAATGCTTCCTTAGAAGAATTAGTAATGGCACTCCACGTCCGGCGACAATATTACAACCCATTTTTAGGTCGTCCCCCCGAATCAGAAGAACCATTAACTAATATTGATACTCGCCAAATTTACAAAACCTCTCGTTTAGTTTCCAACTTAACCGGGATGTTAGTACAACCGAATAAAGCAATTGTGGGAGCCAATGCTTTTGCACACGAATCCGGCATTCACCAAGATGGCGTGCTGAAAAATAAGCTCACTTATGAAATTATGGATGCACAATTGATTGGTTTGACGGACAATCAAATCGTGTTAGGAAAACATTCCGGTCGCCATGCCTTCGGAACTCGCTTGAAAGAATTGGGATTTGAACTTTCAGAAAGCGATTTGAACAAGGCATTTGTCAAATTTAAAGAAGTTGCAGACAAGAAAAAAGAAATCACTGATTGGGATTTGGAAGCAATTGTTAATGATGAAACTCAACAAGCTCCCGATCTTTTCCGCGTAGAATTAGTGCAGGTTTCCTGCGGTAGTAACGCTCGTCCGACGGCAACGGTAACGATTCGCACTCCAGAAGGTCAAGAATTGATGGATGCTGCGATCGGCACTGGCCCAGTTGATGCGGTTTATAAAGCAATTAACCGAGTAGTAAACGTACCGAATCAGTTAATTGAATTTTCCGTGCAATCTGTCACTGCTGGCATTGATGCGATTGGGGAAGTTACTATTCGTTTGCGACATGGAGAGCGCATTTTCTCCGGTCATGCTGCTAACACGGATATTATCGTTGCTTCTGCACAAGCTTACGTGAATGCTTTGAATCGTCTCTATGCTTGGTTGCAGAATAAGGAAGGAGAAAAGGAAGAGGAAAACGCTGCTACTGCGGGGATGAAGGGAGTTTAATAAAGAAAGGGGGTTTCGCAGAGGAATCCCCTTTTTTTGTAGGGTGTGAATAAGTGATTTTGAAAGATTTTTTTAACCACAGATGAACACAGATAAGCACAGATGTGGTTAGAGATCTTTATTGCGGGGTCAAGATAAATTCAGATGATAAAATAGTTTTAAGCATTCAAATATAAAATCATGTCTGAAATTATGGTTGCCGTTTATGAAAACGGCGTTTTACGTCCTTTGAATCCGGTTTCTTTAAATGAAGGTCAAACAGTCAGATTACAGGTGATACAGGAAGCTTCTTCGGAAGATTCAAAAAATGAGTTAGAAGATGGATTTCAAACTTTAGTCGATTCAGTAAAAGTCACTTTGCCAGCTAACGATCCCAGTATTAAAACAGTTTCCGAAGAAGAACGGCGTGAATTGTTTGAAAAACTAAAAGAAAGACCTGGTAAACCTCTTTCTGAAATTATTATCGAGGATCGCGGCCCGTGGTAAATATTTATTTTTTGGATAGCAGCGCTTTAGTGAAGCGATATGTACCAGAAACTGGTAGCAACTGGGTAAAAGCGATCGCAAATCCCCAAGTAGGTAATACCTTGATTATAGCCCGCATCACTTGGGTGGAAGTCCTCAGCGCTTTATCTCGTCGCCAACGGGAAGGTAGTCTTACTGCTACGGATGTTAACCAAATTATCCAAACTTTTCGTTCAGACTTAAATACTCAGTACCAAGTTATTGAAGTCGATCCAGTGCTGATTGAAAAAGCAGGTCAATTAGTTGTTCAATATCCACTAAGAGCTTATGATTCTATTCAACTAGGGTCAGCATTAAACGCTCAATCTAGTTACGCTCCAATAGCAAATAGCCAATTTATTTTCGTGACTGCGGATGCTCGTTTAATTAATATTGCTCAGTTTGAAAATCTGATGAGCGATAATCCTAATAATTATCCTTGAGAGTGCGATCGCACTTTACCTATCTTTATATTATTTATTAAGTTGTAGTTAAAATTTAAACTAATTTATAGGCAAAAAAGGTAAAATCTTAGATTAATATGCACCGCAGCTTCATCGGTCAAAGGATAAGCAAAAATGTTGGGATGGATATTTGGTGGTTTGGTAAGAAATTTGGAACGAGCCGCTAATGATGTTTCACAGAATTTTGTGAAATCTAGCGGAGAAGAAATAGAGAGATTATTTGATGATAAATTATCTCCTTTAGCTGATAAGTTAGACTATATCGCTGAAAAAAGAATTAAAGAATCTAGATCTGAAATTGAAGCATTAGAAAATAAAACGAAAGAGGATATTGAATCTTTGCTCGATCGCGCTGATGAAAAAGCAAAGCAAAATCTAGAAAAAATCAATTTAGTACGACAAGAAACCCTGGCAGATTTAAGATCGACGATTACTCAAACAGATGCTTATTTAGAAAATCGCATCAACCAAATTTCCCTCGCGGTAATGGAAGCTTTCGATAGTACCAATAAAGCTTTATTGGAAGTTAATAATTTGGAAAATAAAATGTTTGCGGATGCGAATTATTTAGTAGATAAGTTAATTCGGGAAATTGACGAAGTTTTAGAAGGAAAACTTGAAAAATTCAATACAATTTTGCAAAGATATTTAGATCATGCTTTGCCTGGGCCATTTGATAAATGCAAACGCAGACTGAATATTCACTGGAAATTTGGTAATCAAATTTCCGATATGGATCTCTATCGATTAGCTGAATGCTACGAATTGAGTAAATTAAATGAAAATACATCTATTGAGAAAATAGTTGAAATTTACGGACAATTACAATTAAATGCGGCTAGAATGGCGGCGTTAGTGCGAAATGCGCCTATATTGAAAAGAATTGCTGTGGATGATTGGCTGAAATATGGAGTTATTTCGGAGTTTTGGTTCGATACTTTAAAAGCGTATGATTCTAATGTTACGATGCTAAAGCCTTCAATAAAACAAGCATTGTTAAACGATAGTACTGACAATTATTAGATATGTTTTGGTGAGATTTTACTAAAATTTTAGTAAGGATAAGCATAATGAAAACTGGTGATGATTGGAAAACGCCATTGGGTGTATACGAAAGAGCGATCGCAGAATTAGCAAGTACGCGCCAAGAACTTCAGGCAGAGTTAAAAAATTTAAAAGAACTGGAAAGTTGGAAAGCTAATTTGAGAGCGGAAATTCAAAGTGCTAAGGCAGATTTACAAGCTATCAAAGCAGAGCAACAAACTTTTCAAGCTCATTTAGAAGCAACTAAAAAAGAGTTAAGTGCTACTCAAATAGAATTGCAAAAAGTAAAAGTCGAACTAGAAAGTGAAAAATCCCAAATTCCCGATATTCAAACAAAATTAGAAACTACAAATACCCTACTGAAAACTTTCAGTACTGAAGCCCAAAAAGCAGTTGGTTTTGCCGTATCAGAAGCTAAAGATGCTAAAACTCAAGCTGAGAATGCTTTGTCACAAATAGCTGTATTAAAGAATCAGCAGATAGTTAAAGATACTCCATCTAAAAATAAAACTGAGTCAACTAATTTTACTTCTGACTATAATATTAGTTCTAATCCTACGGGAGAAGTAATTATGATGTTAAACGGTGTATTAGGTATGACTGCTGCTCACCCTAGAGACTTTGAAAAAGCTAGACAGATTTTTGTACTTAAAGATCGAACTTCCGTGAGAATGTGGACAAATCCAGTAGGTGTCGATCACGTATTTTTGGCTGATGCTAATGGGAATATGGTTTATGGTGGTTTTGTAGGCTGGATTCACTCACAAAATCTTTCTAGAGCTTTAGAAGATATTAGAAGATATTTTACATAAATATTTTTTTGTTTACAAATTTTATGAGTAAAGCAGGTAATGATGATTGGAAAACGCCGTTGGGTGTATATGAAAGAGCGATTAGAGAATTAATAAAAACACGGCAAGAAATGCAAGCAGAGATGGAAAGCATGAAAGCGATCCAAGCTTTTCAAATTCAAAGCTTAAAAGGAGAGATTGAGCTTTATCAGATAGAAATTCAGAGTCTTAAAGCAGAACTTGAAACTACCAAAGAACGTCTTACTACAGTTCAAAAATTAGCTGATGAGTCTTTATCTTCTAAGGAAGCTTTAAACGAAGTAATGCGGCTGACAAAAGACCGAGTTTTATTTGTCGAAAAAAGTGTAGAGGATGCTAAACGAGAAATAAATATTTTGAAATCAGAAGCTAAACAGCAGATTAATCATCTTAGGATAGAACATGGCGTATGGGAGGGAACAGCAAAAGATACTCCAGGTTGGTCTATTTTAGATGGAGATGGAAGGCGTGTATTTAGAACTTATATTCGCTTTGAGCAAAGTTTTTCAGAACCGCCGCAAGTAGTAGTTGGAATCTCGTATTTTGACATTATCAGAAAAGCTAATAGCCGTTTAAAGGTGAAGGTGACAGAGATTGATAACAATGGATTTTACTTTCAATTACAAACTTATTGGAATACCCAAGTTTGGGCGGCGGGAGTAAATTGGTTGGCTTATGGTTGCTGATTTATAGATTGAGGTGGTTATGAGTAAAGCTGACAATGATAACTGGAAAACGCCGTTGGGTGTATATGAAAGAGCGATCGCAGAAATAAGAAATATCCGCCAAGAGTTTCAAGAAGGATTACAATTATTGAAGGAAATTAAGCTTACAAATGAAAACTTAAAAGCCGAACTTAGTGCTACCAAGGCAGAATTACAAGTTACCAAGGGAAAACTTGAAGCTACTAAAGCAGAATTGCAAGCTACTAAGGAAAAATTTGAGGTTACTATGGCAGAACTGCAAGCTAGCAACGATCGCTTGGAAAATAATGATACTAAAATAGAATTGAAAAATGTCAAAGCCAATCTGGAAATTAGTAAAATAGAAGCGCGAACAGAATTAGAAAATCTTAAAGCCGAAATAAATTCCCTTAAAAGTTCTGTTGTTACTATCTATGAAACTGCTAGTAACCTACCTCTAGAAGAATTAATCTGGCTTAAGCAAAATTACAGCTTATTAAAGCGGCTATTTGGACGCTAAGAAGACAATGAGTAAAGCAGGTAATGATAACTGGAAAACACCTTTAGGTGTATATGAAAGATCGATCGCAGAATTACGACGAACACGCGAAGAAATTCAGGCAGAAATGCGAAACCTCAGACAGATGCAAGTGTCTCTAGGGGAACTCTCAAATCTGAAAACAGAATTAGAAAATTCTCAGGTAAAGATAGAAAGCCTCAAAGCAGATTTAGAAAAAACTAAAGCTGAACTTTTAATTACTCAAAAAATTGCCAGCGAAGCTCAACATCGAGTTGTGGACGCTGAAAGAGAAGCTTATTCTGCTCAAAAACAACTAGAAAACTTGAAACTGCTTATGAATAATAACCAAAATGGCAATCCTCAACTTATTGAAATTGTCAGTAAACTACAAGAAAAATTAGATTACTTATCACCAATTAATATCGGATCTAGCCAAGATGGTGATTTTAAGAGTCAGATTATTCAGTCTATTTCGGATTTGCGATCGCAATTCTCTAAATTATCAAATGAACTAATGTTCGTTTCTCCTTTCACAGGTATAGACTACACCCGTCTGCGAAAATTACTAAGAGATGGAGAGTGGAAAAAAGCCGATGAAGAAACTCTTAAATTGATGATTGAAATCTCTAATAGAGATAGAGATGGTTGGCGCTGGCTAGATAGAGGAGAAATTGAGCGTTATCAGATAGAAATACAAACTTTGAAAACAGAAATTAAAACTACAAAAGAAACTGCCAAGCAAGCTCAGATTCGAGTTATGAATGCGGAAGAATCTGCTGATGCTAGTCAAAGGGAATTACAGGTTATCAAAGCCGAACTTGAAGCAACCAAAAATGAGCTTGTGCGCGTTCAGGAAGCTGCAAATCAAGCTCAGCATAAAGTGGATAATGCTGAAAGTGCTACTCAAACAGAATTAGAAACTATTAAGACCCAAATAGAATCTCTAAAAAACTCTATGGTTACTATCTATGAGACTGCTAGTAATTTACCTCTGGAGGAACTAATCTGGCTTAAACAAAATTACGAGTTTTTAAAACAGATATTTCCCAAAAAAGGAAAACTTTTATAAATTTGAATTTTTATAAATTCCCACATTAAAAATTTCCATAAACCATTCTGGCGTTTTCAACTCTTGAAAGCCAAATGGCTGATAAAGCCTATGAGCATCTTTCGTGGCTAGCATCCATCGCCGCAAGCCTTGTAATTCTGGATGTGCCATAATCGTTTCTATTAACCACGTACCCAACCCTAAACCGCGATAGTCTTCTAAAATAAACACATCAGAGAAATAAGCGAAAGTGGAATAATCTGTAATTACTCTGGCAAAACCAACTTGCTTTTCTCCCTCATACACTCCAAAACAAAAAGAGTTATCGATACATTTTTGAACGACTGACAAAGGGATATTTTCAGCCCAATAGGAATTGCTGAGAAAATTATGAATTACTTCTAAATCTAATTTAGATTTGTCGGTACTGATGGAAAACCTATTTTTTAATTCAGCGATCGCCATAACTAAGAAAAAATTCTTTATAAAAAATAATCCTGATGTCAAACAGGAAAACACGGATTCTATTTTAGATATTGTAACGTCCAAGTACCTAAATTTACAGAGTAGAAACTATGAGACAGCTTTACAGAACTTTTTTGGCGCTTCCCCTAGTTACTGGTATCACTTTAACTGTCCTACCGAGTGAAAGCATTGCCGCACCAAGTTTTGCCCAGTATCGGGTTACCCAGAGGTATAATGGGAGACCAGCAGCCGTTAACCTGAACAGCCCCCAAGCGCGGAGATTTCGCACTGTTTTAACTAATGGGGCTAGGCGCGGGCCGAATTTTGCCGGACAATATACGGTGGTAACTTGGGGTTGCGGTACGGAATGTCAGCAACTTGCGATCGTAGATGCCAAAACTGGTAGAGTTTACATGACGGGCATTACCGCTTCGCTTGGCGTGAAGCATCAGCTAAACAGTCGGTTGTTGGTGGTTAATCCGCCAGAGGAAATTGCCCAGTTATCTCCAGAATACGCACGCCGGATTTCTACTAAATACTATATTTGGGAAAATAACAGATTGAGGCAAATTTCTTGAGGAACTAATCGCTAAATTTAATTAGTTTAGATTTTAAATTGGCGTAAAATAATTTAAAATCTAAACTCTCAATCCTAAATGACCGATCCTCAACCCGCATCTTGGCGTAATGTCCGCGCTGCTTTCCAAAAAATTTGGGGATATGATGATTTTCGTCCACCCCAAGGTGAAATTATTCGCACTTTGTTAGAACAGAAAGATGCGATGATCGTAATGCCAACGGGTGGGGGAAAGTCGATTTGTTTTCAATTGCCAGCATTATTACAAAATGGGTTAACTTTGGTAATTTCGCCGCTGGTGGCGTTGATGGAAAATCAGGTGGAAGAATTACGTCAGCGAAAATTACCAGCGGCGCTTTTACATAGTGAATTACCATCTCCAGAACGAAAACGAACGCTTCAGTTGTTGGAACAACAAAAGTTAAGGTTGCTGTACGTATCGCCGGAAACTTTACTGAGTCCTGTAGTTTGGGAACGTTTATCTCAACCGCAAATAAAAATTAACGGGTTGATTTTGGATGAAGCGCATTGTTTGGTGCAGTGGGGAGAGACTTTTCGACCAGCTTATCGCAGATTGGGAACGGTGCGATCGGCTTTGCTGAAGTGTAAACCATCGGGAAGTAAAATTGCGATCGCAGCTTTCACCGCCACCGCCGATCCATCAGCCCAAGAAACAATTCAACAAGTATTACAATTACAAAAACCAGCAGTTTTTCGCCTCAACCCTTATCGACCAAACTTGCACTTAACAGTTAAAATTGCTTGGACGCCAAGGGGAAGAAAACAACAACTATTAAAATTTATTCAAGCTAGACCGCAACAAGACGGTTTAATTTACGTTCGCACTAGGCGAGATAGCGAAAATTTAGTTGAGTGGTTACGAGAAAAAGGTTATACAACAGCAGCATATCACGCGGGATTGAGTCCCCAAGAAAGGCGAAGTATTGAAGCTGATTGGATATCTGGAAAAATTCCTTTCGTGGTTTCTACATCAGCGTTTGGAATGGGGGTTAACAAAGCAAATGTGAGGTGGGTAATCCATTTTCATCCTACTTTATTATTATCAGAATATGTGCAGGAAGTTGGACGGGCGGGAAGAGATGGGAAACCATCTGATGCTTTATTATTAATGAGCGAACCGACTGGTTGGTTAGATAGTCAGGATAAGCAACGGCAGAAGTTTTTTGAAGACAAATTGCGATCGCAACAACAAAAAGCAAGGCAACTCGTCCGCCAACTACCCCCCGCCGGAGATGTAAATGCGATCGCCCGTCAGTTTCCCGAAGCTGCGATCGCCTTATCCCTACTCCACAGCACAGGACAGTTAGAATGGCAAGACCCCTTCCACTATCAAATTAAGTCAAAGTCAGCCACCCACCATTCCTCCCAGTTCGATGCTGTAAAGGAAATGCGCCGCTACCTACAAACGCGCCAATGTCGTTGGCAATTCTTATTACGCGCCTTTGGTTTTGCAGAAGAAGCCGAAAACATGAGTTGCGGACACTGCGATAACTGCGATCGGCGTTAGTGAGATTGCGGGGGATGGGGAGATGGGGAGATGGTGGAGAATTCAAAATTCAAAATTCAAAATTCAAAATTAAATTCTTTTTACTTCATCCTTCATCCTTCAGCCTTTTTTGTGTCATTTGCTGCGGAAGGATAACACTTCTTTAAGATAAATTGGAAAGTTCGGAAAACAAAAGTATAAAAACACACCTATGATGGCAGCCTACGATGTCCGCCTGGTTGTCTTTTCGATATTAACTTCCATCATTCTCGCTTACATAGCGATCGATTTAGGTTTTAGAGTACGAAATATGACTAACTCCACACGGAAATTATGGTGGACAGGTGGTGCGATCGCGATCGGGCTGGGAATTTACTCGATCCAATACATAGCAACGACAGCCATCAGTTTGCAACCGCACGATTACCAAATCTCTTACAGCATCAGCCCACCTTTATTAGTAATTGCGATCGCCATTGCCAACTTAGCACTTTTAGCATTACCCAGAGTCTCATCGTTAGTCGATCGGCATTTGCAAATCGAAGCCGCCACCGCAGAAGCACAACGCCAAAGCGAACAACGTTTCCGTTCCCTAGTACAGAACTCATCCGACATCATCACCATTCTCGATCCAGATGGCACGATCGGCTACATCAGCCCCTCCGTCACCAGAATTTTAGGTTACAAACCAGAAGAAATCATCGATCGAAACGCCTTTGAATACATACACCCAGAAGATGTCACCTCAGTAAAAACGGCTTTTACATCAGCCAGCCAAAATCCCCTTTTAACAGTCACCATCGAATATCGAGTAAAACACGCCAAAGGACATTGGATTTACTTAGAATCAGTTACCAGCAACCTACTAGAAAATCCCAGCATCAAAGGAATAGTTGCTAACTCCCGCAACATTAGCAAACGCAAACAAGCAGAAGAAACACTCCAGCAAATCGAACAGAAATATCGCAGCATTTTTGAAAATGCCGTAGAAGGAATCTTTCAAACCACCCCTGATGGGAGATATATCACGGTTAACCCTATGTTGGCGCGTATTTACGGATACGATTCACCAGAAGAATTGATTGCCACCATCACCGATATCAAATATCAACTATACGTCGATCCGAACCGCCGCGCCCAATTCAAACAAATTCTACAAGAAAATGATACTATTTGGGGCTTCGAGTCCCAAGTTTATCGCAAAGACGGCAAAATAATCTGGATTTCCGAAAGCGCCCGTGCCATCAGAAACGATCGCGGTGAATTATTAGGTTATGAAGGCACGGTGGTAGATATTTCCCAACGCAAAAAAGCCGAAGCAGAACTACACAACAGAGACAGACTACTAGAAGGGATCGCTAGTGCCATGACATATTTATTAACCAACACGGACTACGCCACCGCCATGAACGATGCACTCAACGTTTTGGGTTTAGTTACAGGTGTCGATCGCATTTATATAGAAGAACAACATCCCCAACTCAAAACTGGTGAACCTCCCAAAAGTATTCGATTTGAATGGCTACGCACTTGGGAAACTGAAAACCGCAACCAAATAATCAATAAAGATAAAATAATTTTATCTTTAACTGAAGAAACAGAAACAATTATAGCCAATAAAAACCATCAAAATCTTCAACCGAACTTCGACAAACTATCATGTTATCGTTTTCCCACCACCGCTTGTCTAGAATGCCATATTCCCACTACTCAATCACCCCTTTCTCAACTAATCGTACCGATTTTTGTCGATGATAAATTTTGGGGTAACATTGCTTTTGAAGATCGTTGTCAGCAACGCCAATGGTCTATTGGTGAAGAATCAATTTTAACCGCAATGGCTGCTAGTATCGGCGGTGCATTAAAGCGGCAAATGGCAGAAGCAACCATCAAATATCAAGCATTTCATGACTTACTCACTGGCTTACCCAATCGCACCTTACTAAACTATCGTCTTTCCTCGGCTTTAGACAACGCCCAACAATTCCGAAATCGCATGGCAGTGATGTTTTTAGACTTAGATCGATTCAAAACCATTAACGACACATTAGGTCATGCAGTAGGCGATAAACTATTACAATATGCCACCCAAAGATTAAAAGCCTGTCTGCGATCTAATGATACCATTGCTCGTTGGGGAGGCGATGAATTTACCCTGCTACTCCCAGAGATTAATAGTATAGAAGATGCCACCAAAATAGCCCAACGAATTATCGAAGTTTTAAAGCCAGCTTTTAATTTAGAAGGGCATCAACTTTATATCACTAGCAGCATTGGCATAGCCGTTTATCCCCAACACGGTGAAGACGGAGAAACCCTCTTAAAAAATGCCGATGCTGCCCTATATCGCGCTAAAGCAGAAGGCAGAAATAATTACCAAATTTATGCCCCTGCCATGAATTCTCAAGCTTCCGAACTATTAGAATTAGAAAATTATTTACACCAAGCTATAGAAAATCAGGAATTCGCTCTGCATTATCAACCACAAGTTAATTTTATCACTGGTAAAATTAGCAGAATGGAAGCTTTGTTGCGTTGGCATCATCCCCAAAAAGGAGAAATTCCCCCTAAAACATTTATTCCCTTGGCTGAAGAAACCGGATTAATCTTATCATTGGGTAATTGGGTTTTACGAACAGCTTGCAAACAAAATAAAGCTTGGCAAAATGCCGGATTACCACCGATCAGGATCGCAGTTAACCTTTCCGTAAGGCAATTACAACAACCCAGATTTGTAGATTCGGTAGCCCAAATCTTGGCAGAAACAGAATTAGCCCCTGAGTTTTTGGAATTAGAAATTACCGAAACCGCTATGATGCAAAATCCTGACTTTACTAAGTCAATGCTTAAACGTTTGGTAGAAATGGGATGTCATATCACTTTAGATGATTTCGGTACTGGTTATTCTTCTCTCAATTACTTGAAAAATTTTCCTTTGCACACACTCAAAATCGATCGGTCTTTCGTGCAGGATTTAACAGTAGATTCCTCAGACGCCGCCATTATTAATACGATCGTTGCTTTAGGGCGGGGTCTGAATTTAAGCGTGGTAGCTGAGGGAGTGGAAACTATCGAACAACTAGAATATCTCAAAGCAGTTCAATGTCACGAAATGCAGGGTTATCTCTTCAGTCATCCTTTACCAGTTCAAGAGGCGGCAAATCTATTATCGGGAAATAGCAACTGGTCATTAGTTTAGGAGTCAGGAGTCAGAAGCCAGAATTCAGAATTCAGGAGTCAGGAGTCTCCGAGTCAGGAGTTATAAGTCAGAACATAAAACTCTAGATTCTCATTACTATATTCTGAATACTGAATTCTGACTCCTGAATGCTTTAAAATTGTCGCAAAAAGCGCAAATCGCTGCTGTACAAACGGCGAATATCATCGATTTGATGCAATACCATTGCGACTCGTTCTACGCCAAAGCCAGCAGCAAACCCTGTGTAAACTTCCGGATCGTAACCGACCGCTTTGAGTACGTTAGGATCGATCATGCCGCAACCCATGATTTCCAGCCATTTGCCTTTCCACTGCATATCAACTTCTGCGGAAGGTTCGGTGAAGGGGAAGTAACTGGCGCGAAAACGAATCGGCATTTCTTCGCCGAACATTTGCTGCAAAAAGGTTTTAATCGTACCTTTTAGATCTGTGAAAGTCAGATTTTCATCTACGGCGAAAAACTCAATTTGGTGGAACACGGCGGCGTGGGTAGCATCTACCGTATCCCGTCGATAACACCGCCCTGGTGCAAGTATCCGCAAAGGCGGGTCATTTTCTTCCATGTAGTGAATTTGAATGTTGGAAGTGTGGGTTCGCAGTAAGTTGCCATCTGGCAGGTAGATGGTGTCCTGCATATCGCGGGCTGGGTGGTCGGGCAGGAAATTGAGGGCTTCAAAATTATAGTAGTCGGTTTCCATTTCCGGGCCAGTGGCGATCGTATATCCCAAACCAACGAAGATATCCATCGCCCGATCGATCGTACTGTTCAAAGGATGCACTCGCCCTTGGGGTCGGTACACCGCAGGCATGGTGACATCGAGAGTTTCTGCGGTTAAACGAGCTTCAATTTCCGCAGCTTGTAAAGCTTTGCGCTGATTTTCCAGGGCTGTTTGCAGAGTTTCCTTAACTTCGTTCGCTAATGCGCCAATGCGAGGGCGTTCATCTGGGGACAATTTACCCAAACCGCCCAAAATCTGGGACAGTTGACCCTTCTTCCCCAGATAAGATACTCTTAGTTCTTCTAAAAGAGGCAATGTTTGGGCAGATGCGATCGCTTTCTGCCCATCTTGTTTCAATGCTGTCAGTTGTGCCTCTAAATCGATCGTCTGATTGGTCATACTAGTATTTTGGAACGGCCATTCCATTTTAGATTTTAGATTTTAGATTTTAGATTGTATACTTTCTGGCTCACCCCCTGATGGCTTGATCCATTAGCCAGAATCTCTCACAATCAAATGGGGAGATAATTGAAAATATTGATGAAATTATTAGTTAGTAACGACGACGGTATTTTTTCACCAGGTATCCGCGCCTTAGCCAACGCCTTGGCAGAAGCAGGACACGATGTGAGCGTAGTATGTCCGGATCGAGAGCGATCGGCAACCGGACACGGTTTAACTCTCCACGACCCCATCCGCGCTGAAGTAGTAGAATCGATGTTCCATCCTTCAGTAAAAGCTTGGGCTTGTTCGGGAACTCCTTCTGATTGCGTAAAGCTGGGCTTATGGGCTCTACTGGATAGTCCCCCAGATTACGTGCTTTCCGGTATCAACCAAGGATCGAATTTAGGCACGGATATCCTGTATTCCGGTACGGTTTCGGCAGCGATGGAAGGAGTGATCGAAGGTATTCCCGCCATTGCTTTTAGTCTAACCAGTTTCACTTATCGCAATTTTGCACCAGCCGCCAAGTTTGCTTGCGTACTGCTGGAGCATTTGGCGCAGCAGCCTTTACCCCAGTTGATGTTGTTAAACGTGAACGTGCCGCCAGTTGACTGGGATGCGATCGCCGGAGTTTCCATCACCCGCCAAGGAGTACGTCGTTATTTCGATGTATTTGAAAAACGAGTCGATCCGCGAGGCAAAACTTACTATTGGTTAACTGGCGAATTAAAGGAAGAATTAGAACCAACTCCTCATCCTTTTTTACCATCAGATATTCCCACAGATGTCAAGGCGATTCGCGACAATTACATTACAGTCACTCCTTTACAATATGACCTCACCTGCGCTTCCGGTTTAAATAACTTACGGCAATGGGAATTCAAATTTCCTTAAATGGGTAGTGGGTAGTGGGTAGTGGTTGGTGAAAGTTAATAAGTTGGAATAAGGGTGAAGATGGAAAAGCCGGAGTTTGAGAACTTAGAAGTGTACCAGTTAGCAGAGAAAATAGCTGATGAGATTTGGCATATTGTTTTAAAATGGAATGAATTTGAAAAAAATACTTTAGGCAAGCAAATTGTCTGTGCTGCTGATAGCATCGGTGCAAATATAGCTGAAGGAAGAGAAAGATATAACTTTCAAGATAATCGGCGATTTGTGAGAATTGCCAGAGGTTCTTTAAATGAGACAAGACACTGGTTAAGAAGGGCTTACACTCGCCAGTTATTAATCAGCGAAGACGTAAACAAGCTCAAACCAATTATTGACGATTTATCTCCCAAGTTAAACGCTTATTTAAGATATCTTGATAACGCAGCTAAACAAAAACCGAAACCCGACAACTAAACAAAACCCACTACCTACTACCTACTACCCACTACCCACTCCCCATCAATGCAAATCCGTATCAAAACTTTTACCGTTAACAAACGCTTTCCGTTAACCATTAGTCGCGGCACTACTGCCCAAACAACAAATGTTCTAGTAGAAATAGAAGAGGATGGAATCGTTGGATGGGGAGAAGCTTCGCCTTTTTCAATTGGCGAACAAAGACAAACTACCGATCTAATTCAACAGTCGCTACAGCAAGTCGCACCAGCCATCGAAAAATTTACTCCCTTAGATCGACAGCAAATCGAAGACTTTTTGATTAAATTAAATATTCCATCAGCCGCTCGTGCAGCCATCGATGTGGCATTACATGATTGGTTGGGAAAAAAAGCCGGATTACCCCTTTGGAAAATGTGGGGATTGGATCGCGATCGCATTATCCCCATTTCCGTTACTGTTGGCATCAATACCCCCGAAGGTGCGAAACAACGAGTCCGAGATTGGGTAAATTTAATTGATGCCAAAGTATTTAAAGTCAAACTCGGTAATCCCCAAGGAATTGCAGCCGACAAAGCAATGTTTATGGCAATCAGAGAAGAAGCACCATCTGCCAAAATTAGCGTCGATGCCAATGGCGGTTGGAGTTTAGAAGATGCGGCGAAAATGTGTGATTGGCTAGCTGAAAATGATGTGGTTTATGTAGAACAGCCTTTGCCAACAGGACAAGAAGAAAAGTTATTAGAACTGAGAGATAAATCTCCGTTACCGATTTTTGTCGATGAAAGCTGTTTTACTAGCAGCGACATCCCGAATTTAGCCAATAAAGTAGATGGAATCAATATCAAATTGATGAAATCCGGCGGTTTAACCGAAGCGATTCGGATGATTCATACAGCGCGATCGCATAATTTACAAGTCATGTTCGGCTGTTATTCCGATAGCACCCTCGCCAACACCGCCCTTTCCCATCTCTCCCCCCTCGCCGATCGCCTAGATTTGGATAGCCACCTCAACTTGATCGACGATCCCTTCACTGGTGCTATAATTCAGAATGGTTGTTTGCAACCCAACAACCAACCCGGCTTAGGAATCGAGCGATTTTAGATTTTAGATTTTAGATTTATTGACGGGAAGCAACCACGCTTCTTTAGCAAAAAACAGTAAATTTGTCAAACGCGATCGCCAACTGTGTGCTGAAGACGCCAGAAAAAAAGTCATCGTCAAATGAGAAATTTACGATTTTGTCGATTCAGAAGAAATAAAAAGCACGAAAAAATAAGGATTTCAGGCTAGGGTACGAGCATAATTTGCATTTCAGTCATACTTACCCCTGATTATTATTTCTGTCAAGATACCGCAAATGACGCATTTTCGTCAATAGTTGATAAAGATTTTCAGTTATTTTTGGGGTGAAAAACGGCTTTAGATTGGAATATGCAAATAAAATACAAGTTTAGATAACCGCGTTTTATATAACTCCTTTATCCAAAATCCAGACATAAATCAATCACCCATCCAAAAAAACATCAACAAATCATCCACTCACCCAACAAGAAATCTGCAATTACATCTGTGTTCATCTGTGTCCATCTGTGGATATCTGTGGTTAAAAAAAACCTACATTATATATAGATATATAGTAGTGCGATCGCATTTTTGCCATGCTCAAACCCGACCAAAAACTAGCCATCTTGCTCCACGAAGGGATTCGCGGCATTCACGGGAAAACCGGACTAACCCTGTTACGTTATAGCGAATCACCGATTGTGGCAGTCATCGACAAGGAATGTGCGGGTGAATCATTACCAGAATTAACCAGGATCGATCGCGACGCGCCGATTGTTGCTTCCGTCACAGACGCACTTCAGTACAACCCAGACGTATTAGCAATTGGCGTTGCACCATCTGGCGGAATCCTCCCAGAACCTTGGTTTCAAGAAATCAAACAAGCAGTAGCATCAGGTTTATCAGTCATCAACGGACTACATACGCAACTAGCCAAGCATCCACAGATACAAGAATTACTCAGAGAAGGACAATGGATTTGGGATGTGCGACAGGAACCCTCCGGTTTGGGAATTGCTAGTGCAAAAGCGCGATCGCTCATCTGTCGTCGGGTGTTAGCTGTCGGTACAGATATGGCAGTGGGGAAAATGTCCACCTGTCTGGAATTGCATCGCGCATCTTTGCAGCGGGGATTGCGATCGAAATTTCTCG
>CAZJJR010000109.1:2889-18194 GCA_964546365.1 uncultured bacterium | reverse complement strand
ATATTTTCTCAACAATGTTGCCTTCCAACGAGATTTTTTATTACGCCAACCAATTCCTGCCGAACTGCCTCTTTATCGTGGTAACTGCGTGATTCATGCCTGCAACCTGCTTCACCAAGGTTACACCATTTGGCAACAACCACAGGCTAAGGCAACTCACGCACCACCTAATGGTTTATCTCACTTCTTCTGGCGTTTTTTACTCATGGGTCACGATTATTATTGGCAGAAATATTTGTTAGCAAAAGCTAATAATTTTTCTGTTAATCCTGCTAGTTCTCCTACTAAATATAAATCAATTTCAGCTAATTCTTTCCATAAAAAATTACCCGATGAATTTATGTTTGGACTCAAAGGAAAAATAAAAATTTTCTTCGATCGGTTTCAAGGTATGTTAGCAGAAAACCCACTTAATTTAATTTATTTACCTTTTGCTGTTCCTATAGTAATTGCTGCCATGACTTTGATTGCGATCGGTTATATTATCACTCTCTTCAAACCCCATTACTTACTAAAGGTTTATGAAGAAATTTTGGGCGAAGCTTAGCATTTTATATTGAAGTCTGAAGGAGAAAAGACGAAAGGTAAAGGCAGAAGTCTGAAGTCTGAAGTCAAAAGGCTCCAAATCAAAAGTCAAAACAGAGTTCTTTTAACTTTATACTTCATCCTTCATCCTTCATCCTTTCTTTAGCCCCTCTTTCAACAAACCATCTCCTTCTACTTGTAACCATCGTCCGCGCCAATATACTTGCTGTCCGTATGTGCCTCTAGCCCAAATAATTAAACTGAGCAAATCTCGCAAAGGTACTGCCCACAGCCAGGGTAATAGTTTAGGACAATTCATAATAGAAAGGGCAACTAAAACTTGGATGTAGCGGATGATGTAAGTGATGAGAGTAAGTGCGATCGCCCATCCAGCAAATCCCGACAACAACAGTAAAGGAATACAGAAAACCGTACCGTAGCAAAACACCATAGTGTAATATATGGGGCCGCGATTAAAACGGATCGTTCTCGCCCAACGCAACTCCCGCCGAAAAACCTCCCCGATACTCTCACCTCCCGTATCGGAATCCAGCACGTAGCGGGAAAGTTCCACTCGATACCCAGCCATTGCCGCCCTTTTGCCAAGGTTATAATCTGAACCGATTCGGTTGAGATGCAAGCCGCCATAGTCTGCTAAAGTCGATCTGCGGGTGACGATCGTAACGCCGATCGCAAATCGCACTCCCCCATCCATTGCCCGCGCGATCGAAGCACTGGGGATAAAATCAAAGCAACGACCGAAAGAAGCTAAAGCCGCACCCAAAGACTCCGGATTTCGTCCCACGTATGCACAAGTAACCATGCCAACTTCTTTGTCACTTAAAGGCGCAGTGACAGTACTAATATAATCAGCATTTACCCGAATATCGCTATCGGCAAAAATAATAACTTCGTGCTTCGCCTCCTCTAACAGATAACACAGGTTGCTATCCTCATGATTGATGCCGCGAGGTTCTAAGCCGACAAAAAGCCGCGCCCGGTCGGAAAATTTCGCCACCAATTCCTTAAGAACGGGAACGGCGGGATCGTCAAAATCTTTTACCCCAAACAGCACTTCATATTCTTGATAATTCTGGGTGCACAACGATGACCAATTTTCCCACGCCCCAGCATCTACACCGCACACCGGTACTAAAATCGATACTGGTGCATCGTTCGGATCTGTAATTTGGGGAGTCGATGCAAAGAATTGACGGGCGAATAAAATACAAGCAAGATAAAAGACGATCGAACCACTAATCAAAATAACTAGCAGGGTCTCTAAAGCAATCATCATCAAACACCAACCGATCGCAAATTCACAGCTTAGATAAGAGAGAAGCGTTAAGGCTATACCGTACCACCTTCCGGCCAAAATAGTTAAACTTAAGAAACATTAAGTAAACACGAGTCTGTCTTTTCAACCATACGACCAGGGTAGATAGAGAACTGTTACTATGATCGAACTCTTAGCCGCGCTCTCTGCTGCTGCTGCGGTGGGAATGGGGAGAATTGCCCTACCCCTACTTTTAATCGGACTGTTGCAGGGAGAAAATCTTTGGTCTCGCGTACCGTTTCTTTCTCTGATCCCACCACAGGTAGTGGTGGGAGTCCTCACCAGTTGGTCTTTATTTGAACTGTTTGCCTCGAAAAAACTATTGGGACAGCGAGTGCTGCAAATTATCCATCTTTTATGCAGCCCAATTGTCGGTGCAATTATGGGGGTTGCTATTGCTGAATCTGCTGACGCCCCTGGGTGGTTAATTATTTTAATTAGTATAGTTGGTGGTTTGTTGGCTCTAGTACTCCAACTGGTGCAAGTTGGTTGGTTTTTTCGGCTGCGGGGTCTACCCTTATGGGCTGTTTTTGTCCAGGATGCTTTATGCGTAGTACTGGTTTTATTAGCTTTGGATGCCCCTAGACAAGGAGGCTTAATTGCCATGATCCTTTTATGGTTGGCAATTCGCAGTTCGAGTGAGTGGTATCGCTGGTATAAACAAAAAAAGTTAGCCCCAAGACGGGAGTCTAATTGAGGGACTAGGGGCTAGGGTTTGGGGGAAAATGGGAAAGGGGAAAGGGGAAAAAGGGGAAAGGGGAAAGGGGAAAGGGGGAAATATAGTTGAATTTTTATACTTCATACTTCAGCCTTCATACTTTCCCAATCTAAAATCTCAAATCTAAAATCCCTAGAGTAATCCAACGAAGTGTAGAGGGCCATGACCGCTGATCAGTTCGATTAACAAGGCTATCAAACCGATCATTGCTACGCGCCCGTTCCAAACTTCTGCTGAGGTAGTTAAGCCCCATTCCCAATTCTCTTGGGGATACATCTTCACATTCTTCTTCAGTTGAGTTACTTCAGAAAGCTGTACTTTGGGGGATTTGAGGGCATCAACTACTAAATCTGCTAATGCTTTAATAAATACGGGATGGGTATTGAGGGCGGGAACGCGACGGAAGTTGTGAATGCCTGCTTCTTCTGCGATTTCCCGGTATTCGATATCGATTTCTTCTAAGGTTTCGATATGTTCGGAAACAAAGCTGATGGGTACGACGAGGAGATCTTTAACTTCTTGGGCGGCTAGTTCTTTAATGGCGTCTTCGGTGTAAGGTTTGAGCCATTCTACTGGGCCAACCCGACTTTGGTAAGCGAGAACGTGAGAGTTAGGACGATTCAGGGTTTTCATAATCAAGGCAGTGCATTCCTCGATTTCTTTTTGGTAAGGATCGCCTGCTTCTTCTACGTAGCTGACGGGGACGCCGTGGGCGCTAAAGAAAATCGTCACTTCATTGGGGTTAGAAAACTGGTCTAGTTCTCTGGCGATCAAGTCTGCCATTGCTTGCAGATATCCCGATTCTTGATACCAGGAACGAATTACGGTGTAGTCAACGCGATCGAGTACAACGTCTTCTTGCCAAATTTTTTCTAGCAATCGGAAACTGGAACCGCTAGTGCTGATGGAGAATTGGGGATACAAAGGGAGGATGACTAGACGATCGATCCGATCGCGTTTTATCCTTGCGATCGCTTCTTCCGTAAACGGATGCCAGTAACGCATACCTATATATACGCCTGCTGGTTCTCCTTTGCGCTCTAATTCTGCTTGCAATGCTTGTGCTTGCGCTTCTGTAATTCGTCTTAAGGGAGATCCGCCCCCGATTTGGCGATAATTTTCTTGGGATTTCCTGGCTCGCATTGTAGAGATCAGCCATGCCAGGGGTTTTTGTAACCAGGGAAAGGGCAGGCGAATGATTTCCGGATCGGAAAATAAATTAAATAGAAACGGACGGACATCCTCTAGTTGATCTGGCCCGCCTAAATTTAGTAATAAAACCCCAGTACGCCCCATAGCTGTAACAGTTTTCCCAGTTTTTTTCATATTCGTTACTGATTTTAACAATATATCCTGTTAATGGATTCATTTATCAATAAGTTAAACAGAATTTTTTCAGAGGTGAATTTGTGGCAACTATTTTCAGAGAGTGGAGTTACCGATATCAGTGGTTATACGATGCTGTATCTGGTTTAGCTGCTTTAAGTGTAGGTGGAGAAGGCCGATTTCGTCGATTAGCTTTGCAAGGCTTGACTATTCTCCCGGAAACTAAAGTGTTGGACCTCTGTTGCGGTAGCGGACAAGCTACCCAAATTTTAGTGGAATATTCGCAAAACGTGACCGGATTGGATGCTTCTCCTCTGTCTTTGAAACGGGCGCGGCAGAACGTGCCACAAGCTGAGTACGTAGAGGCTTTTGCTGAAGATATGCCGTTTGCGGATAACTTATTCGATTTCGTGCATACCAGCGTGGCCATGCACGAAATGGAGCCAACACAATTGCGAAAGATTCTCAACGAAGTATATCGGGTGTTAAAACCGGGTGGAACGTTTGCACTGGTAGATTTTCACCCACCCACGAATCCCCTATTTTGGCCACCCATATCCTTATTCTTGTGGTTGTTTGAAACGGAAACTGCTTGGCAGTTATTGCAAACGGACTTGCTTAAGTTGTTGGAAGAGATTGGTTTTCAACAGAAAAAACAGATTTTGTATGCCGGGGGAAGTTTGCAGGTGATTCAGGTAAATAAGTAAGAATGCCAACTTTGTTATCTTCTTAGTTGGGCAACTTGTTTTTCTAGTGCTTGCACCCGCTCTTTCAGTTCGATTACCAGGTTAGCTAAATTTTGGAACATGGAGTCTTGGGATGTCCTAGTAGTTCTGGCTGGTGGTGATTGAGGTGGCGGAGTTGCTGTTGGTCTAGTTGTTTGTCTTCTAGGAAGGTTAGGACTTCTGCTGAGTTGACTGATTTGGGATTCGAGGCGGTCAATTTGCGATCGCAACTGAAAATTATCCGACTCTAATCTAGATATACGGGATTCTAGGTAACTATTGGATTGTGCTAGAGTCAAACCGGGAAAAATAGCGACTCCTAACATAAAAGCAAAGCAAATTACGATAATCTTTTTGAGCATTGTTTATGCTCTCAACTAAGATAACTACTATTTCGATAATACTATTTTTAGATTAACGCAATAATTTATAAAAAAAGTAGTACTGAAGGAAGAGAAACCGCTCTGCGTATTCTATATGTAATCAGCCATCTATAGAATAAGCAAAATTTACATCAAAAAATAATAAGTATAACTAGCTATTCCCAATGGTATAATTCAATTAAAAGCGCAAACAAGTGCTGGCAATAATTATGACACAAGAACTCATCGATTTAAGAAAAAGCATTTTGGAAGGCAGATACGCCGATGCTTTATTAATTGTGGATGAATTAGAAGGAATGAGTAAACAAGCGATTCTGCGGAATATTCAATCTTATCTCAAAGTTATGTTAATTCACTTAATTAAAAATCAAATCGAACAGCGATTAACCAATTATTGGGCAAATTCAATCCGCAACTCAGTCAGAGAAATTAAGAAACTGAATTTGCAAGATAACAAAACCTCTTACTACGTTAAGATAGACGAATGGGAATCAATGCTTGACGAAGAATTTGAGGAAGCAATTTATTTAGCTAGCGAGGAAGTCAGAGATGGATATTATAGTCCTTATCAACTTTTCGATTTAGTTGATCGAGAACAGATTATAGCCACTGGTAAAGGTTTGTTGTCTCTCACTTATGATTATTCGCCAAAAGAGTTGTCTTCAGTGGTTAATGATTATTTGACTCAGCTTCCGGGTGGGGAAGATTGGCAAGCCGGGAGAAGATAATAAATTCTTTTATAACCTTTCAACTCAAGGAGTTTAGCAACAAAGCAATATGCTTCCAGCACGCTACGCGATCGCAGTCCACATCCCAAAAAAAAGTGACATTTATGCTAACCTAACAAATGGAGCAACTCAATTAAGAATTATGCAAGTTAAGTAAAGGCATATATGCCAAGGAAAATTTGGGACTATAAAGCTGAATTGATTAGATTGGGATTTGTCCAGCGTCGTGGGAAGGGGAGTCATCAGAACTGGAAGCATCCGCAACTTCAACTTTTGATTACCATTGCCTTCAAAGACGGTGAGGATACACCGTTATATTTGGAGAAATTATTAAAACAAGCCATTCAAGGGTTGGAAAGAATTGCAGAGGAGGAATCAGAGGAATGAATTACCGCTATACTATATTGATTCAATGGTCAGAAGAGGATCAATTGTATTTAATAACATTGCCAGAGTTTGCTAAATTGGCGATGCAGCCTTGCACTTATGGGAAAACTTATGAAGAAGCGATCGCTAATGCACAAGAAGCGATCGCCAGCTACCTTGACTATTGCCAAGAAGAAGGTTTAGTCCCTCCAAGTCCGATAACCGTTGCAGCCTAAATACCCACGGCGCGTCCAAGCTGAGTTTTGTACAGTTATTTGTATTTGTGGTTGAGATTCATTATAGGCACTTGAATTTATTGCGACACAGGATGGGAAAATAGTACTTAACGCACCACTCAATACTATTCCGATAAGCACCGAAATAGAAACCCGGTTTTTTGAAAAAACTGGGTTTCTAACCTCACACTAATCACGAGAACTATGTTAGAACCAGCCAAAACACTCAGCATCTTTCAAAAACAACCAAGTCCCAAAACATTTTCCGCAGGTGAAATCATCTTTGCAGAAGGACAACCGGGTGATTTCCTATATGGGATTTTGGCAGGAGAAGTTGACTTATCAGTTAATGGCAAAGTTGTGGAAACAATTAAGACGGGGCAGGTTTTTGGGGCTGGCGCACTAATCGGAGTAAGCACCAGGACTTATACTGCAATTGCCAAAACTGACTGCCAACTTGCTTTTATTGATAAGCAACGATTTCTGTTTGCTGTCCAAGAAACACCTATGTTTGCACTTGAAGTAATGAAAAGTTATTCCGAACGTCTTAGTCGCTTAGAACATAAACTCTAATTACCAAGAATGTAACGCCCGTAATTGAGGTGTTTTCTTCATTTGATGTGCTTGCATTCGCGTCAAAACATCATCTAAAATCGTGACTGCTTCAGCAACAAACGGCCCTTTATTGAGCATCACGCATTCTGCCCTTTCCGCCATTGCTGCATCAGTCATTTCTCCTCTAGAAGGTGTTCCTTCTTTGACTAAACTTTCCAAAACTTGAGTTGCCCAAATTACTGGAACATGGGCGGCTTCGCACAACCAAAGAATTTCTTCCTGCATTTCTACCATTCGTTGGTAGCCAATTTCAACTGCTAAATCTCCTCTGGCAATCATCACGCCAAAGGATTGTTTTCCAGCTGCTTGCACGATTAATTCTGGCAAGTTACGCACGGCTTCTGGGGTTTCAATTTTAGCGACAATTGCGGGAATTTGCGAGTTGTTAATCCGGGTTTCTAATGCTTGTTGAAGTAATTCGATATCGGCAGCTTGTTGTACAAAAGAATATCCGACAATATCGGCATGAGTGGCAACGAAATCTAAATCTTGGTAATCTTTTTCCGTTAAGGGACTTAGTTGCAAAACTGTATCGGGAAAATTCAATCCTTTATCGGGACGAAGTTTCGCGCCTTTGGGTGGGGCGTGGGTAACTCGTAACAAAACGCCTGGGGTACTTTCAGCAGTTAATTTGTAGTTAGTATCGACTACTTGAGTGCCTATTTTCCCATCATCAATCCAAACAATTGCACCAATTTTTAATTGATCTAGTATTTCTGGAATACTGCAACTTGTTTGAAAACATTTACCTGATAATCCCGTGTTCTCTTGTTGAATTACTGTTGATTGTTTGTGGCGCTTTTTGTTAGTTTCAGTGCGGTTTAATAAAATATAATCTCTTTCTAATACTCGCTTGCCATCAGAAGGTTCAATGCTATTTCCCGTGCGGGGTTTTGGCCCACTTAAATCCATTAGTATTTTGCAGGATTTTCCTGTTTCTTGTTCTGCACGGCGCACATTTGCGATCATTAATTTCCACTTTTGGGTATCATCATGGGCGCAATTTATTCGCACGCAATCAGCGCCTCGCTTTAATAAATTTCGCACAAATTCGTAATTTTCAGCCGCATCGGTGGGTAAAGTAACTAGAATTCTTACTTGACGCTGAGTAGAGTTTTTACCAAATAGTGCTTCTGTGTGTTTTTGAAGCAGGCGAGTACCTTCAAAAAATGCTTCTAATGGTGGACGTTTGGGAAGAGATGCGGTGTTTGGTTGACAAATTGCAGTGAGGGTAGCTATCACTGCATCTAAATTTGGCATTACTCTAGCTTCTATTCTGCCCAAGGATGAAAGTCCCCAAGGCATTAAGGCTGTTTGCAATGGGCGTAAGTCTCTGCGTCTGAGGGATAAGTAGTAGGCTAAATTCTGGGCGCTGTGGCGAAAGTCTGGTCTTTTTAACTGAGATTGCCACTCGTTTAGGATAAGTTCTCCTTCTTCGTAAACTGCTTGGCGAAGATTTTGCAGGGTTCTCAGTAAAGCTTGTGGATTGGAAAGTTCTACGTAATCAATTTGTTGGGGTTCGGAGATTTTGATTAGCATAAAAAGTTAGTTTTACCAAACAATTTGGTGTTTCGGTAGTTGGCTGCTAGTTGAGAAAACTATTAGCCAATAATTTATTGTTTTACTGACTACTACATCAATTTGCTAATTGTATTAATGCTGACTTTGATAAACGATTACCAGAAGTAATCATTTTCAGTTAGAGAAAATTAAATTGCTAATAGAAGTACGCTCTACTTTTAGATTAATGCTAGTAACATGAAATATTTTTCTATTTCTAGCTGTCTTAATCATACATTAACTAGGATTTATGTCTATTTGCTTTATAGCAAAAATTAATAATTTACCGGATGTCTTTATTAGTTTTATTAACCTATTTTTAATCATAAATTAACTGTGAATTAACTTTATTTTTATACGGGTGACCTAACTAAGCTGATAAATTAAAGTTTAGCTATAAGCTTTTTATTGGTATTCTGCAATCTATGATAAAAAATATAAATAAGTATTTCTATTATATCTGGTATCTAGATGTGATTTTAAGCAACTTTCTTACTGTAACAATAAATTAAGAGTTTTTGCTTAAAATACTAGCTTTTTTAGTCTTCTAGCCACTAAAGGAAGTTGCTTGGCTTAACGTTAAGTAAATTTGCGTAAGTAAAATAATTTTTACTATTTTTGTTAAATTTATGTAATATTAGTACTTTACTTACTTTGTTCTTTACAAAATCTTTATATAACTAGGAAAAAAAGTATTTTTTTGATGAATATTCAGGAAAACTACTGAAGTTAACTAGAAAAAGTAAACAAGAGGCTGTTAATATTTAGTTCTTATTCTAAAGGGTGTAGATACAACCGTAGAAAAGTATTTATCCAAGGAATCAAAATATGGCTAATAGCACTTTGTCTAAATTAACTGTTGCGATCGCAAGTGCGGCGTTAAGTTTAGCGTTGACAGTCAATAGTAAACCTGCCAATGCAGCTGGATGGGATGAGTTGAGATACTCAGGTGACTTCGATCAAAAAACTGGCTTTTCTAACAACAAGTATTTTGTTAGTTTCGGAGGCTCATCAACAAATTCTCTATTTTTAACCTACATTGAGGTAGACAATATTAAATTTTCTCAGGGAAGCTTTTTCAACACTTCACTAAGTAGTGATGGCAAAACATATACTGCTAATACCGATTTAGGTGGAAATATTTTTAATTGGAAAATATACCTCAGTAATGGGATAGGTAACCCAAACCCATTAAAACCAGGAGAATATTTAAAAATAGAGCTTAATAACTGGAGCGGTATAGATAACAATCCCATTTTGAAGACAAATTCGATTCCTGAACCTTCGGAGACATGGGGCTTATTAGGATTAGGTGCAATTGGTATCTTAACTTTGGCAAGTAAAAAAGTAGCATCTAGTCGTAGGGCTAGCTTACCTGTTACTGATAATATTGTTCACGCATAAGAATATAGCAATTACTTTTCGGACATTCTCTTCAGAAACATCCCAATTAGCTACTGGTTTGATACCAAATTATGGTTAATTATCTCCGTTATTTTCTCCTATAATGGTTTGTGCAAGTGTGATCACTCATCGCTTCGCTAAGGCGTCTTAGGGGTTCATTAAAAAGGGAGTAGTTAATCCTGATTTAGTATCAAATTTGAATTTTACAGAGGATCGGAAAGGTAATAGTGAGAAACTGCAAAGGCGCAAAAACTGCGATCTTTCTGTGCGTTCTATGCGCCTGTGCGGTTCAAACATGATTAGGTGGTATATTCGGCGTTAATTTTTACATAATCGTAGCTGAGATCGCATCCCCATGCTTTGCCAAAACCAGAACCGTTGCCAATGTTGACGGATATTAATACGGTGTCTTCTTTTAAGTAAGCACCTGCGGCAGCATCTTTGAGGTATTGGCTAGCAGCCGATCGATCGAACGCCATCGGTTGTCCGTTTTCCATTAGTAGGAAGTTACCTAATTTGATTTGCAAGTCGTTTTGGTCGAAATGAACTCCCGCCCGTCCTGCTGCGCCTGCGATGCGTCCCCAGTTGGGATCGCGACCGAAAATGGCTGATTTGGCTAAGGACGATCCGGCGATCGTTCTGGCAACTTGACGGGCGGATTTGTCATCTGTTGCACCAGTGACGACGACTTCTATTAAACAGGTGGCACCTTCTCCATCTCTGGCGATCGCTTTTGCTAAATATTGACATACTGCGGTCAGCATCTCTTCTAATTTTTCGGCTTCTGCACCCATTTCGGTAATGGCGGGGGTGCGAGATTGACCGTTAGCTAAGGCGATTAGGGTATCGTTGGTGCTGGTATCCCCATCTACGGTAATTTGATTGAAACTGCGATCGGCTGCCCGACTTAACATTTGTTGCCACAAAGATGGGGAAACTGCGGCATCGCACGTTACAAAAGATAGCATGGTTGCCATGTTGGGATGGATCATGCCGGAACCTTTGGCAATTCCGCCGATCCGCACCGGGCGATCGTGTATGGTGGTTTCAAATGCGATCGACTTTTTCACCAAATCGGTAGTCATAATCGCCTGTGCAGCTGAGTCGCCTCCTGTTTCTGATAATGCGGCAACTATTTGGGGAATGCCAGACCGCAACGCATCCATTTTAATTCGCTGACCGATGACGCCAGTGGATGCCAACAAAATATCTTCTGGTGCAATATTTAAGGCTTCACTTAATAATCTGGCACTTTCTTGGGCATCTGCAATCCCTTGCAATCCCGTAGCGGCGTTTGCTTGTCCGGAATTGCACAGAATCGCTTTTGCACCATGTTTCGCTTGCAGTCGTTCCCGACAATATATCACCGGTGCTGCACAGACGTGATTAGTGGTAAAAACGCCAGCTGCGATCGCTTCCACATCCGACACGATTAAAGCCAAATCCGGTAGCCCCGAAGGTTTTAGCCCCGCCGTAATCCCCGCTGCACGATATCCCCTCGGCGCTGTCACGCTACCATCGATCTCTTGCCATTCTGCCATAATTCCTCTCCATCACATTGCTTGAGAGGCGATTATATCAACAATGGTCATTGGTCATTTGTTATTTGTCATTGGGAAGGATAAAGTTTGAAGGATGAAGTCTGAAAGATGAAGTGTAAAAATTCAACTATATTTCCTTCTTTTCCCTTTCCCTCTGCCCCCCTCCACCCCTGCACCCCTGCATCCGTTTCCCTCTGCCAGAATAGTAAATATGAAAGCGCTTGAGTGAAGTGGTATATGAATTGGACGAAAGGGCAGCAATTACAGAATAGGGATTATACCATTAAATGCGAACTTGGGCGAGGAAGATTTGGGATAACTTATCTTGCTAAGGATAATAAAAACGGTGGAGATGTAGTCATCAAAAGTTTGAATTATGAAGAATTGGATATTCAAATTAAAACCAATCAGCTAACGCCAGAATAACGGATTAAATTAGAAGCTAAATTTTTAGAAGAAGTTCTCTTATAGTTATCAGGAGCCGACGGGGTAAATTTTTATTTCTGTTTCAGAACCGTCTTCGTTATTCTTGATAAAGGAATGAAAATCAATTATAGGCACATCATTTTCTCTTTCAATCCTCAATGTTTCCCAAACAGGAGGGTCATCTTGTAGCTTAACTGTTATAACTATTAGCCAATAAAACAATTGCGGGCCTCGCTCGATACATTCTGCGATTTGGTTTTCCCCATTATTCCAAAATGTCGTTGTTATAACTTTAGTAATATTTGCTTTGTCGTCAATAATCTTAACCCTGGTATTCAATACAGATTTTGGATCGATATCCAAATAGTCAATAGCATTATCATATTCAGGAACGCTATTCCATTCAACTTTTTCCTCTGGGTCTAAATCAAAATAATCTTCTGGTAAGAGTTCAATGGTAGACCATTCAGGAGAAGTAAGGAGTTTGTATTCTAGATAAATAGATATAGACATGGTGAGACTGTGTAAGCCAGGTAAAATTTGATCTCTTTGCCGCCTCAGATTTGGAAATTGAGCTATTTTGGCAAATTTAACATTGATTTCTTCCGAAAAACGATCGGCTCAAGCCAGTCCCGATTTATTAGCAATGTAGTCTGCAATTTGCTCAATATCTTGAATTGCAGGTTGAGTGAGGCGAAATTGAGCAGTCATGCTTCTGGAGAACTGTAGCGCGAACTAATATTAGCGCGAATTTGTGCCATTGCAGTTAAACCATCCACAACTTCACCGCGTTGGGATGCTTCCCACCCAATCATTGCTTCCCGTTGCAGTTCTTGTAACCTTCCTTGATATATATCTTCCTGTTGTTCGAGGAGTTTAACACCTGCAAGAATAACTTCGATCGGGCTATTATATTTACCATTAGTAAGTTGACGCTGCACAAGAGCTTCAACTTCAGGTGGTAGAACGATTTGCATATTATGGCTGAGGTGAGTTTTGTCTATATTATAGACGATAAATAATAAGCCGTTACATATTTAACTGCCCTAAAAATTCTAATTCAACCGAAAAACCATGAGTCTTATCATCTCAGATGAAGTGTTACAAACAGTTCAGATGTCAGAAGCTGAATTGCTGCAAGAAATTGCCATTATGTTATTTCAGCAAGAGCGATTTACGCTAGGTCAAGCAAGTCGCTTTGCACTGATGAATCAACTTGAGTTTCAACGCTTACTTGCTAGCCGTAAAATTTCTCTCCATTATGATATTACCGAACTCAGAGAAGATGTGAAAAGTTTAGAAGCAAATAATTGGCGATGATTGTAGTTAGTGACACATCACCGATTAACAATTTAGCTGCTATTGGACAACTCGGATTGTTGCAGCAACTTTACGGCAATATTATTATCCCTCCAGCCGTTTATCAAGAACTTCTCAACGCTGGTACGACAGATCCAGGTGCAATAGCAGTTCAAACTCTAGACTGGATTCAAACTCGATCGGTTACAAATATTGCTCTGTTTCAGACTCTACAAAATAACCTGGATATAGGTGAAGCTGAAGCAATTACTCTTGCTGTTGAATTGAATGCCGATCGATTGCTGATTGATGAACGGCAAGGCAGAAATGAGGCTATTCAACTTGGTCTTCAGGTAACTGGATTATTAGGTATTTTGTTAGCAGCTAAACGACAAGGGTTGATTCCGTTAGTACAGCCATTGTTGGATGACTTAATCGCTCAAGGATTTTGGATGCGTGAAGAGTTATATGCAGAGGTTTTACTATTAGCTGGAGAATAGCGATATGCCTACGGCACGCTACGCGATCGCATATTAGCGCAAATTTGTGCCATTGCAGTTACATCATCCACAACTTCACCGCGTTGAGAAGCTTCCCACCCAATCATTGCTTCTTGTTAAGTTCTTGTAATCTTCCTAGATCTATATCTTGCAGTTTTTCTTGGTTATTAGTCATTAGAATTCTCTCTTTCCCCCCTGCCCCCTGCCCCCCTGCTCCCTCAAGCCCCCTGCTTTTAAACACAATCAAATAACCAGGGGCAAAAAAAAAGGGGGGAGCCGCTTGGATGAACGACTCTCCCGATCATCAGGGTGCATCTACATACACCATTATAAGCAGATAGGGGTGAGGGGTGTCACCCCCTATTTTGAGTTTTTTGTGAAATCAGCCGACTTTTTTTTAAAGTTAAGGCTAAGATTTCAACTTTTGGGCCAATAATTGGTTAGTTAGCTGTGGGTCAGCACGACCGGAGGTTTTCTTCATCACTTGTCCCACGAAGAAGCCCAACAGTTTGGTTTTACCGTTGCGGTACTGTTCCAACTCCTTGGGATTGGCGGCTAAAATTTCATCGATCGTACTTTCCAAGGCTTTGGGGTCGGAAATTTGAGTTAATCCCTTCTTTTCGACCAATTCCTTCGCAGAACCGCCTTGAGTGAGTAATTCGGGTAGAATTTCCTTAGCTATCTTGCCGCTAATCGTTCCCGACTCGATTAAGGAAAGCAGTTCGGCTAGAGTATTAGGTTTGAGGGCAATTTGGCTGATGGTAAGCTTTTCGTTATTCAGATAAGCAGTGATATCTCCCATCACCCAGTTAGCTGCTTGCTTGGAATTAGCACCAGCAGCAACCGTTGCTTCAAAAAATTCTGCCACTGTGCGATCGTCTGTCAATACTCGTGCATCATAAGCAGAAAGTGCCAACTCGCTTTCATAACGGTGGCGTTTTTCGGCGGGAAGTTCTGGCAGTTCGGATTTCCATTCCGCCAACTGTGCAGATGATACTTCGATCGGGGCTAAATCCGGTTCTGGGAAATAGCGATAATCGCTGGAACCTTCCTTAGTCCGCATACTAATAGTACGTTGGCTACCCTCTTCCCAAAGTCTAGTTTCTTGGATGATGCGTTCTCCCGCTTCTAGTGCGGCGATTTGCCGATCGATCTCGTATTCGATCGCCCTTTGAATCGCACTAAAGGAGTTCATATTCTTAATTTCTACCTTAGTGCCAAACTTGCTTTGACCAACCGGGCGCACCGAAATATTCACATCGCAGCGCAGAGAACCTTCCTGCATATTCCCATCGCTGACACCCAGATAGCGGAGAATGCGGCGCAGTTCTTGTGCGTATTCGGCTGCTTCTTGACCAGAACGCATATCCGGTTCTGAGACGATCTCAACTAAAGGTACACCCGTTCTGTTAAAGTCTACCAGGGAATAGGTGGAACCGGAAAGACGATCGCTTCCCGCGTGTACCAATTTTCCCGCATCCTCTTCCATGTGCAGGCGGGTAATGCCAATTTTCTTGCGAGTAGCGTTACCGGAGTCATCGACTAACTCGACTTCCAGCCAGCCGTGTTGTGCGATCGGCAAATCGAACTGAGAAATTTGGTAATTTTTCGGCAAAT
>CAZJJR010000109.1:2592-2862 GCA_964546365.1 uncultured bacterium | reverse complement strand
GATAAAAATACTGTTTACGGTCAAATTTGCTAAAAGGCGCGATCTGACAGTTCAAGGCTAGACCAGCCTTCACAGCATACTCCAAAACCATTTCATTTAGTACCGGCAACACCCCAGGCATACCCATACAAATCGGACAAACATTCTGATTCGGCGGAGTACCAAATTCAGTAGAACAATTACAGAAAATTTTCGTATTCGTACTCAGCTGACAGTGAGTTTCTAAACCAATGATCGCTTCGTACTGAGTTTTAACTGGTGCAGCAGTTG
>CAZJJR010000109.1:1122-2501 GCA_964546365.1 uncultured bacterium | reverse complement strand
TTCATCTGCGGTCTTAATCAAAAAACTTCCCCTATTAACGCAAGTTGCTAGTTATGAGTTTAGCCGCTTTAGATCCCCCCTAACCCCCCTTAAAAAGGGGGGAACTGCCTTCTCGCGTCCCCCTTATTAAGGGGGATGCAAGGGGGATCTAAAGGTCAATATTTGTAACTAGCAACTTGCGTTATTAAAAAAGCCGATTTCTCAATCCTCTTTGTTTTGGTTCTGGCTGAGGTTTTTTCTCCAAACCATACTGTTTAAACACTTCCGAAAAATACTCATCTGCCGCTACTTCTTTGGCTTTATCCGAACTAAACTCCTGGCGGATATTCTCCAACTCTCCAGCATCTAACCAATAACCGCCACATTTAGGACACTCATCCACTAAAACCTGTTTCTTCACGCTAAAAAAGTGCCTCTGCATCACGATATTTTTGCATTTTGGGCAGTGGCGTTTTTTATTTTGAACGACTTCAATTTTTTTATTTTTAGCTAAATTAAGCAGTTCTTCAATTTCCGAATCTCCGAGTTGATTGAGCTTTTTAATCTCAAATCTATCGCACCAAATCCCACCGCATCCATCCTCACAAGCATCAATTATTACGTCTCCAACTAATAATTGATTTAAATTATTGTGACAAGCAGGGCACCTCATATTTTACTCCCACCATCGATTTGATAAACTAACCTAACTGAAAATGACCTTAGATTAATAGATTCATTTGTTTGGTCAATCTAAAATCTAAAATCGATTGACCTTTTCTGCTAACCAATAAAAGAATATAATGCCAACCAAATCAGCCGCCAAGTCGGATAAACTAAAAGTTCGGTTGGGTGAAAGGTTTTGCAGTACCTCCTCAATAAACGTAAAAATGCTCACTAAAATCGGTGCTAAGGGTAACAAAAAAGCACCTATCGTAATTTTACGTTTTTTCATCGCTAAATGGCTAAAAAAAGACGCCAAGCCGATTAAAATAAAATGGCCGATCGTATCGTAGAAAGGGATAGTAGATGACTTAACAGGTAGTATTTTCAGATAAGCAGAGACACAAATCGCCATTAAAATGCCAAAGTAAAACCAAAAAGTGAAAATCCAGAATTGATTGGCAGATTTTGGCCAATAAAGCTTCATATTTAGTCATATCAGCAACAACCTGGCTATAGCTACAAGACCATCCAATGTGATTCCGGCTACCAACCTGATGGGTAGAGAAAATTAATTTTTTGAATTCTGACTCCTGAATTCTGACTCCTGAATTCTGACTCCTGAATTCTGATTTTCTTTTCTTCCAATCAACAGATAAGTGGTCATTTCTCCTTTACCTTTGATCTGAATGACACCCCTTTCTTGCAATACATATTTTTCTTTTAAACAGTTGTAA
>CAZJJR010000109.1:700-1074 GCA_964546365.1 uncultured bacterium | reverse complement strand
GATTCCATGCGGCTGGCTGTATTAACCGTATCACCCCACAAATCGTAAATAAACTTTTTAATTCCGATCACTCCTGCCACAACCGGCCCAGTATTGATGCCAATTCGCATACTAAAATCTACTTTATTTTTAGTATTAAATTTTTCAATTTCTCGTTGCATATCGAGAGCCATTTCTGCCATTGCTTCAGCATGATCGGGTCGAGGAATAGGCAAACCTCCTACTATCATATAAGCATCACCAATAGTTTTAATTTTTTCCAATCCATGTTGTTCTACTAATCGGTCGAAAGCAGAAAATATCTGGTTGAGTAAATTAACTAATTCCACCGGAGATGTATTTTTCGTAGGCTTTGGTGACTTTCTTAAAAAACC
>CAZJJR010000109.1:0-689 GCA_964546365.1 uncultured bacterium | reverse complement strand
ATATCAGCAAATAATACGGTTGCTTCCGCGAAATTATCCGCAATGGTGCAAGAGTCTTTTTTTAAGCGAACTGCTATTACTTCTGGTAAAATATTAAGTAACAACTTTTCTGCTTTCTCTCTTTCTATTTTCAATTCTTTAAGAGAACGTTCCAAAGCTTCTAACATCCAGTTAATCGTGAGTCCCAAACTGGACAATTCATCGTTACCTTTAATAGAAAGTAAAAATAAAGCCGATACTCGCATTGAAAGGTCGCCGCTACTACCAATATTTTTGACACCAGTACTTAGTCTAGCTAATCGAGCTAAGACTAATTTTTCTAATAAAAATAAATTGCCAATTCCAAAAACTACACCGACTCCTACTAGCGACCAAAGGAGATAGGAAAGGCTATTTTTACCTTGATTGTAGATGGTTCTGGGTAATTTTACTTGCAATAAAAGAGCGGGTTGACCGTAAATATCTGTAATTAAGTTATATCCTGCAATGGTATTTTCATCTAATTGCTGGGCAGTAATATGAGCGGTAGCAAGTGATTTTACATTGGTCTGTTTCAATGGAAAAACGGCTTTATTTTTACTTTCTATTTGATTAGGTATAGAATTTCTTGATTGCTCAACTAAGGAATTAATAATTAACTGTAAATTGGTAGATAATTGCGGAGATTTAACCAGATATATATCGATATT
>CAZJJR010000108.1:17692-18211 GCA_964546365.1 uncultured bacterium | reverse complement strand
TTAAAGCCAGTTTCACCTGAGAAGGACTTAGCCATTGGGCAACAATTTGTTCTGCTACCCCTGATTTGCCTCTGACTCCCAGAGGAAAAGCCACGACAGGCGAGTTTTTGAGCAAATTAAGTCCTTTCAGGGTAATCAATTCCGGATCGCCCGGGCCAACACTAATTCCGTAGAGAGTACCTACTTGCACGATTTTAATCAGGAATGGGATAGGGAAAATTATTTTACCTGTTTCGAGTCTTTAGAATTCTTAAAAGAATCTCAACTCGAAAGTTATAGCAACCGTCAAGGCGGTTAAGGCATTATTAATTGCTGAAACTCTCATTCCTTTTCCCTTCTTACCCTAGCCCCTAGTCCCTAGCTATAATCCAAAAATTTCCCATTCGCGATGCCTCTACCCATTGTTATTTTGCCTGGATTTCTCGAAGGTGCGATCGCTTATCGCCCAATGGAACAACTCTTACAACAACTCGGCTTTCCTGCCGTAACCGTACCATTAAAAAAACAGGATTGGTTGCC
>CAZJJR010000108.1:14635-17669 GCA_964546365.1 uncultured bacterium | reverse complement strand
GGTCGATCGATGATACCGATTTTGCGGCAACTAGACCGCACAGTTAAACAAACTCTGCAAAAATATAACGTTTCCCAGATTAATTTAGTCGGTCACTCAGCAGGAGGCTGGATATCGCGTATTTACATGGGAGAAAAGCCTTACCCGATTCACGGTAATCCAGAAATCACGAATTTATGGCACGCTCATCCTTATATTGCTACCCTCGTTACTTTAGGCACTCCCCATGTCAGTCAAGAACGCTGGACAAAACGCAATTTAGATTTTGTCAAAATTAATTATCCCGGTGCATTTCACCCGCATATTCGCTATATTTGCGTGGCGGGTAAATCAATTTTTGGTGCTAGACGCCCGGGCAGTTGGTTGGCTTACAACAGTTATAAATTAACTTGTGGCAAAGGAGATTGCTGGGGAGACGGGATTACGCCCATTGAAGCCGCCCATTTGGAAGGAGCAGAAAACCTAATTATTGAAGGCGTTCGCCATTCTCCCAAATCTCCAGGAATTTGGTATGGTTCACCGAAAGTTGTGGAGTCTTGGCTTTCCTATTTAGCTTAATTGCCAAATTTCACGCTTTTTCTAAAGGAACTTCCATCGCGGGTGAAGGAATGGGAACTTCTTCGACTTTTGGCAATTTTTCTAACGCAAGGCGAGAGGAAGGGGCTGCACCTGATAAACGTTTCAAAAGTTTTGGTCTGGGATCGTGCAATAAGTAGATAATGCGATCGCCTACTTCCCAATCTTCTGGTGCCGATACTACCCCCAGCCGTTCTTCCCGTTCCATCAACAACGGCATTAACTCCCCAGCACGAATCAACGCTTGCAAATGTGCCTGTTGAAAGGCAAATCCATCTTCTTTTAGTCTCGTTTCTCCCAACTTAACCGTTCCGTCATTTAAATATTCGTTCCAAGTTTTGATCTGCAAATGAGATGCAAAAGCTTGTTGTACTTTCGATTTATTGTTGGGAGTACTAGCTTGGGGATCGCGAGGAAATACCGCCAAAACGTGCGGAGGGGCAAACTCTTCTGCTGCTCGTTGCGCTAAAACTAAATTTACCTCTCCATTACTGGTCATCGCCAGAAAAGTACCCGCCGAAGCCAGTCCCGCTTCTTCTAAAACGCGAGTATCCAGACCGCTACTTAAAAATACCTTCAAATTCTCTTGTTCGGCTATTTTGCAAGCTTCCGGATCGGTATCGATCAAAACAACAGATTCATCATTTTCTTTAAAAATACGCGCAATTAATCGGCTGACGGGATTGCAGCCCACAATTACCGCCCCGGTTGCTTCTTTAGAGGTTATTTGCAACCAATTGGCGATCCAGCCAGCAGTCAGTCCTTGCACGAAAACAGTCATCATAATCGTGAGGAATACTAACGCCTTAATCGAATCGCCCCCATTGATTCCTCTTTGAGTTAGCAAAATAGAGAATAGGGAAGCTACCGATGCAGAAACGATTCCTCTAGGGGCAATCCAACTCGCAAATGCTTTTTGTCGCCAGTTCAGCCCGCTATTTAGCGTACACAAACTAATGCTGATGGGACGCACTACAAACATCAGCACGAATACGGTAAACAAGCTACCCCAACCTAAAGCAAAAATACTGGCAATTGACAGACCTGCTGATAAAAAGATGAATAAAACTGAAATGCTCAGAATGGTTAGTTGCCCTTTAAATCGACGCAATAACCTTTCTTCGGGTACTGAAGAAGCTTTGAGTACGATGCCTGCTACTACAGTTGCCATCAGCCCGGATTCGCTGCGGATTAATTGAGCTAAACCGAACAAACCCCATAAACCTGCTAAGACGACTAAGTTTTTCAGGTCTTCTGATAAAAAATTGGCTCTTTTGAGTATAAAACCCATTAGCCAACCACCTGCCGCACCGATCGCACCGCCAATCCCCAGCCGCAAGAACAAACCGCTAATGGCAATCAACGGGTTAGCATCTGCGTTCAGGATGGTATCTAGAACGACTACTGCTAGAATTGCTCCCACCGGATCGATTAAAACGCCTTCTCCCTCCAGCAGTGCAGCGACTTGTCGATCGACTTTGACGTGTTTGAGTAAGGGACTAACTACCGTTGGGCCAGTCACTACTACCAAAGAAGCATAGAGAAATGCGATCGGCCACGGAAACTCGGCTAGCCAGTGGGCTGCCATACCACCGCCAATTAAAGTAATCAGAGTTCCCAAAGTAACTAAATTTCGCAGGCTACCGGAAACCTTACCTAAATCTCTCAGTTCTAGGTTTAAACCCCCTTCAAACAGGATCACCGCTACAAAGAGGGCTACCATCACTTCTAAACCAGTACCCAGCCAAGTAGGATGCAGTATCCCTGAAATATCAGGGCCTAGCAAAATGCCAAACAGCAACAAGAAGACAATGCTGGGAACTTTCAGCAACTCCGCCAAAATTTGAGCGCTGATACCTGCTATAACGGCAATGACGATTTGCAGTGTAATTTCAAACGATGATTCCATAGGTCTTCTTGTTGCAGGCTGTCAATTGAGTCAAAATGCCCCATTTTACTAAAATAATCAGAAATTGGGAAATTTTTTGGGAATCTTTGCTGGTATAATTACCACTTATCAATGTTGGTTGCCAGTTCACTTGTTCGATCGCACAAAAGATTTTGTTTAAAAATGGGCAAAGATGGTAATATGTATCGAGAAATCGAGGAAAGCTTTATAAAGTAGAGTAAAACGCTGTTTTTTGCAAATAATGGTTAAAGATGTGTCAGTAAGTAATATTTTTCCATCCTATCTACGTTCACTTGCTTTCCCATCTTTAAGAAGAAATTCCTTATCCAAAAGAGTTATAGCGTAAATATCGGTAGTTGCATCCAGTCTGACTTCTAACTCAAGTGATGAGTAAAGAATTTTTTGCGAGCTTTACCCAATAGGGAATTTTGGTATTTTAACATCCCATTCGGAAAACAGTAGCTTTTTCAAACACAATTCCTTGTTACAGAGAATTGAACGATACTAACGTAAGTTGCTAGTTATAGGATTTAGGCTGGTAGTAAAGTG
>CAZJJR010000108.1:2465-14551 GCA_964546365.1 uncultured bacterium | reverse complement strand
CTTTCCCTAGCCCCTAGCCCCTAGCCCCTCTCTATGTTATGTCAATTGTTATAACTAGCAACTTGAGTTACTGGTTACTGGCTGGTAAAGGAATCTTTGCCTGAGATATAAGGAAAAACAACAAGTTTGTTGCTGCTAATCTCTGTATATGAGCGATGCCATCTATTTATAACTAATTTGGCTTGAAATAGACTAGTTTTTCCTTAAACATTAATAATAGTTTTATTTGGCCTACTAATTACTCTATAAATAGAATTACTTCTTAAGTTTGATTTGGTGTTAATATGCAGATTTTTATACCCATAACTTATTTAGTTAAGCCCTATTAATACAAAAATTAATATTTTTATAAATAATATAATAGATTATTTTTAGATCAATTTATTAGTTAGTAAATATAAATTTTGCTCCGCGAATCATAGATTAATTCTAGGACTTAAGCACCAAATGAGATGGGTAAGGGCGGGTTTAGCTGATAAATTAAGTATTTCACAGATAACTCGACTAAAAAAAACGCCCCTACAAACCTTGATTTATCGTAAGTCCAGAATTTTTAAAATAAATATAACTAAAATCGAATCAAAGAGATAAAAGCCACAAAAAAATAGGTGCATTAAACAGAAAGCAAATGCACCCTATCTTATTTCAATAATCTAGAAATTGTCAGTTATTTAATTTTTGAGCAACAGGTAATAAAGCTGTCCGTTTGAGTTAATTAAACCTGCGCGATCGCCTGCCCTTGTCCCGGTTCCCATAAAAATATCGACACGGCCCGGGCCTTTAATTGCGCCACCGGTATCTTGATCGAGTACGTAGCGACTGACCAGCCGTTGTTCTAAGTGTCCCGCTTGATTGGGGAAAGGAATCTGAGCGCGGATCAGTGCCAATGCTCCCGGTGGCATGAGGGACTTATCGGTAGCAATGGAACGTTCGGCGGTTACGGGCAGTCCCAAACTACCGATCGCAGGCGCACCACCAGTTTCTCGGAAAAATACAAAACTGGGGTTGCGCGGCAAATATAGGTTCATTTCCTGCGGCGCGGATTTGAAATATTGCATTACTGCCGGCAAGGTTAAACCTTCCAACAACATTTTGCCATCGTTAACTAGTTCGCGACCGATACTTCTATAAGGTCGATCGGTTTTGCCTGCAAAGCCGACGGTCATTTCGCTACCATCACTTAACTGAAGTCGCGCCGAACCTTGGATCTGCACTAAAAAGGCTTCTAAACGATCGCGCAACCAAACTAATTCCAATCCTCGCAAGCGTCGGTCTATAGTAGTTCCATTTTCCCCCTCTAATTCAATCCGGGTAGGATGGGGACGCGACCAACTCCCAAAGTTAGATGGCAAACGATAAAGCGGATAACGATATTCAGCCGTTGGTGTACGACTGGCTTGATAAGTTGGTTCAAAGTAACCTGTAAAACCAACAGTCCCCTCCCCATCTTTGCCAGATGCTTGGTAAAAAACAAACTCCCGTTGTACCGCTGCTTGCAATTCTTCTGGAGATTTAGAACTCAAAAGTAATTGCCTAAATCGATTTAATGAGCGAATCACCCGATCGCGAGTAATGCCAGATACGCGATACTGACGATAAGCTGCTACTGCTTTAGGCGATCGCAAATACCGTAAGCTGTTGTCTATCGCAGTTAATAAAGCTTGACGATCGCCTTTTTCACCATCCATTCCCCAAATTTGACTATCTAACCCCAGATCCTCGGACTGCTCTAGATCGACAATTTCCAAAGGTATGGTGGATAAAGCAGGAGAAAAAGTGCCAAGAGCAATACCCAAACTCAAGGTTAAACCAGCCAGTGCCTTGATCATCATTCTACGTAAGAGCGATCGATACTCGATTTATAGATGGGCGTAACGCGGATTGCCATAATCTTGGATGGACGCGCTACCATATACTCTCCCTCGATCGTTTTGATCGGGACGCTAATAAAGTCATTGGAAGCGGACTTTGGCACTAATTCGCCGCTGTACCATTTTTGAAATTCTTGAATAGTCTTGAAACGAATTTCTTCTCGGTGACCACCTTCTAACATCAGGTGGACGGAAAATTCATCAGGAGTTCTTGGCATATTGAGAAAATTAGCTTGACTCTATCGAAAATATTTTGACACTCTCCCGTTACATCCGTCAGGATTAACGGTAAATTCTTAAGAGATTTTCACTCTTAAAGGTTGTGCCAAACAACCCCTAGACAGTCCGAAATTACTTTCATTCTGTTTACTTAAATGCTTTCTCAAGATGTTAGCCGCACCATTAATATCTGCATTAATCAACCAACCTTGCTCGGTGCGATACAAACCTCTTTTGATTCGTTTACCAGAAAACTTACGCTCAACAGGGTGAAGAGCGTTGTAAACTGGCATAACGTCATTGTCGAGAAAACTAGCCTTACTGGTGTAACTTTCCTCTTGGTCAACAAATTCAATTCCGTAACGACTACAGAGGCTTTTCAGCTTGAACTTAAGTACGGACACGGGAACTTGTACAAAGTTTTGATTGTTGCGTTGTCCGAGGTCGATTTCTTGTTTTAACCCCGGATTGTAACCCACAACAACTTTGTTAATTTCTTGCTCAATGCAGTAATTAATAATGTATCGAGCGGATTTATTGAGGTAGTCTCTAACTTTTTGGTGACGCCTATCTGTCAACCTAGCTTGTTGGTTCGTAATTCCTTTAACTCCTTGCTTGTCTTTAATAGATTGCAATTCGGAATTACGTTTGTTGTACCACTGATTATTACACTTCAACCTTCTACCATCAACAATAAAGCTTTGATTCTTTGTGGTAACACAACTGGCAAGATTGCTAAGTCCCGAGTCAACAGCCAACGTATGACTATATTCTGGTTTATCAATTACTTCTTCAGGGGACTCGTAAATGTAAGCAACATCAAAGAATCTAGCTTTGAATTTGGGCAATATACGAATCTCCTTAATTCGCCGCTCTCTCAACTTTTGAGGTATTTCAACGTAGACCGAACCATGAGTGCGTTTAAACTCCCTAGATGTGGGAATCAAGAATTTCCAATCGGGAAATCTCTGTCTAGCACGAATCGGAATTATCAAAGGGAAATACCCTTCTTTATCCAAGTACTGAGGAAGGCTGATTTTTGCATCATATCTACCTTGTTGCTTGGCTTGAAGAAGTCCAAAGAAAGATTGAAAACTTCGATCTACAACTTTCAGTGTTTGTTGACCAACATCCGTAGCCAACAATTTATAGTTTTCGTTGGTTTTACAGATGTGATAAGCAGACTCATAACGCAAGTGCTTACGTTGTTGGAAGAAGTATTGACGCACTGCATAAAGCCCTACGTTGTAGAGATTTTTACTCAGTCGGCACAACTGTTTCAAGATATTTTTCTGTTGGTTATTCAGTTTAAGCCTGTTGGTTTGAGTCAACAACATAGACCTATTTCGCTATACATTTATATGTATAGTGGAAACTTAATTAATTGGCAACAGGTAGGGTTCGATGCCCTACCTGTTGCCCCTCTCTTCCTCTCCCTTCACAGCGTTAGCTTGACGAGAGTACCCTTTGGAGGTTTAGATGGGCAAAATGGCAAGAAGTTTTCAGATATTTTCTCGATCTTGCGAAATACAGGTAAAAGGTAGAACGGAAATTACTCCAAACTTAAAGCTTGCCGATACCCTCATTAAGAAAATAGATTAAACCGCTGCAATTGAGCCTCCATTACTTGAGGCAGCATCTTAGCTAGTTCTGCCGCGTTTTTAAACGATAACCGTTGATAATTGGGCAGGTCAAAGGGATATTGTCCCGACAGTTCGGGACGTTCCATCTCGACTAACAAGATTTGCTCGCTTCGCTTGCTTTGCAGGGCATACCCCACTTCTACACATACTTTCGGACTGGGAATTACCTGAGCAGGTTTCCCGGTTTCTCCTTCTATGCGAGTAATTGGCGTTCCATCTACCACAAACAGCAAACTTTTTCGTATTTTACGCATCAACATACTATTGAGCCCGATCGGACTGTCACTAGGCCGATCGGATTCTTCTAGGGTAAGGGGTAAGCGCGATCGCTTATTGAGTTTTTCTATACTTTTTTGCAGTGCTTCTCGCAGTGCTTCGGTGGAGGCAGCATACTCGGTTTGATAGCAAAAGAATACGATCGGGTCTAGCTGCGCCATCACGGTTTGTTTGGTGAAATAAATCTCGTGGCTGATCAAGTCGATATTTGCGATCGCGTATCCGCCACTCCCTTCAATGTAAAACTCGACCGTTTCTCCGTCCAAGTAACGCCCAAACCAAGCTGACTTTTTCACTTCGTTGCTATCTTCTAAAAAGTCAGCCCGCAAACCTGTTTTCAGCAAACTATTTTTGCTCAGGCGCAGGTCTTGCGGACGTTTCTCTAGTTCTTTAATCGGCTCGTATTCTTTTAAGTACCAAGCTCTAAGAGCAATAATTGCCATGATGCGCTATCAATTTATCCCTAAAATACAACAACACCCAAGCCTTTACTCGCCGAGTGATTTCCTTTCTTGGGTAATTCTATCTAGAGTTGCACTAGTTCAGCACTTGACCGAAAATCGGTTTAACCAGCTGCATTGCTCTCTTTCTACCAGTTTAGGAAATATCTACTTTCAGGTTGGGTGTTATTGAGTTTAGACGAGACAGATTTAAATTAAACAGCGCTTTTTTTCCTCTTTACTAAGTTTCACTAGGCTGTTTGGTCTGCCAGGGAAGCTCTTTAGCTTCACTTATTAATCTATCAAGCTATTTCTTAACTAGCAAGCACGCGAAAATAAACTTTACTTGTTTGGCTGTTTTTACTTGCTTAATTGAATGGTTATTTTTCTGTAAACCTTGCATAATAAGATTTTTGGCTTTTATAATTCATATTTCCTCAAATATTTTTTCTGATAGTAAGCACTCAATTTATGTAAAAAAATATAAAGCTTAACTTATCAAATTAGTAAATTTCTCCCTAAATTTTTGATATTTATTACCTTAGATAGATTACTTATAAATTAATTACTAAAATAATACAAAATATTACAAAATTTACTATATATTATGTTATTAGAATTAGCGATCGGTGATGCTTACGGTGCAGGTTTTGAATATGCCGATCCGCAAATAGTTCGAGAATATAACAACCTCAGCAGATTCATCCAGCATCCCCGTCACCAAATCAAGCCGGGGTGTTACACTGACGATACTCAGATGAGTATTGCGATCGCAGAAGCACTCATCTCCCAAGAACCTTGGACACCAGAACTTTTAGCCAGTAAATTTGTAGCAGTTTTCAAAAGAGACCCCAGAGAAGGCTATGCCAGTAAATTTTATGATTTTTTGCTTAAGGTCAATGATGGAGCCGAATTTTTAGCAAAAATCAACTTTGCCAGCGATAAAAGTGGGGCAGCTATGCGTGCAGCACCCATAGGTGTTTTGCCGACAATTGAAAAAGTAATCGAATATTGTCAAATCCAAGCCGCAATCACCCATAATACACCAGACGGGATCGCTGCTGCCCTCGCCTCTGCTTTAATGTCCCATTATTTTATTTACCAACTGGGGTCAAAAAAAGACCTGGGCGTATTTTTGGAGAGTCGCGTACCCGGTCAATGGTCGCAGCCGTGGGAAGGGGAAGTCAAGTCAAAAGGTTGGATGAGCGTCAGAGCAGCTATTACAGCGATCGTTCGCAATGATTCGATGAGCGAACTTTTAAAAGATTGTATCTCTTTTACGGGTGATGTAGATACGGTAGGAACGATCGCCTTAGCCGCCGCTTCCTGTAGCACTGAAGTTACCCAAGACATTCCTACCCATCTGATCGAAACCTTAGAAAATAATACTTACGGTAGAGATTATTTAACCCAACTAGATGGGAAACTAATGGGTAATATCAGAAAAAATAATAATCAAACACAGTTTTCAATTGACCAGTCCTGATGACCTCTAGCTGGTTGGCATTTAACTTGATAGCCAGCCCAAACAATTCTCCATTGTCGATCGGTTTTGTTTAATTCCACCCAGTATTTTATACCTGCAACTGAGTCATCATATAACCCCAATTGGGTAATGATGACTGCTACAGTATTACCTGCTGGTTTCGTGACTTCAACTTGGGCCGATTGGGATGCGTCTTGTGAAGGTGTGAATGCTTTTAACGCCAATGTTTTCGGGTCGCTGCCAGTTAAAGGAGAGACATCGTTTAAGGGAATTTCTTTGTAACTTGCACGTCCGTAAGTAGTGTTGGGAATTGGAGAAGGCGTTGCTCGTGCCGAATCCGTTTTAATCGGTGAATCGATCTCTGTTGGAGTGATTACTGCTGATTTAGGAGAACTAGTAATGGTAGATACGCCAGAATTACTACAGCTAGAAATAGTAACGGCGATCGCTGCCAATAGTAAAAAAGTAACAGATGGAAACCGGATTAACACAATTCATCTACCAGGTAAATTTCCGAAAGGTAGAAGCTGCTTCCCTTAACCAACTATCCCTCCTTAATTTGTTAGCCCTGAAAAACTAACAATAAGGCGTTACATCTTCACCACATTCATCTGCTAAATAGCATATAGCACGAAAACGCAAAGCCATCACTTCTTCATATAGTGGATTGAGCTTACACATCGGAGGAATATGAAACAGGGTACGACCGAATAGTTTAACATCCCGTTCAAAGGGACACTGAGCCGGAATCATTTGGCACAAGCGATGAGCCAATTCCTTGTCTTTTACATCTACCCGATCGAGTAACTGACGTAATGGTTTGAGAAAATCGAACTTTTTCTGCTTGGGGAGTTGGTAAAGAGAAGATGCGGGAGTGATATCTGCTCGATCGATCCACACCCAGGTTGTCAAAGTACGATTTTCTATGGTAGAATCAGATACATTCATTTTTTAGCTCCTATCTTCCAACAAGGTATCTGCCTTCCTCTGTTGGTTAACTACATGATGACAAGCATATCTACCGGAACGGTACACCCGTTTGGTTGATATTTTGTTTGTCAAAATCGATTTAGCGTCACACTTGAGGTTGATATACTGTTTTTATCTTTAGACAGCGCTGTTATATAACAAAATATTGAACCTAATCAAGCAGCTTTTGCGTGGGTATTATTACGGAATTATCGAAAAATCCACTCACAACTACTATGTAGTTAATTTTTCAGCGGCTAGCATAAGTTTTTTGGAAAAAGTTTATCCGCGATCGAGAAACCAGAAGGAAAAATATTTTTATCGAATAACAGCCTGTTTACAAGCAATACATATATCTTAACATTTTTATCCGAAGCAGAGAGGGGCAGTTTATTGCCCCTCTCGTTAGATCTGAGAACTAATTAAGAAGCGACTCTGGCAGTAGCGCGGCGGCGGCGTCCGGTTACTTTAACTGGAGGTGCTTCCGGACTTTGCATCAAGAAGACTAGTAAAGGACGGCTTTGTAATTCGCGACGTAGTAGCCTTTGAATAGACTGCTCGATTTGGACTTTTAACCCAGTCCAGTCAACTTCAATCTCTTCAGTTTCAAAAGTGCGGGCAAATTCGCGGAAGCGATCGCTCAACAAATTTTCGATGGTTTGTTGCACCAGTTTTTGCAGTAAACTTTGTTCAACTGATGTAACCACGCCTCGTAAGTGTACTTCCGGCTTCGCTACCAGTTTACCATCCCAATCAACGGCTGCCGCTACGGTAACCACACCATCTTCAGCTAATTGCTGACGTTCCTTGAGAACATTATCGTGGAGAACTCCAGCGCTATCCACCAATTGAATACCAGAAGGTACTTTTCCACCAATCCGAATGCTATCTTGAGTTAGCTCAACGATGTCGCCGTTATCCACGATCACCATATTTTCGGATGGGATACCCATACTTTGAGCGGTTTTGGCGTGCTGAACTAACATCCGGTGTTCGCCGTGTACGGGTAAGAAGAATTTGGGACGAGTTAAAGCAATCATTAGCTTTTGGTCTTCCTGACAGGCGTGACCGGAAACGTGAATGCCTTTTTCGCGTCCGTAGATCACGTTAGCGCCTTGGATCATCAGTTTATCAATGGTGTTGACAACTGCGATCGTATTCCCCGGAATCGGATTAGCGGAAAACACCACCGTATCCCCTTTGCGGATTTTAATATTCGGGTGTTCTTGATTGGCAATCCGAGTCATCGCTGCCAACGGTTCCCCTTGCGATCCGGTAGTTAAAATCAACACCTTTTCGTCAGGTAAGTTGCGGACGACGTGCCAAGGTTGAAGCAACTCATCTTCACATTTGATATAACCGAGATTGCGGGCATGGGCGATCACGTTGAGCATCGATCTACCCACTATCGACACTACCCGATTATGCTTCTTCGCCAAATCCAGAATCATGCTGATTCGATGTACCGAAGAAGCAAATGTGGTTACCATTACTCTTCCGGTAGCTTGGGAAAAGATCCGATCCAAATTAGGATAAACAGACCTTTCGGAAGGAGTTTGACCGGGTACTTCCGAGTTAGTAGAATCGCTAATCAAACACAAAATTCCCTTTTCGCCGTGTTCTGCTAGCCTTTGCAGATCGAAGAATTCGCCGTCCACTGGGGTATGGTCGATTTTGAAATCTCCAGTATGAACGATCACTCCTTCCGGTGTATGAATTGCTACGGTAAAGCTATCGGAAATCGAGTGAGTATTGCGAATAAATTCGGCGAAAAAGTGAGAACCAATTCGCACTATATCTCGTGGTTGAACTTTTCTTAACTCAGTGCGATTGGCAACACCAGCTTCTTCTAATTTGCCTTGCAATAAAGCCATCGCCAACCGAGGGCCATAAATTACGGGAATATCAAATTGCTTTAAGTGGTAAGGAATTCCGCCGATATGATCTTCATGACCGTGGGTAACGATCATGCCCTTAATTTTATGGCGATTTTCTCTTAAATAAGTGATGTCCGGTAAAACTATGTTGACTCCGTGCATCCCATCCGTAGGAAAAGCCAATCCTGCATCTAGCAGGATAATTTCATCTTGGTACTCGAAAATGCAAGTATTTTTGCCAATTTCATGGAGACCGCCTAGAGGAATAATTTTGATGGTTGATGATGATCCGATTTGTGTCATTTGCATCCTTAAAGATAGTTATCATGAATTAGCTAATCGGTAATGAACGATCGATAATTGATAGGTAGGTAAAAATATTCCCTATTACCGATTACATCAATCAAATACCTATTAGCTGTTGTCTAACTGTAAAAAGTCATGTTTAGCAGAACTATTTAGTTGTCTAAAAACCTGACATACCTTGTTTGACTCTTATAGTAAGGAAAGGTCTTTTAAGACAGCTTTTAATTTTTCGTTGACTTCCGGTGCTGATTCCCATAAGGGTGAGCGAGTTATTCCTACATCCCAACCTTTTAGCTTAAGAGCAGCTTTCACTGGAATGGGATTAGTCGTTAAAAACAAAGCTTTGAATAAGGGTAAAAGTTGAATGTGAATCTGAATTGCTTCTTGATTTTTTCCCACTTCAAATGCTTGAATCATTTGCTGAATTTGTGTTCCTACCAGATGGCTGGCTACACTTACTACACCTGCACCGCCAACTGCTAGTAAGGGAAGGGTAAGAGAATCATCCCCAGAGTAAATTTTAAATTCAGATGGTGTAAGAGCGCGAATTTGACTTGCTTGATCTAAGTTACCACTGGCTTCTTTAATGGCAACAATATTAGAAATTTTAGACAACCGGACAACCGTTTCTGGAGAAAGATTTTGACCCGTGCGGCCTGGTATATTATAGAGCATAATAGGCAGGTCGGGAGAGGATTGCGCGATCGCCTCAAAATGCCGATACAGCCCTTCTTGAGGTGGTTTGTTGTAGTAAGGAACCACTTGTAATGAGCCATCTAATCCTAGTTTAGCGGCTTTTTGGGTAGCTGCGATCGCTTCTTTGGTCGAATTAGAACCAGTCCCGGCTATTACTTTTGCTTTGCCGACTACTGCTTTTTGGACAACCTGAAATAGTTCGTACTCTTCATCCCAAGTTAAAGTGGGAGATTCTCCCGTTGTACCGCAAACAACTATTCCGTCCGAACCATTCTCTGCTAACTCGACTGCTAGCTGTTCCGCTACGGTGTAATTTACGCTGCCGTCTTCCTTAAACGGCGTAATCATCGCTGTTATAACTCGTCCGAAATTTACCACACTCTTATAAACTCCTCTTCTTGATTTAAAATTTTAGATTTGGAATTGAGAATTTTACATCCTTCTTTTGGTTCCAAATCTGTGAATAACAATAGCCATATTTAATTTCTAACCAGAAACAGACAAGCTGGCTTGACCAACCAAATTCTGATTAGCTAAAAGTTCTGCAATTTGTACTGCATTCAAAGCAGCGCCTTTGCGAATTTGATCGCCGCTGAGCCAAATTTCTAATCCACCAGGGTTAGAAATATCTTCCCTAATTCGACCCACTAAAACTTCGTCTTTACCGCTAGCTTCCATCGGCATCGGGAAATAATTTGCTTTCCAGTCTTCTACTAGTTTTACTCCAGGAGCATGAGTGAGTATGTGCCGAGCTTTTTCCACAGTTAAAGGCTGCTCGAATTCTAGATTAATTGCTTCCGAATGCGCCCGCAAGACGGGAACCCGAACACAAGTTGCCGTAATTCTAATAGTGGGGTCACCGAAAATTTTGCGGGTTTCGTTAACCATTTTCATTTCTTCTTCACAATATCCCAATTCATTCAATGAGGAATTGTGGGGAAACAAATTAAATGCTAGCGGGTAGGGCAATATTTCTGCTTTTGGCACTTCACCCTTTAAAATAGCCATAGCCTGGTGCTTTACTTCTTCCATTGCCCTTGCTCCAGCACCGCTAGCAGACTGGTAAGTTGCTACGACCATTCTTTTCACGGGCTGTACTTTATGTAGTGGCCAAATTGCCATTGCCATTAAGATCGTCGTACAGTTGGGGTTGGCAATAATGCCTTGATGAGAGGCGGCAGCCTCTGGATTAACTTCCGGTATTACTAAGGGTACTTCCGGAACCATACGAAAGGCGCTAGAGTTATCGATCATTACCGCGCCAGCATCAACTATTTTGGTCGCCAAAGCTTTGGAGGTAGAGCCACCAGCGGATGCCAACACTATATCTATGTTGTCAAAAGAACGATCGCTTACTGGCTCTACGGGTAAATCTGTCCCTTTAAACTGCATGGTACGGCCAGCCGAACGGGACGAAGCCAGTAGTTTCAAATCTGCAACTGGGAATTGACGACTTTCTAACAATTCCAGCAATTCCGTGCCTACAGCGCCCGTGGCTCCCAAAATAGCGACTCGATATGATTTTAACAAACTAAATTCCTCCGTTATAGATTAGGTTTTTACGGTCTAGATAATTTTGAATGTGGCATTTAAAACAGTCAAGTTTGTTTTAGCTCGAGCGGTTAGTTTTCCTTTAGTTAATCCCAGCCCAGCCAACGAGAGGGATGATGTACGATCCGAGCTTCACCTCAGATCGCAATAATCTGCCACCAGTTAAGAATTTTCCTCCTGTTTTACTGGAATAGAGGGTAATTAATAAGTAAACGATCTATGCGAGCGACGAAATGACAATAATTCCTCGTATACATAAAGGAAAACGGTATAAAAAGAGATTTTTTAATTTTTAGATTTAGTGGGTTGTTTATTATCTACCTATTCATCCAAAAGTCATTTGTTCTCAAGGCTTATTTAAATTTTACATAATTATTGCTGTAAATTTGCACTGACTGTGTGAAAACTGGGGAAATGAGGATACTGAATGTACTATCATCAGATAGGTCACCAAAGAGACCCAAAAAGTTCCCTGCCTAGAGGCTTCAGTCTAAACGGACTTCCCACTAGCCTAATTTGGTAGATATTTTGGTATCGCTGGTTGCTTGCACCAGCATATCACGGTGTCGAACATCTGTTTGGGGATGGCAATCAAAATCCTCGACAAATAACAGATAAAACTGGTGGAGGTTCTCCTGTAGCGCTTAAGTTTGGCAAGTATTTTACCAAATTGCTTGCTTTTCCAAGTAATTGGTAATCCTAACCAGGCAGAAGACATTAAAAAAAGTAGTTATCGTCAAAGAAAACAGAGG
>CAZJJR010000108.1:0-2455 GCA_964546365.1 uncultured bacterium | reverse complement strand
TGAAAGTCACCCAGGAAAAGCCCCCCTCCAGCCAGATAGGTTTGGAAATAGAAATTCCGCCCGAAATGTCCAAAAAGGCTCACGAGCAAGTTTTTAAAGACGTTGCTCGTTCTGCCAATATACCTGGGTTTCGTAGAGGCAAAGTTCCTCGCCACATCCTACTACAGCAGTTTGGCGCTATGCGACTCAAAGCAGCCGCCTTAGAAGAACTGATTCGCGATGGGGTTAAGGAAGCAATCAAACAAGAATCAATTACGGCTATTGGCAATTACCAATTGCGTTCTAACTTTGAGGAATTAGTCAACCAGTACGAACCGGGAAAAGGTTTGACCTTCTCAGCAGCAGTAGACGTACCACCAGAAGTAAACCTGAAACAATATACCGGGTTAAACCTGAAGGCAGAAGAAGTTAAGTATGATGCCACTAAAGTAGACCAGTTTTTAGAAGATCGTCGTAAAGAACAAGCTACTTTAGTGCCTGTTTCCGATCGCGCTGCCCAGCAAGGAGATGTAGCGGTAATAGATTTTAAGGGGCGGATTAAGAGCGAAGGAGAGAACGAAGCCGAGGAAGAAATTCCCGGCGGTGAAGCTGAAGATTTTCAAGTAGAACTCACAGAAGGACGGTTTATCGCAGGTTTTGTCGATGGAATAGTGGGGATGAACGTAGGAGAAACCAAAGAAATTTCTCTCTCTTTCCCAGAAGACTACCCGCAAAAAGATTTGGCTGGTAAACCTGCGGTGTTTACGATAACGCTCAAAGACTTAAAAGAAAAAGAGCTTCCGGAAGTAAATGACGATTTTGCTCAAGAAGTTAGCGAATTTCAAACCATAGCTGAATTGCGCTCGAACTTGGAATCAAGATTTCAGGAGCAAGCACAAGATAAAACAAAGGCTAACAGGCAGCAAGCTATACTTGATGAACTGCTCAACCAAGTAGAAGTAGATTTGCCTCAAACACTGATCGAGCAAGAGGTTGATGAGTTACTTACTCAAACGGCAATGCGGTTGAGCAGTCAAGGAATTGACATCAAGATGCTGTTTAACCAGGAAACTATTCCTCAATTAAGGGAGCGTTCTCGCCCGGAAGCGATCGATCGCCTCAAGCGTTCCTTAGCCCTCAAAGAAATCGCCAAGCAAGAATCCATCCAGGTAGAACCGGAAGCTTTAGCAGCGCGATTTAAAGAGGTGATGGATCAATACCAAAATAGTAAAGATATCGACCCCGAGCGCCTGCGTGAAGTAATTGAAAACGAACTGCTCACCGAAAAAATCCTTGCTTGGCTAGACGAGCATTCCACCATCGAACTGGTAGAAGAAGGTTCCTTGAGCCAGAGTAGCCAGGAAGATTCGGAAGAAGTAGCAGCTTCCGTAACTGCTGAAGTGTCCTCAACTGAATCGGAGCCAAGTTCAAGCGAACAGCCGCAAACTTAAGGCGATTCTGACCGATCTAAAATTGGGGAAAGCAACAGAAAGCTAAGTATAGACGTACTCTCTCACGTCTATACTTGGGAATTTCACTTTAATTTAAAGTTATTAACACTCGAAAAAAACGTTTATTCTCTAGCGCTTCCCCTATTTTCCGATTGATTATTTTCTAAATACATAGTCAAAGACAACGCCTGTTGGCTATAAAAGAGATAGTTGTCATCATTATCTAGCCCGGTCTCAATTCACAGTACTAGTGCCAGCTGACACAAATTATCGATCGAACTATGCTTGTATCTCAATCTTCTGATTACTCCATCACCAGCTTGCGCTACTCACAAATCTACGCTAACTACCCCCAGAACGTGATTCCAATGGTGGTAGAACAGTCGGGAATGGGAGAACGGGCGTTTGATATTTACTCGCGCCTGTTGCGGGAGCGAATAGTTTTTCTGGGAACCCCAGTTGACGACGAAGTATCTGACTCGATTGTTGCCCAACTGCTATTCCTAGACGCTGAAGACCCCGAAAAAGACATTCAACTGTACATTAATTCCCCTGGCGGTTCGGTGACGGCAGGTATGGCGATTTACGACACCATACAACAGATTCGCCCCGACGTTGTTACCATTTGTTATGGTTTAGCAGCAAGTATGGGTGCTTTTCTTTTGGCAGCAGGAACCCGTGGTAAACGGATGTCTCTACCAAACTCCCGGATCATGATTCACCAGCCTTTGGGTGGAGCCCAGGGACAGGCAGTTGATATTGAGATTCAAGCCAAGGAAATCCTTTATCATAAACGTCAGTTAAACGAATTACTGGCTTATCATACAGGTCAACCCCTGGAAAAAATAGAAGTCGATACCGATCGCGACTTCTTCATGTCCGCTGGTGAGGCCAAAAATTATGGTCTTATCGATCAGGTCATCTCTAGGCAGAACCTACCTAACGCAGGAAATGCCGTTACCACACTCAAATAAGAGGCCGTTATGCCCAACAAGTACGACTCCCATTTAAGTGTGGTAACGGCC
>CAZJJR010000107.1:13752-18293 GCA_964546365.1 uncultured bacterium | reverse complement strand
AACTAATACCTGGTAAACCTTTACTGGTTGCGATCGCCCTTTCAACACCACAGTACCGACTACTTTTGTTACAAACTTATCCTGACAGTACTCATAGGTTTCTTCGGAGATCAAAATTCTACAAATACCCCCATCTATAGATTTATCATAACTTTCCAGCCGCGAAGCAATATTCACGGTATCGCCAATTATAGTGTAATCTTGCCGTAAAGCACTGCCCAAACTACCAGCAACTACCGCGCCCGTAGCAATTCCCACTCGCATAGAAACACTTGGTAAACCCTTATTTTGCCATTCTTGATTGAGAAATTTTAATGCTTTTCCCATTTCTACCGCACAGTTAACTGCCTTTTGTACATCTAAGGCAATTTCTTCATTAGTAGTTGAAGGAATCGGCACCCCAAATACTGCCATTACTGCATCGCCTATAAATTTATCAATTATTCCATCGTTATCTAACACAATTTGAGCCATTGTTTGCATATAATTATTCAGCCAACCCATCAGCATTTTAGGTGTCATATTTTCCGCGATGGTGCTAAAACCTTTTAAATCTGTAAATAGGACAGTGGCAATCAACTCTTGCCCCTGTACTTGTCCGTCTTCTAATAATTTATCTCTTTCTTCCCAAAGAGAAGCCGCTAATTTGGGAGTTACTCTTCTCTCGAATAACTGCATTAAAGTTTGCCGTTCTTTCCGTTCTAAATTAGCAATATAACCAGTGATAGCAAAAGCCGAACCCAACAAAGCTAATAACGAAGGAACAACGGGAATCCACCAACCCGCTAAAAAAGCTAAATAAGAACTCCCAATTAAACTAACTCCTGAGATTACAATCGTAATTAACGCCCAATACTCGGAATAAAAACGATATTTCGTAGGTAGAGAGCGACCCGACCAGCCTAAAGCAACTCCGATTACTGACCAAGTGAAAATCCACAACCACTCTACTGGTTCAGACCAACCCTTAATTAAAGAGCGCTCTTCCAGTGCTGCACTGATAATTTGGCTGGTCATATTAGCATGAATTTCTACTCCGGAAGTCCGTTGGGGAGAACTATTTAAGCCACTGTCATAAGGGGTACTGTAATAATCTTGTAAACTAGCAGCAATCGAGCCAATTAAAACTATGCGGTCTTTCATTAAATCGGGAGAAATTCGATTTTCTAATAAATCGGTTAGCGGTACAATTGTGAAGGTATTTTGTGCACCCCTAAAATTAACTAATACTTGATAACCTCCATTGGCAGTTCTCACATATCCGCCATCATTAGGTTGAAAACGAGGAAATACTTGATTTTTCAATTGTAAAAAATCAGGATTGCTAACAGCGCTTTTAGGAATAATTCCTTCATTTTGAAGATATTTAAAAGCAACTTTTAATGAAAAATGGGTAATTAAATTGCCTGCTTTATCCTCCATGAACAACAAGCCTCGACGGACTTTTCCATCTGAATCCAATATCAAGTCATTAGCCCCAATTTGGTCTTTTTCTTGCAAAGCAGGCGGAGGATTCACGGCAAAGCTACTGCTACTGTCAATGACTTTTTTAATGCCAATTAAATTAGGCGTGGTTTTGAATAAATTTACTAGTTTTTCATGTCCTGGTTGGACGGGTAAATCTCGATAAAGGTCTAAACCAATAACTCTTGGCTGTTGTTGTTTAATTTTTTCAATAGATTCGGCAAGTATACCATCAGGAATGGGCCATTGACCGATTTTGCGAATATCTGTTTCGGAAATTCCCACAATTATAATTCGAGAATCCCTGGTTTCTGGAGGACGCAATCGAAAAAACTGATCGAGTGCAGCCCATTCTAAAAGCTGTAAAAATCCGCTCAAGCGGAAAATAATTAGCACTGCTGCTACACTGGGTGCTGTAATCAACAAAGTATGATTCTCTTTAAAAAGCCTATTTAATTTTTTCCACATGATAAATTTAAGTAAATTAGAGGAGAGATCGCTTCGTTTATGCACCCAATGCTTTAAGACTTCTAGCAGCTTCATTTAGTTTCTGAGTACCTGCTTTTGTTTGCATGATACCAGTCGTAGTTTCTCTAGCGCTGGCATTAATAGCGTTCATAGCTTGCACTAATTGCTCGATCGCCATTGTTTGCTGATAAGAACTAAGGGCAATTTGTCGGTTATTTAAAACTAATTGATTAATTGATTCTGCCACATTTCTAAATGCTTCAGCCGTCTTTTGAGCAATTTTTACTCCTTCATTAACGGTGGTGGTTCCCTCATTAGTAGCCTTGACGGTTAAGTTAATAGCTGTCTTAATATCACCGATCGAAGTATTAATTTTGGCAGCAGACCTTTTGCTTTCATCGGCAAGTCGGCGAATTTCCGTGGCTACGACGGCAAAACCTTTACCTTGTTCTCCCGCGCGTACAGCTTCAACCGTTGCATTTAAAGCTAGCAAATTGGTTTGGTTGGCTAATTCGGTAACCGTACTGGAAATGTTACTAATTAGACTGGCTTGTTGCTGAAAGGAAGTAATCGATCGCGCGATCGCACTTACTTTCTCTTCCAATATAGCCATCCCCTCGAAAGTTTGTTCCACCGTTTCAGTTCCCTCTCTTACTACCGCCAGCGCTTGCTTGGCTGCCATATCCGCTTCTTCGGCTGTTTTCGTAGCCTGCTGAGAGGAAGTACTTAATTCATCGATCGTAGTAGTAATTTCTTGGACGGCAGCAGCTTGTTTAATAGTAATTCTTTCCTGTTCTTCTACCGTGCTAGCAACTTGTGCTGAAAAACTCGCGATCGCGTAAATTGCTTTTTCGATCGGCTCCATCAAATAATTACTCAATAATATTCCTAAAACAATCGCCGCGATCGGCCCGAACATCATTCCCAGGACAACCAATATCTGACTAGCCGAAGCATCTTTTTCAGCATCTTTCTGCAATAAAGACCCTCTATTTTCGTTAATATTCAAAATTTCTAATAACGATTTTTGCGCTTTCAAAAATGATGGGTCTTTTTGATTTTCTGCTTGCCAGTTCACCCGATCGAAAACTGCACTAGCTGCTTTGGCAGCAGCCATTTCCGGAGAATTTTCTTTTCCTTGTTTTAATAACTCAACTTGTACTAGTCCGGGTTTGAGAATACCTAATTTTTCAAATTCATCATAAAGATTTAAAAATTTTTGATGGTCTTTCTTCCATTGATTCCAATCTTGCATAAACTTTTCATACATTTGCTTTTCTTCCGGAGTTTTGGCACTAGCATTGTATTCTAGAAAGCCTTCTTCTATTTGCACCCAAGCTTGCTGAATTTTATTTAATTCAAAGGCCCTTAATTCTTGGCTGGTTCTGGGATTGAGAAGCGTTCTTTCCGCTAAATGAATTTGAGTATGACCTTGATTTATTTTCCATAATCCAATAATACTAGGTAAAGTATCTTTAGTAATTAAATTAATGTGCTGGCTTAACTGAGCGGTAGAACTCCAACCAAACCAAGCTACTGTAAATACTAGCAAACCCATCATTAATAAGCCGCCAATCAGTCGGGTTTTTAAGTTTATTTTTGGGAAAATTCCGTGACTCATTATTGTTAGTATTAGACGATCATTTACATGATGACAAACATAATAATAAATCTACCACTGTGTTTATACTGTTTGTTGTAAGTAGCCCACGCTTTTTGATTGCCCAAAATCAACCGAAAAATTGGTAAATCTTCCTTTATTTATTTAGCGGATAACGTTCGGCTAAAAAAGCTTCTCCCGAAGCCTTATCATTAATTAAGCCATCGAGAGTAGCCGCTAGAAGTTCATCCAACATTTGGCTATACTGTTTGCCTGGTTTATATCCTAGTTCTTTCAAGTCATTTCCGTTTAGGGGCGCTTTGACATGACTTAAATTTGTCAAATATTGCCAAATTATTCGCCTAATTTGTCTTGAAAGATGCGTAGCAAGTAATATCAAAGTCGGCAATTGGTATTGTCTAAAAAACCTCACGATTTCGCTTTTACTCTTCCATCGAGATGCACCATCAATTAATTTAGATTCTGCTCGATCTAAGTTTCGTAAACGCTCTATACTATCGGTAGGTAACTGAAGATTACTCGCTACTTTGCCTCGGTATTCCGGTGATAAGTAAGCGATTAAAACTTCCAATCTAATTTGCCAGTGTTCTAGATTTTTTTGAGGATCGAACTTTCGTAAACAGCGATCGACTAAACGCACTTGCCACCACAACTTATTATCTAACTCTAAGGTAGGATGGATGCACCGCAAAGCGCCTAAATCTGCTAGTAATTGTAAGGCAGTTTTCCAATAAGGAGCTTGTAAAATATACTTTAGCTCGCTTTTCAAGCGCGTTTCCAAAGCAGGAGTTCTACTATTTTGCCCTCTGGATACTTCATATATACCACTAGCTACGCAATAACGAATATATGCTTCTGTTTGCGGTTCGATTTGAAATCCCAAACGCACCGCAAACCGCACGGCTCGGTAAATGCGGGTAGGGTCTTCAATAAAACTATTGGGATGTAAAACTCGAATTTGACGAGATTCTAAATCTAGCTTACCGCC
>CAZJJR010000107.1:0-13707 GCA_964546365.1 uncultured bacterium | reverse complement strand
TCTGTTAATCTAACTGCCAAAGCATTGATCGTAAAGTCCCGCCGATACAAATCTTGGCGAATCGAACTAGCTTCTACTTCGGGATTCGCTGCTGGATAAGGATAGAATTCGGTACGAGCCGTGGCAATATCTACCCAGAGGGAACCTAAATTGGGGTCATTGTGCCATAAAAGGGCGGCGGTTTGAAAAGACCCGTGAACTTCTAAGCGAGTATTTGGATGAATTTGCTGAAGTGCTTTGGCTAATTCTACTCCTGCGCCAACATCAGCCGATCGATGAAAGCCATCTACTACTAAATCGATATCTTCGATCGTCAAAACACCAACGGAATCGGCTAGCAACAAATCTCGTACCGCACCCCCAACTAAATATAAATGCCAGCCTTTTTGTACTGCATAGCGAGATGCGGTTTGCAATAATTCCCATAAGGGAGGAGCGAGACGCGATCGCAAAATTTCCTGTATCGTTTGTGGTAGAGGACAATAAGACAGAGTTCCCAAACCATTTTTACTGCGACGGTCTGCCGATCCGATACTTAATTGATGCAACTCTCGCAAAACATCGGTGCGGGTGACGATTCCGATTAATCGATCGTTCTCCAAAACTGGCAGTCGCCCGATATCATAAGTTACCATCAAAGATTCGATATCCGGTAAAGGCGTATCCGGCGCGATCGTTTTGAGATTCACGGTCATGTAACCTTTGACTGGCGCGTGACTGAAACCGTGATGCAGCGCAATATCAATATCTCGTCGGGAAATAATCCCCACTAATTTGTCTTCTGCATTAACTACAGATAACCCAGAATGACCGTATCGCAATAAAATACGTTGAGCTTCCCCAATCGTAGTATCCGGTCGAATCGTTCGCACCGGAGATGACATTAATTCTCGTGCTTTGGGTGGTTGAGGAATTTGATTTTTCAGTTGTTCGATCAGTTGTTCTAAGATGGCGGTGGAGTCTGCATTTTTTAATAGTAAAGATGCGGCTTGGGAATGTCCCCCACCACCCAATGGTTGAAATAATTGATTGAGATCGGTTCCTTCAATACGCGATCGACCTATTATAGTTAGTTTTTGATTGGTAGAGGGGAGGATGGGGGGATGGGGGGAATTTTCTTTTGCTCTCTCGCTCTCATCTTCCTCTTCACCAACTGAATAGCTTGCTGCTAATAGCAAAGCATCGCTTTCTGTGATTTCTACTAAGCGAGAAGCTAGACTAGACAAACCCGGTACGAAACCGGGAGTTGCGATCGCGCTCCAAGATACGGTGTAACCCCACACGCTTTTACTTTGCAAGTTATCCAAAGCCACCGTTAGCAATTCTTGCAACTGGCGAGATAAACCGGGATCGACATACTCTCCAATGACCGAGACGCTGGCGCCTTGTGCCATCAACCAAGCCAACGCAGCAGCATCTCTCGGTGTAGTATGCTCGAAAGTTAGAGAACCAGTATCAACGTGAATACCCAACGCCATCACCGTCGCTTCCACTGGCGTCAAGAATTGAGAAGGAGGGATCGTGGGAGCGAGTGAATTTTCAATTGCTTTCCCGCTTTCCCCGATTAATTTTTGTAATTTTTCTACTACCAAAGTGGTGGTAGCGCCGACAGGCTCAATTTGTAATTTAGTCGCTGGAATATCCGTATCTTGAGATGGGTGATGGTCGTAGATGATAATTTCTTTGATGTGAGGCAGATCGAACCATTCAGATGCTTTACCGAGACGATCGCGCCGTTGAGTATCCACTACCATCAAAGAGCGAATTAGTTGAGCGTTAACCGATCGCCTTTCAATTAAAGCAAACTCATCCCGATGCAACGCCAAAAAATCCCGCACCGCCGGGTGTGCGCCACCTGGTAACACGATTTTCGACCCCGGACGCAGGCGCGTAAGCCCTACTGCTGCTCCTAAAGCGTCAAAATCTGCTGTGGTGTGGCACAAAATTAAATCCATCGGGTTTTCTCACTTTTTATAGTGATGGAAGGAGGATCGCTTGGCGATCGATTCTTCTATTCTCCTTTCTACTCCTTACTCTTGCACCCCCTCACCTGGAAGCAAGTAGCGATCGCGAGCTAATTTTGACCCGTCTAGTAGTAGATTAAATAAATACTTCCAGTAAGAAAAGTCAGCGATCGGATAAGCTGGTTATCTTTGCTAGCCTTACCGTACAGCCGTTTGCTTGCCCTGACTGGACTACAGTTCTCTGTCTTGGAAAGGTAAGCTGCTTGAGGAGGAAAAACCCCACTTCCGATTTTTCGGAGTCAAAAGCACGTTCCCCTAAAGCAAAAAGCCCCTCGACGAGGCGCTGATTGACACCTTATCCTATTTGAGGTTAGGTAGTAAAAATCGGATTTTTCTGGAACCAACCATCTCACCGCTTTCGGGCGGAACTATTAAATACTTGCTGTATTGGGAGAAGCGCAAATGTTCACAATCTTGTTTCAATTAGCTTTGTTTGCTCTGGTTGCTTTATCTTTCGTCATGGTAGTTGGCGTTCCAGTTGCTTATGCCACGCCCCAAAATTGGGACCAATCAAAAAGATTGCTGTGGATAGGTTCCGGCGTTTGGATCGTGTTGGTTTTACTAGTAGCTGTGTTGAATTCTTTTGTAGTTTAAGAATCTCGCCCGATATTTTACGGCGATCGCCGTAAAATATCGGTCGCTTTTTAGTCTGATTGTCAAATTTCTCAACTGGCACATACTTATCAAGTAAAGTACGGTTGACAAATGACAAATGACGGTTGACAAATGACAAAGGTCTATTGAAATGACAGTTTTTGAGGGAAGTTTTACTCAGACAGAATCTTGGAAGTTCGCGATCGTGATCGGTCGTTTCAACGACTTGGTAACCAGCAAACTTTTGGAAGGATGCCAAGATTGTCTGAAGCGTCACGGCATCAACGTCGATCCTCACGGCAATCAAGTAGATTACGTTTGGGTTCCCGGTAGTTTTGAAGTACCCATAGTGGCTCGTCAGTTGGCCATCAGCCAGCGCTATGATGCGATAATTTGCCTGGGTGCAGTCATTAAAGGTCAAACTCCTCACTTTGATTACGTGGCGGCTGAAGTATCTAAAGGCATTGCCGCAGCAGGCTTTCAAACAGGCGTACCAGTGGTTTTTGGTATTTTAACCACAGACACCATGCAACAAGCTCTAGAACGAGCAGGCATTAAGAGTAATCACGGTTGGGACTATGCCATGAACGCGATCGAAATGGCTAGTTTGATGAATAAACTCAAAGCCAACTCAGATATCCAGCCTTTACCAGCTTCCTTGAAAAGCGCAGTCGCTCCCATCGATCCTGGATGAAGGATGAAGTCTGAAGGCTGAAGTTTGAAGTTTGAAGTTTGAATGATGAATTCAGGAGTCACAAAATTTTTCCTTTCCCCTTTCCCCCTGCCCCCTGCCCCATCCCCTGCCCCGGAACCATCAAAAAATTTACTGTCATTGAGTTGACAAAACAAAAAAAATCTGAGATAGTAATTAAGGTGAGTGATGCGGGTATAGCTCAGTGGTAGAGCGTCACCTTGCCAAGGTGAATGTCGCGCGTTCGAATCGCGTTACCCGCTTTTAAGATAAAATAAAAACAAACAGCAAACGAACAATCTTATTTATTGAGAAATTATTAAGTTTAGTTTGTTAATAATTATTTTTGACATTCTTGGTATACCATAAACAGGGTTGTTGCCACAGAAGGATGTAAAAATAAATCGGTGCTTACTAAAATGTTTTAAATGCTTTCAGCATAAACTTGCTTTGTTCTCAGACAACTTGTGTCAACTCCAAAAGCCCAAAAAATTGATTTAAATACAGATTACCCTTGTCCGTGCGGGCGGAAAGGTCGCTTAATGCCGATCGCGTTGACTGATGCTTTTGGCTGTAATCGCTGCCAGCAAATTTTCGTATTAGAGGAAAAAGAACAGGTGATCGAACAGCTATCGACAACCTATCCTTATAAAAAAGCTTGGCTGTGGACTGGTAGCAAGTGGCATCGCGCCCATACCCGCCTGAGAGAAAACTATCTACCAGTATCGATCGGAATTCTTTTATTAGAGTTGATTTTAGCCCTGATTTTAGCTCCGTACTTACCGCCAGATCCCAAAATTATTATTATTTTTACCTTAGTGGCGGTACTCTTAGCAGTACTGCCAACTCTCTGGCAGTGGTTAGCATACAGGCGTTAGTCTATGACTGCCCAGACGTTCGATCCCTCACCTGATTTGATGGCGCTCCTTCGCCGCACCTATCAAGCTTCTTTGGAATTAGGTACTACCAAAGGACAAGATCGCAGTCGTGCGGTACAGGCGATGGCACAAGCCTTGAGCCAAAGAAGAGATGATATTTTAGAAGCGAATACTCTGGATTTGGAAGCCAGTCGCGAGATGGCAGTACCGGAGTTAATTTTGGAGTGGTTGAAACTAACGCCGGAACGCCTCCAGACGACGATCCAAATGCTGCAAAGATTAGGAGAGTTGTCCGATCCGATCCGGCGGGTAATGAATGCTTCTTATCAATTAGAACACTCCCAAACTTATTGCCAATTGATGCCACTGGGAGTAATTGCTTTAGTTTACGAAGCTTTCCCGGAATTAGGGGCGCTGGCGGCTGGTTTGTGTATTAAAACGGGTAATAGCTTGATTTTGCGAGGCGGGACAGAGGCAAGTCATTCTAATACCGCGATCGCCCAAGCTTTGCAGTCAGCTTTAGAAGAAGTGGGAATACCCCAAGGATGTGTCGAACTACTGCCATCGGATCAAGGTTCTTCCCTGCGAGATTTAATCGTCCAAGACCGTTATATTAATTTAGTCATTCCCTACGGTCGTCCCAGCCTAGTACAGCAGGTAGTGCGCCAGTCAAGCATACCTGTTTTGAAGTCTGGGATGGGAAATTGTTACTTATTCTGGTCGCCTTCTGGTAGCTTGGAACTAGCACGGTGGATGATTATCGACAGCCATCAAAGCGAACCAGACCCGGTGAACGCGATCGAAAAAGTTTTAATTCATCCCAATCAAAAACCTTCTTCCCTAGTAACTTTGTGGAATAGCTTAAAGGAAAAAGGCTTTAAAATTCGCGGAGATGCAGATTTAGTCGCTGAATTTCCCGAATTGAAACTAGCTAACGACTCGGAATGGGGCGAAGCTTATTTAACTAAGACAGTTGCTTTTAAATTGGTCAATAGTTTAGAAACTGCGATCGCTTGGATCAATCAATTCAGTAGCGGTCATGCTGATTGCATCGTCACGGAATCATACCAAGAAAGCCGTCAGTTTGCCTTGGGCGTCAATAGCGCCACTACTTATATAAATGCTAGTCCTCGATTTTCTCGCAATCCCTCTAGAGGCGATGCGATTTTTTTAGGAATGTCCAATCAAAAAGGTCATCGTCGCGGTTTGATTAGTATGGAAAGCCTCACCACTCTAAAACATATCGTGCAGGGAAATGGGAGATTTTAGGGGAAAAAAGTTTGAAGGATGAAGGATGAAGTGTAAAATTTTCTCCCCATCTCCCCATCCCTCATTCCCCCATCTCCTAACCTACCCGTTACTTTCCTTGGGAGCTAGTTTAATATTGGTGGCTAAGCCAAGAAATTGTAATAACTGAATTGTCATCCATGTCATATCAATTTCCCACCACTGCAAACCGTGACGGGCGGAGTATTGAAAAGCGTGATGATTATTGTGCCAACCTTCTCCGTAGACGAGTAATGCTACCCACCAGCAGTTGGTGGATCGATCGCCAGACTCATGACTGCGATAACCAAATTTATGGGTAGCGCTGTTAACCAGCCAAGTGCAGTGATAAACTGCCACTAAGCGAACGAAGATGCCCCACAGTACAAAAGGCCAGCCACCCAGCAAGTAAAGCACTACGCCAAGAAGAACTTGGAGAAGAATAAAATACTTTTGTAAAAACTGATAAACTGGATCTTCTGCAATGTCTTTGGTGAAACGAGCAACTTCTTCTCTTTGGGGTAGCTCGTACAGCATCCAGCCCAAATGACTCCATAAAAATCCTTTATTGGAGTCATGAGGATCTTTGTCTTTATCTGAATGCAAATGATGCAAGCGGTGCATACCGACCCATTCGATCGGCCCCCCTTGGCAAGATAGAGTGCCGAAGAAAACTAAAAGATATTCCAGCCACTTGGGAGTCTCAAAACTGCGATGGGTGACTAAGCGGTGATACCCTAAAGTGACTCCCAAACCACCTGTTACCCAATGCAGGAAAACGGCTAAGCCTACCGCTGCCCAGGTAAAGTTGCCGGGTAGGAAGGCAAAAATGGCGACGATGTGAATCGCGGCCATGAAGAGTATAACAGGCCAATCTAGGCGAAGTTTAGTCGAAGTGGCAAGCGTCATGCAGTAACCTTGATACGAATTGTGCAGCCCAATCTGCGTGACCCTAAAATCCGCATAGCTATATCGTGAATGAGGAATTGATGAACAGCTTATGTCAGCTGCGAGAAGCAGAACAGGCACTATTTCCGATTTTTTCTGGTATTGACGCCTCAGTCAAGCAAAATCTCAAAAGAGTTTTGGCGGCGTTTCGACGCCATCGGGTAGGAGCTCATCATTTTGCTGGTGTTTCCGGTTACGGTCACGATGATACCGGGAGAGAAACCCTAGACAAGGTGTTTGCGGACGTGATGGGTGCCGAAGCTGCTGCCGTGCGGGTGCAGTTTGTTTCCGGTACTCACGCGATCGCTTGTGCCTTGTATGGTGTCCTTCGCCCTGGAGATGAGATGCTAGCGGTAGTAGGTGCGCCCTACGACACGCTAGAAGAAGTAATCGGTTTACGGGGTCACGGTCAAGGCTCATTAATAGACTTTGGCATTAAATACCGGGAATTACCTCTGACTGGCGAAGGAACTGTGGATTGGAATGCCCTATCTCAAGCGATAGGAGACAATACCAGATTGGTGTTGATTCAGCGTTCCTGCGGTTATTCTTGGCGATCGAGTCTCTCAATTGCCGATATTGAAAAAATTATTTATATCGTTAAGCAACAAAATCCGAATACGGTTTGCTTCGTAGATAACTGTTATGGCGAGTTTATCGAAGAAAAAGAACCTACCCAGGTGGGTGCTGACTTAATTGCCGGATCTTTGATTAAAAATCCCGGTGGTACGGTGGTAACGGCAGGTGGCTACGTAGCGGGTAAGGCAGATTTGGTGGAAGCAGCGGCTTGTCGCTTGACAGCACCAGGAATTGGTAGTGCTGGCGGTGCTACCTTCGATCAAAATCGTCTGCTGTTTCAGGGATTGTTTTTAGCGCCTCAAATGGTAGGGGAGGCGATGAAGGGGAATCATTTAACTGCTTATGTATTTGATAAGTTGGGTTATCCGGTAAATCCCGCGCCTTTTGTCCCCAGACGAGATGTGATTCAAGCAATCAAGCTGGGATCTGCCGAAAAGTTAATTGCTTTTTGTCGCATCGTTCAACAACATTCGCCGATCGATTCTTACGTGCAACCGGAACCTTGGGAAATGCCCGGTTATGAGAGTAAGGTGGTGATGGCAGGCGGTACTTTTATCGAAGGCAGTACTTTGGAGTTTTCCGCTGATGGGCCACTGCGCGAGCCTTACGTGGTGTATTGTCAAGGGGGAACTCATTGGAGTCATATTGCGATCGCCCTAGAAGCCTTAATCGATGAAATTGGCCCTGCTTAGAGGCAGGGGGCAGGGGGCAGGGGGAAAGGGCAAGTAGTAGGTTGGGTTGAGGAAGGAAACCCAACTTGTTAGCCTAAGAGAATGATGGTTTAAAAAATTATGACACAAGAACTCATAGACTTAAGAACCAGTATTTTAGAAGGAAGATACCACGATGCTTTGGCAATCGTTGACGAACTAGAGTGGATGAGTAAACAAGCCGTTATTCGGAATATTGAATCCTTTCTAGAAAGATTGATGATTCACTTAATTAAAAATCAAATCGAGCAACGCTTAATTAATCCTTGGGCTAATTCGATTTCTGATTCAATTGTTCAAATTAAAAAGCTCAACCTCAAAGATATTAAAACTTCTTACTACATTAAGTCTGAGGAATGGCAACCTTATTTAGCAGCAGCAATTAAGTTAGCCATTCGTCCAGCAAGTTTAGAAATTTTTAACGGACAGCTAAAACCCAAACAAGTTTCAGAACGATTAGATACAGACGCACTAATCACAACAGCAAAAACAATGTTGGACTTGTCCTATAGTTATGCAGCAGAAGATTTACCCTATGAACTTGATATTATTTTAGCTAAATTGCCGGGTGGTGAAGAGTGGCAAGGTAATTAATTTAAGTGTCTCAATTTTTGAAATTAGGAGCGTAAGCTAATGAATCTTCGTATTATGGGAAATAGTGTACAAATTGAGTTGGAATGGTACGAGCAACTTTGGGCTTTTACCCTCGATAAGACTATGGAAATCCCAATTAGCGAGATCGAACTAGCAACCACGGAAGAACCGATGAGTAATTGGGCAGAAATTCGCGCCCCTGGAACTTTTTTACCCGGAGTGATTAAAGCTGGAACTTATTACACCGCTAGAGGTAAAGAGTTTTGGTATGTAACAGGAGAAAAAGATTATTTAACTTTGGTGTTAAAGAACGAAAAACCGTACAGAAGAATCATTATAACTATTGACAATAGCGATGATTGGGTAAGGCGAATTAATGAAATGAAAGCCAGATTAAATTGAATCAGGACTTAAGCTAAAAGTATTAAGATTTAGTATTCGCGTGAATAGAAATTATTTTAATACTTGGAGTACGATGAATCGATTTTTCTGGTTTTTCATTAGTAATAAATTCCGTTACTCCTACAGATAATGCAGCAGCAATATGTAAAGCATCCATTGCACTTAACCCAAATTTACTCGACTGTTCGTATGCTGTTTCAATAATTGCATTGATGTCATTTGCCCAATAAGACACTTCATCAAAAAAAGCTTCATAAAACTTTATTTCGCTGCTCCGTTGATTGTAAATTGCTTTCGGCAATATTTATAATTTGAGAAAAATACTAGCGGCAAATTCTCGATTTTCATCCTCTAGAAATTGTAGAGCTTTTTCAGCAACTTCACCTTGAGAACGAGCCGCATAAATTAAAACACCAGAATCAATAAAAGTACGAATCATGTCTAGCTTTCTCCATAACCACCTCGACGTTCTGCTTTTTCTCGATCGGCTTCTTCAGCCGTTAACAGAGGAATGCCAGAATCAATGATTTCTTGACGAATTTTTCTTAACCTTTTTCCTAAACTAGAGGTAGGTTTTTTGGGCTGCTTTTGGCGATCGAGTAAATCAATAAAGGCTAAAACTTTTTCTCGATCGTCTGGATCTAAAGCTTGCCATTTATCCAGTAATTGTTCGGTGGTCATATTAACTACTCCTAACTACGAGAAAGCCGATATGTTCTATTTGAGCAATTCTTCTAACTTGTGTTGATTCCAAAGAGATTGGTATAAACCTGGTGTTTGAACTAGTTCTGTATGAGTACCGGTTTGGACGATTTCTCCTTTGTCCATGACGAAGATACGATCGCACGTCGCCGCCGCCGACATCTGGTGAGAGATAAACAGCACGGTTTTGCGATCGGTTCCCCTTGACAAATTTTCCAAAATAGCCGTAGCAGTTTGATTATCTACGCTGGAAAGGGCATCATCTAAAATGAGTACTGGCGCATCTACCAGCAAACCGCGAGAAAGCGCAGACCTTTGTCGCTGTCCACCAGAAAGCGTAATACCCCTCTCACCGACGATAGTTTCGTATTGTTGCGGGAAATAAAGAATTTCTGCATGAATTTGCGCTTGTTTGGCTGCTAACTCTACTTCGGGTTGTTCGGCTAAAGGCTCGCCGTAGCGAATGTTGTTTTTGATGGTAGTACTGAAGAGGAAGCTTTCCTGGGGTACGTATGCGATCGCGCTTCGCAAATCTGCCAACCGCAACTTAGTAATATCATATTCATCCAAAAACAGACAGCCCTCTGAAATATTTAATAAATGAGGTAAAGCATTCGCTAAAGTCGATTTTCCGCAACCTATTGGCCCTACAATGGCCACCGTTTCTCCCGGTTTAATCGTAAAATTTACATTATGGAGAGCCGGAGTTTTTGCACCGGGATAAGTGTAAGTCAAATTCCTAGCTTCAATCTCTCCTTTTACCCGTTCCAATGGTAAATGAATTGAATTATCCGTGTCTTTAATTTTCGGTTCTACAGTGAGAATTGATTCAATGCGATCGATACTTACTTCACCCCTTTGATAAGTAGTAATAGTGAATCCTAACAAAGCAGTCGGAAAGACCAATCTTTCTACATAAAGGATTAAAGCAACAAAGCCACCGATCGTAATTCCTCCCCGCGCAATTGCACCAACTCCCAGCCACAACAACACTACTAAACTAACAAAAGCCATTCCTTCAATCAAAGGAAAAAGTGTAGTCCTGGTTTTTGCTAATTGAACGTTAGCTTTCAATAATTGTTCGTTAAAATGACTAAAAGCACGTCTCTCGTTTTCTTCTTGAGCGTAAATTTTAATTAAAGAAATTCCACTCATATCCTCTTGAATTAATTCGCTCAAGCTAGAAAGCTCTTCTTGTACTCTTAATTGTTGAGTGCGTAGCTTATCGCTGAATAATTGAACGATTAACAACATTACCGGGTAGACTGCCAGTGCTGCTAAACTCAGCCACCAATTAATCGATAACATCACTGGCAAAGTCAACCCATAAGCGAATACCGTATTTGCCAAACTCAATACGGCAAATCCCAACAAACGGCGAATATTATCTACATCACTAGTAGCGCGGTTAATTAAATCTCCTGCTGTATTTAGGGAAAAATAAGCCGGTTCCAATCTAAGTAAATGTTGAAAAATCTTTTGCTTTAGGTCAAATTCTACTTGACGACCAACACCAAATAATACGACGCGGGATAATACCCTGAATCCCCACATCACAGTTGCTAAAACGATGATTAATACGACAAAGTACAAAATCCGATTAAAGCTAAAAGTAATATTCAGTTCGTTGATGGTATCGCGAATTAGCAAAGGAATAAAAACTCCCAATGCGTTAACGATCAGCAGAGATAAAATACCTAAAGATACTTGTTTCCAGTGGGGTCGCAGGTATGTACCTAATTTTTGCAGTCTTGAATGAGCCATTTTTGCTGTGATTAGTCATCTGTCATTTGTCATTTGTCATTTGTCATTTTTTTGATTGATGACCGATGACTCATGAGTCATAACTTTTAATAGCATTAAAAGTTAACATTTGACATCAGTCACTTGGGGGACGGGTTCGACGCGGTTAGCTAACCAACCCCGGAGGAAATAGTAAACCGACGACCAAAATTCGTTGATGACGCGGGTGCTGAGTAATAAAGATTCCACGTTCGGTACGAAGTCGGAAAATAATACATCTCGGACGTTGCGGAAGGAAATAGTTACGGAGTCACAAGCTCCTTTTTGGGTTGTAGTCAAGCGAATTTTGGGAATGGCACCAGCTTGAAATGTGAAGAAACTGGCAGGACTGGGGATAGTTTCAATTCCTAATTGGGCAAAGGTTTGTCTGGCGCGTTGCATATTTAAGGCAGAGGTAATTAAAATGACTCGCTTGCCAATCATGCCTTTTTGCTGTAATCGACTCACTGCTAAGGCACTGGTGCGAATATCGACTCCTGTTGGCTCGGGAATAATATCATCTCGCGCTACACCTAAACTGACTAGTACGTTGGTAATATCGTTTGCTTCGGCAACGGTAGTTTTGTTGGGGTCGGCTTTTAATCCGGGTCTTGGCCCAGCGCTGACAATGACTAAAGGATAATTTCCTAATCTTAGTTGTTGTTTATATTCTCTGGCAGTTTGAATGATGCGATCGCCTGCATCGGTCAAGTGAATTTGATTTACTTCTAAAAATGTTAACTGAGTAGTTGCTTGCCCTAATAAAACAATTGCGCTAACTTTTTCTCGGCGGTTAGCTGATGCTTGCAGGGCTGCTAGGGAATCAGACTCGGTTAACTGTACTAATAAATATGATATGAGGGGAAGACTAAAAACTAATAATATCGCAAAAGCCCAACGAACTTGTCTTTCGGCATCTTTTGTAATACCGCCATTTCTGATGCCATCTCCGACCGCAAATAACAATAACAAAATTGCCAAGCCTAGTGGCTTGAGCGGCATCGATAAAACGCTCCAAACTTCGGCAATCGCTGGATTATTTGGTGAGAAAAATGCTAATAAAATTGATAAAAATACAATAAAAGCACCCAACCATGCTACGTATTCTCTGGGCCGTCTTTTGCCACTGCCACCTCCAGCAGGCTTACCTTCTCCAGGTTTGGCATCAGCAGGTTTTGCCCCGGGTTTCAAAACTGCATTCCAACCCAGGTAGGCGATCAGCACGAACAGCATGATTTGAGTGAGAGTTAAAAACATAATCTTTTATTGGGCATGGGGAATGAGACATTTAAATTTATGATTTTTCATTCAATTTTGCATGGTATTTTTTAAGAGCGAGGAGCCAGAATTGGTTATAGGTAGGTGAGTTGAAGACATTCATTAAATTTTAGCTTTGGCGATCGAAAATCAACTAGCTATTAATTATGAATTCTGGCTCCTGAATTCTGAATTCTGAATCCTGAATTCTACTTCATTGATGTTTCAGTTTGCGTCGAATGGCTTCAATAACGGTTTGAATCACTTTAACACGGGCATAGTACTTATCATTGGCGGCGATCGCACTCCAAGGAGCCGTCGGAGTACTGGTGCGCTGAATCATCTGATTGACTGCCACTTCATATAAATGCCACTTCTCTCGATTGCGCCAATCTTCGTCTGTGAGTTTGTATTGTCTAAACGGATCGTTTTGTCTTTGTGTAAAGCGTTCGAGTTGTTTTTCCGAGCTAATATGCAGCCAAAATTTAACCAACACATATCCATCGCTAGCTAACTGAGCTTCAAATTCGTTAATCTCCTGATAAGCGCGTCGCCATTCTGTTTCGGTGGCAAATCCTTCTACTCGTTCTACTAAGACTCGTCCGTACCAACTGCGATCGAAAATGCCGATCGTACCCGCCATCGGTAAGCGTCGCCAAAAACGCCACAGGTAATGGCGTGCTTTTTCCTCATCCGTGGGTGCAGCGAACGCATTTACCTTATAACTGCGAGGGTCGAGAGTATCGGTCAGTCGTTTAATCGCTCCTCCTTTACCCGCAGCATCCCAACCTTCAAACAGAATCAACACGGGGATTTGATGTTCGTGGATGCTCAATTGTAACTTGCGTAATTCTACCTGTTCTTGGCGTAGTTGTTGTTTATATTCCTGCCGAGATAAACTTTGATTGAGATCGACCTGGGACAAAAAATCAGGTTCTCCTGGGTGGAGAGTTTCTTGAGCGGGTAGAATGGGCGGCACGGGGCGAAAATGCAGTCGATCGAGCGCTTCCGTGAGGGTAGCGGATAGCTGGGTGAGTACTTTCACTTCTGCCCAGCGCTGACAGTTGCCTTCTACTAACGTCCAAGGAGCAGAACCGGTGCTGGTATGAATCAGCATTTCTTCGGCAAGGCTAACGTAGGTTTTGTAATTTTTCTGCTGCTGCCAATCTTCTGGACGCACCCGCCAAGATTCTAATGGGTCAGCGGCATATTTTTTGAGACGTTGCTTTAATTCTTTTTGGCTCAGATGAATCCAAAATTTGGCGATCGCAGTGCCATCA
>CAZJJR010000106.1:12603-18320 GCA_964546365.1 uncultured bacterium | reverse complement strand
ATCGTATCAATTCCCGGTGAACCCCTGCGTCACTACGCTACTAAAAAATCCCAAACCGAACTAGAGGAAATTTTCCAAAAAACGCGGATTTCTCTACGCCCCACGGCTTTTCCCAGAGAACGGTTACCATTAGCTCAACAAATATATGATTGGTTGATTCGTCCAGCCGAAGCAGACTTAACTAAAAATCAGATAAAGACTTTAGTGTTTGTCCTTGATGGTAGCTTGCGAAATCTGCCAATGGCTTCGCTTTATGACGGACAACAATATTTGATTCAAAAATACAATATAGCTATCACGCCCGGGCTGCAACTTTTAGAATCCCGTCCTTTAGTAAGAGAACGATTAAGAGCGCTAACTGGTGGTTTATCGGAAGCTCGTCAAGGTTTTCCCCCAATACCAGCTACCATTACAGAAGTTCGGCAAATTGCCTCGGAATTGCCGGCTGAAGTTTTGTTAAATGAAGAGTTTACTCGTGCTAACCTGCAACAACAAATTCAAGCTGTTCCCTTTGGAGTAGTTCACTTGGCTACTCACGGTCAGTTTAGCTCAAATGCAGATGAAACTTTTATTCTCGCTTGGGATGAACGGGTAAACGTCAAGCAGTTCGATCGACTTTTGCGCGTGCGGGGACAAAAACAACAACGTCCGATCGAATTATTTGTCCTCAGCGCTTGCGAAACCGCCACTGGTGATAACCGCGCCGCGCTAGGATTGGCAGGAGTAGCCATTCGCTCCGGCGCACGCAGCACTCTGGCTACTCTCTGGCAGGTAAATGACGAGTCTACTGCGATCTTCATGACTGAATTTTATCGCCAACTGGCAAAACCAGGTGTTAATAAAGCCGAAGCTGTTCGCAATGCACAATTATCGCTACTAGCCCAGTCTGAGTACCGAAATCCTTACTTTTGGGCTCCTTTCGTACTGGTGGGAAATTGGCAGTAGAGAAAGATTTTCGGCCACCAAGGAAGTGAATCGGTATATGTTGATTTCTCACTAGAAAAAAACACTTATGTATTAAGTTTAAATAAAAAAAATCGCGATCGGCATTTAAGTAGCTAAACTTATAAAAAGGGGGTCAAGTAACTAGCTATTAAGTAGGTAGCCGTGAAAAAACGAAGATAGATTTGTCGGGGCTGGTTTAGTTAAATTGCTTGATATACAACCGTTTTACTCTCTTTCAAAACCAGCCCGGCCTATGTGCGTTTATCCATACCATCCTACTTAGTAATGCGCTCGATATGAAACAAATTTTTGTCTGAACTTACCAAAATAAAAATACCAATGAACAAGTATGATATTAATTTTTGATAAACCATTTTAGCAGTCATCCCGTACAGAATTGACAATTGAAACTTAATTAATGGCTAAAATACTTACCAAGCCGTTTTTTCCGTATGGCTATTTGTCGTCGGTGGCATATTTATCTATAATGCCAATTCATCAATAAAAAATTGATGAATTTGTTTCAATTGGAATCTAACTTAGTATTTACAATTTGAGCGATCGGCTTTATTAGTAATTCAGGGTGCTGTTTTCAATATCATGTGTAAACCTGTCGAGTGACAAATTGCGTGTTAATTTATGACTAGTCGAAATAGCTGTTTAATATCCCGTTTATTACTAGCGCCTCTTTCTGCAAGCCTTGTACTATTGTCCGTGGGCGTTACGCCAGCCCAGAATACTAGCTCTGGTACGGTAATATTTAGACCCAACGGATCGCCTTCTACCACTAGTGGAGGGTCTTCGCGAGGTATTTGTTCTGCGCGGATAGCTGCCAAAGAAATGCCATATAGCGCGATCGTACCGTTGATTCCCGCTACTGATGTTGAATTAACCGCAGAAGATCGTCCGACCATTTTCGTACAAATTACTGACTCTACTTTCAAAGAGGTAGAATTGAGCTTTTGGGACGATCGACAGAATGGAATTTATCAAACTACGATTCCCTTACCTGGAAAAGCAGGAATTGTCAGTGTTAAACTACCTGAAGATGCTCCTGTTTTGAAAGTTGGTACGCGGTACAAGTGGACGTTAGCGGTGATTTGCGATCCTAGTCAAAGAAGTAGAGATGCGGTAGTCCAGGGATGGATCGAACGGATCGAACTAAGTATTGCTTTGAAGGAAAAACTTTCTACTCCAGATATTTTAGAAAGAGCGAAACTCTATGCTGAAAACCAAATATGGTACGAAACCGTAGCAACTTTAGCTCAATTCAGACGATCGCATCCTGAAGATGTTAAGGTTAAGTTGGAGTGGCAACAGCTGTTAGAATCAGTGGGCTTAAAAGATGTTACCCAAGCTCCTTTGGTTAATTGCTGCCAATCGCCAAATTAAAAAACAATAGTAATTTACGGAAAACTAGGACGAAAATATTTAGAATGGCGTGGCGTGATTAGGGCAGCTTTTAATGTTGCTGCACTGAAGATCGTTTACGCCATTTCGGTTTATGGCAGATTTTAATAAGAATTCAATTCAAATATAGATAGTAAATTTGATGGATGGGGAGATTGGTAGATGGGGCGATGGAAAAACAAACAACTTTTAGTATTAAGAGAAAGAAATTGGTATTTAACTAGACGTTATTTACCTGTTTGGTTAAGCTTGGGTGTAGGTGTAGGATTATCGATCGGTGCTGCCGTGATGGTGTGGAAATGGCAGTTAGCAAATACGCAAGCTTTATTGGCGCGAAGAACGGATAATATCGCACTAGCTTTACAACAAAATATAGACGAGTATACGCAAACTACTAGAGCTTTGGCTGCTTTTTATCACGCTTCCAATCCAATTAAACCAGAGGATTTTCATAAGTTTTCTCAACCTTTTTTAGAACGCTATCCCGGTATTTATGGTATGGCTTGGGCTAAGCGCGTTCTGCACGAAGAACGCACCGCCTATGAAAGTAATATGCAAGCTTTCGGGTTTCCTGATTTTCGCATTAAAGAGCGCAAAGCAAATGGGAGTTTGGCGATCGCAAAAGTACGCCCGGAATATTTCCCCATCACTTACGGAGAACCGCCTGATATTTACAAACCAGTGTTAGGTTCGGATTTGGGTACGAACTTGAAGACGCCGACTGCGATCGCCAAAGCACGAGAGACGGGAAAAATGGTTGCCACGGAAAAACTTAGCTTATTGTTAATTAAAAAAGCTGGATTTGCCTTATTTTGGCCTGTTTTTTATGCCAATCCCCAACAAGAAAATCAACGATCTTTTGCAGGTATCGTCTATACAGTTTATCGAATTTCTAATATGATCAAGGAATCGATAGAAGGATTGAATTTAGAAGAAATAAATTTTTATTTATTGGATAGAGATGCTGAAATTGAAAGCGAATACATCATTTTTTATAATGCTAAGAATCGGGAATTAATAGAAGATAATATCCAGCCAGAAACCGATAAAAATGGCATTAGTTTTTTATGTAAAAATGAAGCTAATTGTACTCGTGTATTAACGGTAGCAGACCGAAAATGGTTATTGTTGGTTCGCCCTACCAAAGCATTTGCTGGAACGGGTTGGGAAACGGCAGTCACTTTTGCGATCGGACTACTTTTTACCATGATGGTGGTGAATTACCTTTGGATGTCGATTCGACGTACTGAAGATTTAGAAACCGCCATGAATCAGTTACAATTAACCCAAGCTCAACTGGTGCAAGCTGAAAAAATGTCTTCTCTCGGACAACTGGTGGCTGGTGTTGCTCACGAAATTAACAATCCGGTTAATTTCATCTCCGGTAATCTCAATCATGTAGAAGATTACATTCAAAAAATATTCAAATTATTGCAACTTTACCATCAAACTTATCCCGATCTTACAGAAGAAATCGAAGACTTTATTGACGACATCGATCTGAGTTTTATCCAAGAAGATTTACCCAAAATCTTCACATCAATGAAAGTAGGCACTGAACGCATTCAAAACATCGTGCTATCGCTGCGAAACTTTTCCAGGCTTGATGAATCAGATCTGAAATTTGTCGATATCCATCAAGGAATTGATAGCACGTTGATGATGTTGTTGCCTCGCTTAAAAGAAACCCCCTCTTTAGCGGGGATTAAAGTAGTAAAAAATTATAGTAATTTGCCTAAAATAGAATGTTATGCTGGGCAATTAAATCAGGTATTTATGAATATTTTAAATAATGCAATCGACTCTTTGGAATCGCGTTTTGCGAACAATACTTTAGAAGAAAAGAGACAGCTTTCTGCATCCGAAAATTCAGTTAGCACCGATATTCCGGAAATTGTAATTTCAACCGAACCAATCATTAACAAAACCGCAGATAGTATCAGCAGAATTTTAATTCAGATTCAAGATAACGGAATTGGCATGAATCAAGAAGTTATGAATAAAATTTACGAACCATTTTTTACTACTAAAGAAGTTGGTAAAGGCACGGGATTGGGATTATATGTTAGCTATCAAATTGTGGTAGATAAACATAAAGGAAGGTTAGAGTGTTTTTCGGAATTAGGAAAAGGAACGAAGTTTTTAATTGAAATTCCCATTCGCCCAATTCAATAGTTAAGTAGGTAGGTGTGAAAAAAAGAAGGTGGATTTGTAGGGGCGGGTTTAGTTAGAGTGCCTGATATATAACCGTTTTACTCGCTTATCTTACCCGCCCTGCCATTTGCGTTTATTCATGCCATCTTATTTAGTATTCAAAATTAACCAAATTAGAGAGCGATCGACCTCAATCAATTCCAATTTACACAAGTCGTACAAAACCTCAAACCAAAATTAATTCATCCTTCATCCTTCATCCTTCATACTTTAGCCTTCTTACTATTTCCATCGTTTGAGAGAGGAGGAGCCGAGCGATCGCTCACTAAAGTGTGACAAAGAAGAGCAAGAATTTGGAGTTCGATTTTATGGAGCAAAATAATACAAACTCATCCATTGCACAACGTTCTCCCTCATTCAGTAGCGGAACTAATTACATCACGGAGCGAGATGTAGAAGTCGCGATTGACGACGCTCATAATGCCTGCGATAATCAAGGTAAGGAATCTCGCGAATGTGCGGCGGCTTGGGATGCGGCTGAAGAAATGCAAGCAGCAGTAGCCGATCGCAAAACCAAAGAAAAATCAAAGTCATCTTTAGAACGGTACTGCGAAGAACGTCCCGAAGCTAGCGAATGCCTAATTTATGATGTTTAGGTGCGATATTTTGCATCTAACATCTAACTTGGTAAGGGTGCGTTGCATTGGGTGAACGCACCCTAATTAATGCAAAGCCTCAGCATTTTACATCTAAAAGTAATTAATAAACTGATGTTCTACTGCCCGAAATTACAACATAATTGGATTGAGATCCAAAACAAAACCAGGTAACACATCTTCACCAGAAAGAGGAACAGGATTTTCGATTATTTCTACTTCTTGATTTGGGCGATAAATTTCTACGCGCTGATTTTTTCGATCGATTAACCAACCCAATTTCGCACCATTTTCGATATATTCTTGCATCTTTTCTCGCAATTCTGTTAGACTATCGCTAGGAGAGCGTAACTCGACTACAAAATCAGGACAAAGAGGAATAAATTTTTCTCGTTGTTCGGGAGTTAAAGCATTCCATCGATCGATTTTTACCCAAGAAGCATCGGGAGATCGATCGGCTCCATTGGGAAGTTTAAACCCAGTATTAGAATCGAAGGCTTTACCTAGATTATTCTGACGACTCCAGCCTTGAACTTGAAAAGTTAAATCGGC
>CAZJJR010000106.1:12361-12578 GCA_964546365.1 uncultured bacterium | reverse complement strand
TGGGTGGCATAATTAGTAATACTCCTTTGGCTGTGCGCTCAAATTTTAAATCGCGGTTGTTTTGACACATTTGGAAATACTGTTCGTCAGTTAAATCGATTTTCAATTTGAGGGTAGGAGGTAAGGCAATTGTAGGGGAGTCCATAACCTTATTTAAATATCTAACTACTTTTAGTATATCAGATTTAGAGTATCGGTTATGTTTGAAGAGAAACCC
>CAZJJR010000106.1:1448-12337 GCA_964546365.1 uncultured bacterium | reverse complement strand
GTTTCTTTAAGAAACCGGGTTTCTGAGATGTGAAATTACGGCATAATTAAATTGCCATTACTTTTGCCCGTGACTATACGGTTTCAAAAGTCTGCGCGACTTCGTTCGTATAGCGACAAATTTTACTCTGTCGGCGCGATCGCAGAAGCACTCCCCCTCCCCCGCAACACCCAAAACCTCGTTACTCCAAACCCCAACAAAACCGCCACCAAAACAACTGTAAATATCGGTACAATTATGCCCAAAACCGATAAAATAATCGAACTTACTAATTCAATTGTTGCTAAAACTGGATTGGCAATTCCCCCAGTTGTGCCAGTAGAAATCAGTCGCGTGATATTAGTTAAACCTTCCACGATGCCAGCAGAACCGCCGCCTGCAATTACCGCTACAGTCCACTGAAGTAAGGGATCGCTATGGGAAAAGAAAGCGGCGGTGATGGTAGTACCAGTTGCGATCGCAATTGGTGTAGCCAGCATATCTAATAGATGATCCACCCAAGGAATGTAGTAACCCAATACTTCGATGCCAGTTGCGATCGCAAATGCCGTCAGCGCCTCATAACTCCCGATCCACTCAAATCCCGGCGATAAAGTTAAATGTCCTGAAAGTGCAGCAATACTCATGACTAAAGGCGGTACAAATACCCGCAAACCACAGGCAGCACTTAAACTAATTCCTATGCAAATTCCTAAGAAAATATCCATTTCACTTTATCGATCGAACTTCATCCCCTATTACCTACTTTGGCAAATTTCATACCCTATCTACCTCTAACTATCGAAGGAGTTAATACGATCGTTTGTCATAATGGTAAGAGTGATTTCGGGAATGATCTGTGGGAATTGCAGGTGAAATTTTTACCGCAGATGAAAACAGATGAACGCAGATAAACGCAGATAAGAGAGGGATGTTTTAAGGAATCTAACGGAGATGATCTGATTGGTCATTTGCGATGGGAGTTGGCTACTAACTAAGCAATCGGTGAGAAAATGTGCAATGATAGAAGAGGGTTGGTGAGGAAGCGATCGCGGTTGACAAAACTAAATTTAGATTAAATTTGCTCTCCTCGCTTCACTTTTATACTTTACTGAAATAACTTGCATTTACAGTCATAGTGAGGGCGATGAAAACCCTATTATCTCTTTTTAATCAAGAACGCGCCTCTCTTCAGGCAGAGATCGACAAAGCAACCGCCATCGAACAAGTAGTTAAGTTGGTGCAGAATCGACTCGATCGTTTAGAGAAAAATTACATTAGCGAATTAAATGTAGCGCAAGTACGTTTGGCGTCTTTTTTCCTCGACACTCTCAGACAGTCGATCGCGACTCTTTTGGCAGCTACGCCAATGTTAGTTCCGCTTCCCGATGAAAAAGAAAACTTTAACCCAATTACCAAAGTTTCTCCTAATAAATTAATTCTCAAATCCCTACAAGGGCTGCTTTCTGTAGGCATTTTAAGTTCTTTATTTTCCATCTCTCGCATCGCCCCAGGCGCGTGGATGGCGATCTTACTCACATCTATTTTGCTAGGATTAGAAGTAGTACTGCAACTGGATAAATCAAAACCTGGAAATAATGCCAATCCTCCTTTACTTCCCCCCGCCCCTCCACCGATTTTAAAAGTTGATAGCACCTTATTTTTAGATAACCTAGCTGATGCTTTAAACACCATTGATTTGGCAGTTACCCGCATTGCAGATACCAACAAAACGCTTGACGCGGCGGGAATTGAAGAACTGCCAGAATTGTTGGGTTTGATTCAAAGATTGTGGGGGGCGTCAGTGTTGGAGAAACCCCAAATGGCATTGGAATTAGCCAGACTTTTGCCACAAGTATTAATGGAACAAGGAATTCGCGCCTTAATTTATCAACCTAACGAGGAACGCAGTTATCGAGAATATTTTGACTTTGAACCAAATATCGATCGCAACGCTCAAGAACACGTCACGATCGTCCCCGCTTTGCTAAAAGGCGATCGCCTCCTCAGACGAGGCAGAGTAGTTGAGCCTGCTTACTCCCAAAAGAAAGAATAACATCGATCGGACATCGTGAAAAAATCAATCTTCATCTGAGTTAATCTGCGTTAATCTGCGGTTAAAAATAAACAAACTTAAACCTCAACAAAAAATATTTTCCCAGCAAATAAGGTAATGGAAATTCTAGAAACAATTGGTTTTGATTTAGGACACGGGGAAACCGCCGTCGCTAAAGCGATCGTAGAAAGCATCGAACCACCGGAAATGCTGGAAATCAATCATAAAAAAATTCAAATTACCGCCTTGGGGTGGCATCCCGATCTCGGTTATTTAGTAGGAGAACAAGCATTAATTCAAGCTGGCGTTAACAAACTCAAAATCACCTTCAAACAAAAACCAAACAACGATCCAACTTATCGAGAAACCATCTCAGCTTTTTTAGAAACTTACTATCGCATTCTCAAAGAAACCAAACAAATTGAAGCTGGAGAAAACAGCTATTTTTATGTTGGTTGTCCTTCTGGATGGGCAATGGAAGAAAGAGAAGCATATCAAAAGTTACTCCAAGAATCTGGCATACCTTTGATTACCGTGATTCCAGAGTCACGGGCAGCTTTCATGCAAGCCAAAGAAGCCGGTAAATTGGAATATGAAAAACTACTTTCTTCCGTTCTAATTGTTGATATTGGTTCATCCACTACCGACTTTACTTTAGTTAAAAGTTTATCAGAAGTTCCGATCGATTTTGGCAGCAACGCTTTGGGCGCTTCCTTAATCGATAAAGCCATTTTTGCCCGCACTGTTGCCAATCACGAAGACCGAGAATTATTAGAAATGGTGTTTGATGATTATCCCCATCATCAAGCACGTTGCGAACTTGCTTGTCGAAAAGCCAAAGAGGATTACTTTTCTAACGAAAAAGTATATAACAATTCTGCCACATTTGCCCGTGGCTTTGAATCGATCAACGAACAAATTTACTTTATTCCCAAAGTAAATAAAGAAATGATGGATGAAATCTTAAATCATCCTTTATCGGAACTGTCGGGTAAAAGTTGGAAAGAATCGTTTCGGGCGGCAGTTTTAGAAGCCAAAGAAAGACTCGACAAACAAGGCATCGTACCGAAAGTGGTGCTAATGACTGGCGGTGCATCCCGCATGAGTTTTACCCGCGAGATTTGTCAGGAAATCTTTCCCGAACCCGCTACGCAAGTACGTCCGGACCCAGAACCAGAACGCTGCATTGCATTAGGATTAGCACGGGTAGGTAGATGGGATTTGCGTGCTGCTGAATTTAAAAAAGAAGTGAATCAACTATTAGAATCAAATCAACTTCAACAATTAGTTGCCAAACACATTCCCGAGTTAATCAATTTGTTGATTAAGCCCCTGGCTGATGGTTTGATTGAAAATGCCGTAAAAGTTGGCTTGAAAGATTGGCAAAACAACAAAGTTCGCACTTTAGCAGATTTAGAATTGGCTATGAAGAAACTGGCCGAAAATTGGCTGAATAGTCAGCAAGCTCAAGTAGTAATTAATCAAAAATGCGTTAGTTGGTTTAATAGCAAAATTCAACCAGAATTAGCTTCTCAAACCGACCCGATTTGTCAGCAGTTCCACATTCCCAGAAGCAGCTTGCGATTTGAGGAAGGGATCGATCCGACTTTTGTTAATCCAGAGTTAAGAATTGGCGATGCTATTTTAGCCGATACCGTCGGTTTTATCGTCAATGTGGTGATTGGTGGCGGGACTTTGGCAAGTATCGTCACTCTGATCTTAACCGGACATTTCACCTGGCCGATCGCGCTCGTATACGGTGCGTCCGTTCTAGCCGCCGGGATGGAGTTAAATAGAAAAGGTGTCAAAGATGTCATTAAGACAAATTTGGATATTCCCGGTTGGATGCGTTCTAATGTTTTGAACGATAGTAAAATTGGCGAGATTTGCCATAAAGTAAAACCAGAATTGGAAAAAGTTCTAGCAGAACAATTAACTGCTAATCAAGCCGCTTTTGAAGAATTAATTGCCAAAGTCGAACAAGGTATGCAAAAAGCTCTTTCCACCAAAGTGCAAGAAGCGGTGATTTTGATTCAATAAACCTCTCCAAAAATCTTGTAGAGACTTTGCATACAACGTCTCTACAATGGTTCCACGTAACGCACCTTTAATTTCTGGAGATGTCCGATGAACGGTTTATATCCGTGCAGAGTATATTGTAGAGACATCGCATTTAACTTTTATACATAAAAATAATTATTTTCCCTATCACTTCCCTTTCCCCATCGCCCGACCATCAGAGTAAACTAAAAAGCAGCTTTACTTTTTGGGTGAAAAATGATGGATGAATTAGAAAATTTGACCAAAAAAGCTTTTTACCTAATGATTGGGGGAGTTACCCTTGGTTTTGAGCGAACTTGTCAAACGCTGCAAGAACTGGGAAAACAAGCCGAAATTTTGATAGAAGAAATGATTAGAGAGGGAGAGGCTAAATATAATGAATGGTTAAGCGAGCAAGGAAATTTTTCTGCCAGACCTAGAGAAGAACTGCGTCAGAGGCTGTTCGTGCTAGTGAAAGGCGATTGGGAACTAGCAGAACGACTACTGACGCAAGTAAGAAGCAATTTCCCCGGTCGTTCCGAGGATTGGTATTGGGAAAAGGTAATTTACGATTTGGAACGGGATAACTAGAGTTAAGCTGGTACTTATCGGCGGAAATAAACTCGAAGGGAAAAGGGAAAATGGTATGACAAGTAGTTTTTGATACTATAAATCTGACTAATCTATTGACGATTACCGATTACCAATTTCCCTTTACCTTTTTTTATATAATTTAATTGAAACATAAAATTATATGAATAGAAAACAATTGATGTTTAATGATGAAGATCGCGATCGTTTACTATTGACCAAACATCTTTCTATCCAACAAAGCGACGTTTGGAAAATCGCTATTGTAGACGATGATTTAATTGTTCACGAAACAACTAAATTAGCTTTAGATGGTTTTACATTTGATGAAAAACCTTTAAATATTTTGTCAGCTTACTCCGGTCAAGAAGCCAAGGAACTCATTGCGAATAATCCTGACATTGCTCTTGTTTTGTTAGATTTAGTGATGGAAACTAAGGAGGCGGGTTTAGATGTAGTCAAATATATTAGAGAAAATCTTAAAAACCAATTCGTCCGCATTATTTTACGCACTGGTCAACCAGCAGAAGCGCCAGAAGTCTCTATTATTTTAAACTACGATATTAACGATTATAAAACCAAACTAGAATTAACTGCACCGAAATTAATTACTACTATTGTTTTAGGATTGCGTTCTTATCAAGAGCTTCAGCGTTTCAAAAAAAAATCTAATTATGAAAAAATCAGTAGTGTATTGGTTGTTGACGATAATCCATATGATTTGCAAGTTGTCCGCGATATTTTACCTAAAAATAAATATAAAATTAGAGCTTCTCTTAGTGGAAAATTAGCAATTTGCTCTGCCAAATCTACTCCTCCTGATTTAATTTTATTAGATGTAAAGCTGCCAGATATTGATGGTTTTGAAGTTTGTAAAATATTAAAATTAGACCCTAAAACTCAGACTGTTCCCATCATTTTTGTAAGTGCTTCCCATCAAACCGCAGAAAAAGTGAAAGCTTTTGAAGTAGGAGGTATAGATTACGTTACCAAGCCATTTAACCCAGAGGAAATTATAGCCAGAATCGATACTCATCTAGCTAACCAAAGATTGCGGCAACAATGGGAAGAACAGAACCAATTATTACAAAAAGAAATCAATATTCGCCAATCAGCCGAAGAAAATTTACGAAAGTACGAAAGAATTTTTTCGATGACTGGGGATGGGATCTGCTTGCTCGATCGCAACTATACTTATCAGTTATCTAATCCCGCTTACCTAACACTGATTGAGAAAACTGTAGACGAAGTAATCGGTCATACAGTTAAAGAAGTTTTAGGCGTAGAAATATTTGAAAATTTATTGAAGCCGCGTTTAGATAAATGCCTACAAGGAGAAGAAGTTCATGATGAACTGTGGGTAAATTTTCCGAGGTCTGGCAGAAAATATATTGGTTTAACATATACCCCCTATTTCGATACCAAAAATTCAGTTTCGGGAATTATCGTCAGCGTTCGCGATTTGAGTGCGATCAAACAAACTGAAGAAGCTCTCAGAGAGAGTCAAGAACGGTTCGAGACATTTATGAAACACACTCCTTTTGCTGCTTGGATCGCCGATTTACAAGGCAATATGGTATATGCAAACGAAGGTTACCTGCGTAGCTTAAAACTACCTGTAGAAGAAGTAGTCGGCAAAAACTTTTTTGAATTATTTCCTGCGGAAGTAGCACACCAATACTTGCAGAATAACCAAAATGTTTGGCAAACCGGGCAAGTTCTGGAAACCGTTGAATTCGCAATGCGAAAAGATGGTTCTCCAGGCAATTTTTTAGTGTATAAATTTCCCATTAGCGACCGTTTTCAAGAGTACTTAATTGCGGGAGTAGCGATCGATATTACGGAACGGCAACGAATAGAAGCCTCCTTAAGACAAAGCGAATCTATTCTGCGGAGTTTCTTCAATAGTGGTTCGATGATGATGGGTATCGTTGAACTTTACGATGACGATATCCTGCATATTTCTGATAACATCGCTACAGCTCAATTTTTTGGTACTACAACGGAAGAAATGGAAAATCGTTTTGCTAGCGATATGGGAATTGAAAGCTCGCTCCTCGCATTTTGGATAAGTTATTATCGCGAAGCAGAACGCAGGCAAGCACCTGTAAAATTTGAATATTATCACCAAACATCTCAAGGTGAAAAATGGTTATCTGCTACTGTTTGCCCGATCGAAATCAGTCCGAACGGACGACCGAGATTTTCATACATAGTAGAAGATGCAACAAATCGCAAACAAGCAGAATTAGCATTACAAGAACGAGAAACCATGCTGCGTTCTATTGGCGATAATTTGCCTAACGGTATGATTTATCAACTCGTAGCAGAAGCAGATGGAACCTATCATTTTTCCTACATTAGTGCTGGCGTTAAAAGATTTGTCGAAGCTGGCCCAGAAGCAGTAATTCGGGATGCCAGTTTGCTCCATCAACAAATTGTCGAGGAAGACCGTTTACGCAACCAAGAATTGACCGAAGAATCAAGGCGTAACCTATCGATTTACCAAATACAGATGCGCCAGCGAACTTATCAAGGGGAAATTCGCTGGTCGGACCTTCGTTCTGCTCCTCGACGGACACCAGATGGGCGAACAATTTGGGATGGGATTGAAATTGATATTACAGATATCAAAAATACCGAAGAAGCACTGCGAAAAAGCCAACAAGAACTGGCAGAAGCCCAAAAAATTGCCCATTTAGGAAGCTGGTATTTTGATTTAATTACTCAAGAGATATTCTGGTCTGAGGAAAGTTTCCGAATTCACGGACTCGACCCCACGGAATCACCGCTGACTTACCAACAATTGTTAGCCATAATTCACCCAGAAGATTTAGAAAAATTCCAGCAAAACGTTCAAACTGCGATCGCGGAAGGTAAATCTTACGAACACGAAATTCGCATTTACAAACCGGATGGTTCGATGCGTTATACCTGGGGTAAGGGGCAAGCGGTTTGCGATCGAACGGGACGAGTAATTAAGTTGGTCGGCACCGTACAAGATATTACCGATCGCAAAATCGCCGACCTAGAATTACGAGAAAGTGAAGAAAAATTTCGTCAATTGGCAGAAAATATCCGGGAAGTCTTTTTCATCCTTTCCGAAACCGGGCAAATCCTTTACATTAGCCCCGCTTACGAACAAGTTTGGGGACGCAGTTGTGAAAGTTTGTACCAAAACCCCCGTGATTGGTTGGAATCAGTTCACCCAGAAGAAAGACCGGAAATTGCGATCGCGCTGACTCGTCAAATTAGCGAAACTACAGATTTCGATCGAACATATCGCATCGTCAGATTAGATGGAGAAATTCGTTGGATTCGCGCTCGTTCTCTCCCCGTTCCCCACCAACAATCTTACCGATTTGTGGGAATTGCCGAAGACATTACCCAGCAAGTTTTAGTGGAAGAACAACTACGCCAAGCCAAAGAATTAGCCGATGCTGCGAACCGAGCCAAAAGTGAATTTTTAGCTAATATGAGTCATGAAATTCGCACTCCCATGAATGCTATTCTCGGTTTTTGCGATTTGTTGCAAGGAATGGTAAACGAAACCCAACAAAATTCTTTCCTCAATGCTATAGCTACTAGTGGCAAAACTCTCCTCGCTTTAATTAACGATATCCTCGACCTTTCTAAAATTGAAGCCGGTAAACTTACCCTTCAATTTGAACCAGTTAATTTACGAGCGTTAATTAAAGAAATTCACCAAATTTTCTCTCTCAAAGCGCGAGAAAAAAATATCCAGTTTTTAACGGAAATAGCAGATACAGTACCAACCGGAATCCTGATCGATGAAGTTCGCTTGCGGCAAATTCTCTTCAATGTAGTTGGTAATGCTTTAAAATTTACAGAACGAGGTTATGTAAAAATATCCGCGATCGACCACCTATCTTCAATCACCATTATTGTGGAAGATACAGGCATTGGTATCGCCTTAGAACAACAAGAACGGATTTTTGATGCCTTCGTTCAAAGTGAAGGACAAAGTACCCGCAAGTATGGTGGTACTGGTTTAGGATTAGCGATTACTAAGCGATTGACTGAAATGTTAGGGGGGAAAATTCAATTACATAGCGAACTTGGTAAAGGCAGTACTTTTACTTTTATATTTCCTAACGTAGAAGTTGCTGATATACCCTTAGAACCAATTTGTGAAAATTACTTAGACAACGACCTCAATCAGTTTCAAACTACCACCATTTTGATCGTTGATGATGTACGATCGAATCTCGATTTAATGAAGGGATATTTTGCCGAAAGCCAACACAAACTGCTATTTGCTCAGAACGGACAAGAAGCGATCGCCCAAACCGAAAAACACCATCCAGACTTAATTTTAATGGATTTGTGGATGCCGATCTTAAACGGATTAGCCGCCGCAGAATATCTTAGGAAGCAACCAGAAACCCAAAATACCCCTATCGTATTTATCACTGCTTCTTCTCGCCCTCAAGATGAAGTTTTACTCAAAAATTTGGCAACCGGCTTTCTACGCAAACCCGTCAGTCGCAGCGAATTAGTTTTAGAATTGAAAAAAATCTTGCCAGTTAAAGAAAATTATTCCTCCACTAATGATGAGCCTTTAGCAGCAGCTAATACCAACAACTGGATATGCGACGCCCGAATTCTTGCCAGATTACCGGAATTACGCGATAAACTCCGCGAGGAACAAGAATACTCCTGGGAACAACTGCGCCAAACTATGAAACGTCGAGACGTGCAAGCTTTCGCTCAACGCTTACGAGAATGGGCGGTAGAATACCAATATCAACCACTATTAAACTACGCTCAAACTTTGGAAGCCCAACTAGTTGCTTTTGATTGGGAAAGCTTACCCAAAACAATAGAAGAATACCCCCAAGTATGGCAATCTCTACTATGAAACAGTTTAATCCTGAGGATTTTCTCATCTTAGTCGTAGATGATATCAACCAAAATCTCCAAGTAATTGGCGAAATACTCGAAAAAATTGGCTATGACACCACATTTGCTACCAGCGGAGAACAAGCTTTAGAACGAGTTCAATCTGCTCAGCCCGACTTGATTTTACTTGATTTAATGATGCCGGGAATCAATGGTTTAGAAGTTTGCCAACAGTTAAAAACCAACCCGAAATTTGAAGAAGTACCGATTATTTTCCTTACTGCTAGTAATGAAAAAGAACACTTACTAGCAGCTTTTGATAAAGGAGCAGTTGATTATGTTACTAAACCATTTAATGCACCAGAGTTACTGGCGAGAGTACGCACTCACCTAGAACTAAAAAAAACCAGAGAAGAATTAAAAGCCGCTCTTTACGAACAATCCCGATTAATTGAAAAGTTAGAAAAATTAGCTACTACCGATCCCTTAACTGGCATTTGGAATCGCCGTTATCTATTAAGTAAAGCCGAATACGAACTCGACCGCGCAATTCGCTATCAATCACCCTTTTCTGTGTTGACAATAGACCTAGATAAGTTTAAACAAATTAATGATTTATACGGTCATGCCTTGGGCGATGAAGTACTGATCGACGTCACTAAAAATATATTAAAATTATTACGTAAAGTAGATTGTTTCGGTAGAATGGGAGGAGAAGAATTTGCCATATTGTTGCCAGAAACCGATATTTTACTAGCAGTTAACGTAGCCGAAAGGATTCGACAGCAAATTGCTAATTTAGTATTTAATACCGGAGATGCAGTCTTACAAATAACATCTTGTATAGGAGTTGCTAACTATATATTAGGCAATAAATATGAAACAGTTGACGCTATCCTTCAACGCGCTGATAAAGCACTTTATCAAGCTAAAAAACAAGGCCGCGATCGGGTAATTGCTTATGAAAGCGAACCTCACTAAAAAATATCATTCATTGATGATTCAGGTTTTACTAAATGTAGTATTAGTAGATAATTAAAACTGTAATTTAATTCCATGCCAGACCAAAATATTGAATTTGTTACATCCGAATTGATAAATTTAAGCAATTGCGATCGCGAAGCGATTCAAGCTCCCGGCCACGTTCAGCCACATGGAGTACTCCTAGTGCTAGACGAACGAAACTTGCAGATTTTACAAGCAAGTGAAAATAGCGAACAACTTTTGGGAATTGTCGCTACGTCTTTACTTGGCAAAGAAATAACTACCTTATTCGAGCCAGAGCAAATTAAATTTTTAAAAGCCGTTATTTTACAAGAAAGAGTAGAAGATTTTAACCCCATTAAATTAAATACGATAG
>CAZJJR010000106.1:0-1392 GCA_964546365.1 uncultured bacterium | reverse complement strand
ATTAGAACCCAAACAATCAGAAAAAGAAACTCATCCCATCAGCTACTATCATCTCATTAAAGCTAGCATTGCCAAAATTGCCAGTGCCGCTATTTTCCGAGAATCAGTAGATATCCTTGTCCGGGAATTGCGGCAAATTACCGGATACGATCGAGTAATGATTTACCGCTTTGAACCCGATGATAGTGGAGTAGTCATTGCCGAAGATAAAAAAGCAGAACTAGAGCCTTATTTAGGATTGCACTATCCAGCTTCCGATATTCCCAAACAAGCCCGTCAGTTATATTATCAAAACAGATTAAGAATTATTGTTGACGTTAACTATCAACCCGTCAAAATCATTCCCGCCGAAAACCCCATAACTAATGCCCCCTTAGATTTAAGCCATTCCGTGCTGAGAAGCGTTTCTCCCATTCACATCGAATATCTGCAAAATATGGGCGTAGCGGCATCGCTTTGCATTTCCCTCATCGATGAAAAAAAACTATGGGGATTAATTGTTTGCCATCACGGTCAACCCAAATATGTAGATTATGAAACTCGTAAAGCCTGCGAATTCTTAGGCCATTTCATGTCTGTAGAATTATTTAAAAAACAACAAAAAACCTGGGAAATATATCAAAATAAAGTAAAATTATTCCATCAAAAATTTAAGACTTTATTTAGTAATGCCAAAGAATTTATCGAACAAATCAGTCAGGATGATGCCAATCAATTACTAGAATTAATTAACGCTCGAGGTGCTGCGATCGCGTTTCCCGACCAAATCGTTACCCTAGGCAACACTCCCGATCGAAAAATCATCCAAGACCTACTAAATTGGCTTCATCGGGAGCATCGAGAAGAAATATTTCATACAGACCACTTGTGCCAACTGTACCCCAACGCCCAAGCATATAAAGAACAAGTAAGTGGGTTATTAGCAATTTCTATTTTTATCAATCACACTTATTATCAAATTGTCTGGTTTAGACCGGAAGTAATTCAAACAGTTAATTGGGGAGGGAATCCCCATCAACCATTTATTTTAGAAGAAGGTCAAGCCTTGCGTTTATCTCCGCGAAAATCATTTGAATTATGGAAAGAAACAGTCAGATGCAAATCATTACCCTGGCATAAACTAGAAATAGAAGCAGCTTTAGAACTAAGAAACATCTTAATGTTAGCAGTATTGGAATTTTCCCAAACAGCCCTAGAACAAGCCGCCAAACGCGCCGAAGCCGCCAGTCGTGCCAAAAGCGAATTTCTCGCCAACATGAGTCACGAAATTCGCACCCCCATGAATGCAATTTTGGGCTTTTGCAATTTATTGCAAGGAGTTGTCAGCGATTCCAGACAGCGTTCCTATCTCGACGCCATCATGGTTAGCAGCAAATCGCTCCTATCTCTAAT
>CAZJJR010000105.1:0-18887 GCA_964546365.1 uncultured bacterium | reverse complement strand
CAGTGGTCTTTTTTATGTTTGGAAATTTCGTATCCCTTTGGCGCTTCCTCTAAACTGAGGCGATGAGTAATTACAAAAGAGGGGTCTATTTTCCCATTTTGAACTAGTTCTAACAAAGGTTTTAAATATTTATGGACGTGAGTTTGTCCCATTTTGAAAGTTAGACCTTTGTTGAAAGCTGCGCCCATCGGTATTTTGTCTATAAAACCGCCGTAAACTCCGGCCAGGGATACATGACCGCCTTTTCGACAAGCAACCATTACTTGCCTTAATGCAGTTGGTCTATCTGTTTCCAAACGTACTGCTTGCTTTACTTTGTCGTAAAAAGCATCTGGCCCGGTGCCGTGTGCTTCCATTCCTACAGCGTCCAGACAAGCGTCGGGGCCACGTCCTCCGGTCATTTCTTTGAGTGCTTCCCCAACATCAATTTCTTCGTAGTTGAGGACTTCTGCATTGCATTGTTCTTTTGCCATTTGTAGACGTTCGGGAACGCGATCGATGGCAATTACTCTCTCGGCACCTAACAAATAAGCGCTTTTAATGGCAAATTGTCCGACCGGGCCACAGCCCCAAACCGCTACAATATCCCCTGGTTCGATATCGCAATTTTCTGCTGCCATATAACCAGTCGGAAAGATATCCGTGAGGAACAAAACTTGGTCATCTGTTAAACCGTCGGGAATCTTAAATAAGCCTACATCGGCAAAAGGAACGCGGGCATATTCTGCTTGTCCCCCTGCATATCCACCGAATAAATGAGAATAACCAAATAACCCCGATGGCGAGTACCCCATTTGTTTTTCTACCATCCAGGCATTGGGGTTGGAATTATCGCATAACGACCATAAATCTCGCTGGCAAAAGAAGCAATTTCCGCAAGAAATTGTAAAGGGAACGACAACGCGATCGCCTACTTTCACATTTTTAACTTCACTGCCCAGTTCGACGACTTCTCCCATAAATTCATGGCCAAGAATGTCGCCCTTTTCCATTGTGGGGATAAATCCATCATAAAGATGCAAATCCGATCCGCAAATGGCAGTGGATGTGATTTTAATAATGGCGTCGCGGGGGTTGAGTATTTTTGGGTCTGGTACTGTATCTACCCGCACGTCATTAGCGCCATGCCAGCAAACTGCTTTCATTAATTGGTTCTCCTTGCCTAGTCAATTTATTAATTTGTCAATCTGTTTTCAGTTGAGATTTTTTTTGGTAATATCCTTCTTGAGTTCCATTTACATTTCCAATTTTGTCTTCTAACCGATCGGAAAATTGTTTCGTACTGGGTGGTAACGGTTCATCCAGATTTAGCTTTTCTACAATATTGTCGGTAATATCTTTGGCCTTCTGTTTGGCATTATCAAACATTTGCTTACCAGCATAGTCAGGTTCTACGTGGTAATACTCTGCCTCTGGTGTTAAAGCTTTTGCTTGCGCTGGCAAGTGACCATAGCTGAAACTATAAATTAATAAACATAATGCGGACGCCATAAAAATAGCGAACGTTCGTCGCCTTAGCCAAGCAATGATTAAATTCATAAAATACTCCCTTTCATTTGTTTTTATTCAATCAACAAATTAGTAGTAAGGACTTTAGTCTTCACTACAAACAAAATTCTTTAAGCTTTCAGACATACAAAAAGTTTTTAGTGAAAACTTTAGCCCTCGACATTAACTTAGGAAAAAGGACTGAAGTTCCTACTACAAACAGGATTCGTTTTGAGCGAAATTGGTAATTAATGGGATGCAACCAGTTGGCTGTTTTCTGACTTTTGAAGTAATTCTTGTACTTCTTCATCAGTAGTTTGAGAAAAATCTTCGTATCCTCTGCCTACTGCCGAAAATCGCTCTGGTATAATTGGGCAAATTACCTCATCGACTTCCGATCGCAATTCATGACAAGTTTCTGAGGGAGCAATGGGGACGGCAACCACGATCCGAGCAGGTTGCCGATCGCGCAAAGCCATCACCGCAGCACGCATAGTAGCTCCAGTCGCCAAACCGTCATCTATCAAAAGAATGATTTGGTCTTGCAGCTTAGGCGCAGGACGATTACCCCGGTAAACTTGTTCTCGTCGCTCTAACTCCAACTGTTCGGATCGTGCGACGCGGTTAATAATCTCGTCGGAAATTTGTAACGATCGCACGACAAGCTGATTGAGTACTCGGATACCACCGCTGGCGATCGCACCCATCGCTAATTCTGGCTGATCGGGTACGCCCAATTTGCGAACTAGGAACACATCCAGAGGAGCATTCAGCGCTTTTGCTACTTCAAAAGCCACCGGAACGCCACCGCGAGGCAACCCCAGCACCAAAACATCGGCACGGTTGGCATAAACGGAAAGCTCGCTTGCTAGTTTTTGACCAGCTTCTCTTCTATTTTTAAATCGCTCGCTCATCGTTTTTAGCCTCCGTTGCGATCGAATTCAATGCCCCATGCCCATTACTGCTACTTGCTGTCACTTCTTGATAGCGTGAGTCCGCTTGTTTTTTAACCCTTCTAGAGAATGATCTAGACGCAATTCTCCTTGCGTTTCCGATCGCAAATCCTCCGGTGTTTCCTCTCCTACGGCACCTTTGGCAACCGTAACCCCACCATCAGCTAACCACAACGCACCAGTAACGTAACTTGCTTCATCAGATGCCAAAAAAGCAAATACATTGGCCATTTCTTCTGGCGTACCCCGACGAGCCATCGGTGCTGCTGTCAGTAGGGTTTCCTCCATTTTGGCATCCATTGGCCCAGTTTCCTGATGAGTCCAAGCTGTATCGATCGCGCCAGGACAAACACAGTTAGCCCTTACCCCGTATTTTGCTTGCTCGACCGCCACACCTTTCATAAAAGAGTGCATCCAGCCCTTTGTACCGCCGTAAGGTGCATTTTGGGCTAAACCGTTAAAACCAGCTTCCGATCCGGTAGAGACGATATTACCCCTGGTTTTTTGCAGGTGGGGTAGAGCGTATTTGGTCATCAAAAATGCCGAACGGGTATTCATCCGCATCGTGCGATCGAAATCTTCCACCGGGTAATTCGTCATTTCCGCAGTGACGACGAAAACACCTGCATTATTGATTAAAATGTCGAGGCAGCCATACTCGGTAATTGCTGCTTGCACGCAAGCTTGAGCGTGAGATTCTTCAGAAATATCCCCTTCATATGCTTGAGCTTCCCCACCGTATTGCTTAATTGCCTCAGCTACTTCCTTTACCGGATCGCCGGGTAAGCCGTTTACTACTACTTTTGCACCTTCTTTGGCAAACTTATGCGCGATCGCTTCTCCAATACCAGTACCCGCACCAGTTACGATCGCAACTTTTCCTTCCAAACGTCTATCCATTTTTCTGTCCCTTTGTTAAAAGAATTCAGGAATCAGGATTTAGCGATTCGGTAGTGGTTTTCGATCGACCACGATTTCACTAAATCAAATACTTACTGGACTAACGCAAAGTTACGATAAATCAAAGTTTGTAGGGGCGGGTTTTGTAGTCGGGTTATCTGTGAAATGCTTAATTTATTAGCTAAACCCGCCCTTACCCATTTCATCTGGTGCGTAAGTCCTAACTTAGCGAAAATCTTAAACCTCTTTATCGCTCAACTATGGAGCAAATAACTCATTTTGAATTCTGACTCCTGACTCCTGAATTCTCCTTCATACTTTATCCTTCACCCTTCATCCTTTCTAAACTCCTACCGCCGGGGAAGTAGAAGGTTTAGCAGGCTTCAATTGAGTACCTAAACGGTTACGATAAAGTTCTGCCAAACTTTGTTCGTAACGAGCGTGATCGATTTCTATTTCGCTGAAAATTTCCGTTGTCACCGGATCGGTTAACTGATTTCGCAACTGGAAAACATCAACCACTGCCGTTTGGATATCTCCCAAAGCGCGACGCAACATAGCCACTTCATCGCTACCTTGTAGGGCAGTTTTTAACTTAGCGTAAGTATCCGCGGCTTGGGCAGGTAAAGAAGGTTTTTCGCCCAGCGCATTCAAGCGTTCTTCCAACATTTGGATATGCTGCTTTTTATTTTCAATTATTTCTTGCAGCAAAGCTTTTATTCGGGCATCCGATGACTTTTCGACATATTGCCCGAAAGCTTCACAGGAATAACGTTCTCCCGCCAATGCCGTATTTAACGCTTTTGCAATATCGCCTTTTGTAGAACCACCCCAAGCATCAGCCAGCTTCCACCATTCCGCAGTGACATCGTTTTCATTAGGCAAATCGACTTCTTTGCCACCGTAACCCAAACGACTGAGAATAGCAGTAGTGAAAATTGCTAAATCTCCAGGACGGCGAGATGTAATTAGATTGCCATCTATGACTAGGGGTTCATCGATATAATTAGCTCCGGCATTAATCATATCTTTGCGGATCGAAATAAAGCCGGTCGCATTTTTACCTTTTAACAAATCCCCTTCAATTAAAACTTGTGGCCCGTGGCAAACAGCAGCAATTAATTTGCCTTGCGCCATTGCTTCCTGGACGAATTTTACTGTATTTGGGTTGGTACGCATCGTATCAGGAGCTAACCCGCCAGGAACGATCACTGCATCGAAATCTTCCGGACGTGCTTCTGTAGTAGTACCGTCTGGCTGGATGGAAACTTTGCCTTGTTTACCTATATAGGTACTGTTCATCCGCGAACCCAAGACAACCGCATCAAAACCTGCCATTTTCATTGCTTGGTAAGGGACTTGAAACTCAGAATCTTCAACGCCTGTTTCGATCAAAATGGCAATTCTTTTTTTGGCAATTGAATTATTAGAATATGACATGGGTTTCCTCAACAATTTTCAAATCTTAGTCAAAAGATGGCACATGGAAATTTTTTCAATCTGCAACCTGAAAATTGGCGATCGCCAATTTATTTACGTCTCTGATGTTGGGTTAGCCACTGGCAATAAATCTTCGTAGTCTTTAGATAAATTGGCTACTACATCTGCAAATTCACCAGGTTCAACTGCTACGTTTAATACGGAGAAGACAGCACGAGCATGAGTAGCAGCCGTCACCGGATCTACTCTTTCTTTTTCGCTCACACGCTGATAGAATTCTTGTAGAGAGAAATATTGACCGTTTTCTCCTTCTCTACCGTGCAAGTACTCTCCCAACTCCGAGGGCAATTGAGAAGCTAAATCTTTTGCTTCATCACCAACAATTCTTTCAGCAAGGGTTTCGAGGGTAGCACGAACAGCACGCTCTGCCTCGTCCTGCGAACCAAGCTGAGCTACGCTTTGAACGTGTTTGATAAACTCATTGCGTTTCATAGCTTCCTCAAAATTCGTGCCTAGACATAACAACTATTTTTGTGTTGTCCATATTTCCAGCGTAGGCATCACATATAATGGTTCTCTTCGTTCCAAAGTGATAGATTATTTAGGTCTAAAGAAATAGATCTATTTTTTCAAATTAAAAGAACCTACGAGGCAAATTATAGAGAAATGCCCGACCAAAAATCAGATAAAAAAGCTGCCATAACATCGACAGCAAATTAACAAAATTTGCAGGCTTCGCCGCAGGAGAATAAGACTGTGGATATAGGTATTCCCAAAGTGCTAGGACATAATGTTGGCACTCATCCTTTATTTGAAGAATTAAGTTTGTACACATCCACTAGTCCCCGATTATCTGGAGGGGATGTAGATGCTGCTTGGTATCAAGCAGACTCGGTAGGTGAGGAAGCAGTAGGTGGTTCCGTCGCTACTCCCGATCAAAATATAGTTGATGAATTGGGAGCGGCTGTTGGATTGGAAATGGATAATTTAACCTATCTCCATACGAGAGAGATTATCGAGCAACGAGATGATAAACGATGGGAATTAGACCCTAATTCTTCAGAAGATTACCAAGAACGTCGCCATAGATATTCTTAATTATGTTGGTTTAGCTATCGCTCTAAATCAGGAAAATTACGCTAGGGCAAAATTCAGAATCCAAAATTTAGAAGTCAGACTTATCAACATTCTGAATTCTGAATTCTCTATTATTCTTAAATTAACTTCTCTTCATTCAAAAGGGATAGATCGTTTTCGCTCCAAAGTGATACATAAATTTGCCCAGTAAAAACTAAGCTGGACAAGTAGAAGAATTATGTATTGCTGTTATGGCTGAACAGACAAATCAACAAACATCCGATATAGACCAAGAAGCTTTGGTTTTAGATCTACCTCAAGAAATTACGGAGTCTTATGGAACGGGAGTGAAGGAAGAACCAGGTTCCAACATCGGTACGAGAAGACTGCGGGATGAAGAAAAACTATATACATCTACCAGTCCCGAACTATCTGGCGGCGACGTAGATGCAGCTTGGGAAAGAGCTAATACGGAAGGAGAGGAAGCAGTTGGCGGAACGGCTGCTACTCCCGATCAAAGCGTTGTTGATGAGTTGGGGAGTGCTTTGGGAATTGAGATGGACGATCGCTCTTTTCTCTGGACAACAGAAATGTTAGAACAAAGAGACGATCGCCGTTGGGAATTAGATCCTACATCTTCAGAAGATTACCAAGAACGCCGCGAGTAAATGGGTTTGGTCAATTTTCAATTTAAAATCCAAAATCTAAAATTCAAAATCCCATGACCTTTCAGTTGAGTCTGGGATATATTAGAGCGAGTGGCTATTTAGGTTAAGATTCGTTAAAAAACGCCCGCTTCTCGCAAGTAACTATATCATCATGGCTCAAATTCTCGATTCTGTCCCATCCGAACGTGCTGACCGCATTTTCTGCTGCTACGTCAACACTACCAGCCAGATCCAGATCGCTCGCATCTCAAATATTACCAACTGGTATTTTGAGCGAGTGATCTTTCCAGGACAACGGCTAATTTTTGAAGCTCCCCCAGAAGCTCACCTAGAAATTCATACAGGTAAAGTTTCGAGCGCCATATTATCTGATAATATTTCTTGCCTTGACCTGCAAATTAAAGAATTTGCAGATCAATTCGTCTAAATTTTATCTAGTCCTAATTTCTTCCAGAAACTTTATGCAACATTGACGAAAATCTTCGCCTCTTTGCTCGAAGTTTTGATACTGGTCGAAGCTAGCGCAGGCAGGAGATAATAAAACAACTTTGGCTTGATATTTTTTGGCTAATTCAGCCGCTTTAGGAACAGCACGTTCCATTGTTTCTACTATTTCAAAATTGGTATAACCAATTTCTTCTAATCTTTTAGCAAAAGCAGCCGCAGCATCGCCAATTAGCAATACTGCGGCTGTTTTTTCTTGAATTTTTTTCATCCAACCTGTATCGTCACCTGCCTTTGCTTCCCCGCCAGCTATTAAAATTGCGGGTGCGCTAACGGCATTTAGTCCTACTTCCGCCGCATCATAGTTAGTAGCTTTGCTATCATTAATAAAGTCAATTCCTTTCCAAGTGCAGATATGTTCGAGGCGATGGGATACGCCTGGGAAGTTGGTAATTGCTTGCGCGATCGCATTTTTGTCAATTCCTGCCAAACGCGCTGCTGCTACCGCCATCAACAAATTTTGTTGGTTGTGTTCTCCCACCATCTTTAAACTATTAGCTGGCAGAACTTTCTCCCCTTCAAATAACACCCAGCCATCTTCAATATAAGCACCTTTACCGTTAACTAAATCTGCTTTCCCTTTTACGCTTGTCCAATAAGCATTGGGAAACAGTTTGGGTGCATTATTTCGCAAATAAGGATCGTCCCCATTAAAAACTTGATATTCAGATTGAGTAAGTAAATGTGCTTTGATGTTAAAGTAATTTTCTAATGTTTTATGGCGACTGAGATGATCCGGTGTGAAAGTTGTCCAAACACCAATTTTTGGTGCAACTGATGAAGAAGATTCAATTTGATAACTACTAATTTCCGCAATTACCCAATCTGGTGGTGTGTCAGCTAAAGCTAATTCGCAAGCAGCATAACCTATGTTACCGCAAGCGGGTGCATTACATCCAGCCGCTTGAAAAATCGCTGCAATTAAAGCAGTGGTTGTCGTTTTCCCGTTAGTACCAGTAATTGCTACCCAAGGTGATTTGATATGTCGCCACGCCAATTCCATTTCCCCAATGGTTTCTATGCCTAACTCTCTGGCGCGAAGTAAAATTGGTGCATCCCAAGGTACGCCGGGACTGACTACAATTAGTTGAGGTAAATCGGCTTCTTCTAATGACAGGGAATAGCCTAGTTTAACGGTAATTCCTTCGTTGGTGAGTTCCTGCTGCTGTGCTTGGAGAGTATTGGAGGAATTGCGATCGCTTACCGTTACCGAGTATCCTTCTCGTTTGAGGACTCGCGCAGCCGCGATACCAGATTTTCCCAAACCAATTATATGAGCGTTAGGCATAGTTTACTGTGGTAGTTTTTCCCAGTTTTTGCAATATTTATCGTAGCGAATCGGGATGAAAAGGTAAAACTTGGAATCTCCTTGCCGACAAATCAGAGAAACGCTATTTTTTGTTACTTTAATAAAATACGTCTTTCCAATTCGTTAATTCTTTCTTCTAATTGGGTAATTCCTTTACATAAAAGGCGGAGAGTCATAAATAAAGCTATAGTATATAATACTGACAAAGCTATTAATGCAAAAACTATTCCTAATGGATTACCAAATCCCGTACTAGTAATACAAGATACGATCGTCATTAAGAATACAAATATTAACGATACAGCCGAACTCCAATAGGCTTTCCTTGATTGGGTGGCAGAATTCCGAATTAATTCTAGTTCATTCATTGCTTACATCCTCATTTGAAAATGGAGAAGAAACTAGGTTCATGAAACCCAGTTTCTTTTCACTTATTCAGCTTTAACTTTTCACGATCGGCCCAAAATCTGCCAGTACTCGCGCATGATTCCGCAGCAATCCCAGCAAATTCAAACGATTACCCCTGATTTCCAAATTTTCATCCATAACTAACACGCTTTCTGGGCCATCAAAAAACGTGCTAACCTTGGGAGTGATTTCGCTCAAAGCATCAACTAATTGTTGATAATTGCGTTGTGCTTGAGATGCTTTAGTTTGCGGAACGAGTTGTACGATCGCATCATAAAAAGCTTGTTCCGATGATTTTTGGAACAACTCAGAATTAACTACTGCTGTCGGTTCTAGCTGTTGCTTATCTAAATTTCCTTGTGCAGCAAGACGGGTAGAACGGTTAACAGTTTCGTAAATTTCCGATAACTTCCCATTGTTCCGAATTTCTTGTAAAAACGTAGCGCGATTTCGCACATCCAACAAATCTTTTAACGCCCGTTCCGTATATTCCGAATCATTTTCTCCCAAAACCGCATTCACCAAATCATAATCTATACCTCGATCTTCTTGCAGTAAAGTGCGGATGCGTTGAATGAAAAATTCCTGCAATTGTTGCAATAACTCTACACCGTTAGTTTTAGGATAAGCTGCTACGAAATCAGCAACAATTTGCTCTAATAGTTGCTGCAAATTCAACGGTAATTCTGCCGCCCAAGTAATGTTAACAACAGCATTAGCAGCGCGACGCAAAGCAAATGGATCGGATGAACCAGTTGGCAACATTCCCAAACCGAAAATGCTGACTAATGTATCAAATCTATCTGCCAAACCAACTACTTGACCCGTAATAGTTTCCGGTAATTTATCCCCTGCACCTCTCGGCAAATAATGTTCAAAAATTGCGGTTGTCACTGCTTCAGTTTCCCCACTGGCGGCAGCGTATTTCTGCCCCATTACTCCTTGTAATTCCGGAAATTCCCCTACCATTTGGGTAACCAGGTCAGCTTTACAGAGGAAAGCCGCACGTTGAATATTTTGACTATCTTCAGCTTTTAGTTGCAATTGTTCGCTAATTTTTCCGGCAATTTTGGTAATGCGATCGACTTTTGCTCGAACACTTCCCAAATCTTCTTGAAATGTCACTTTTTCTAATTGAGGAACGTAACTTTCTAAAGGTTTAGCAAGGTCAGATTTATAGAAATATTGACCGTCTGCTAATCTCGCTCGAATCACCCGTTCGTTACCAGCAGCGATGATATCTGATTTTGCTGGATCACCATTAGAAACCGTGATAAAATTTGGTAACAATTCTTTGGCTGCTACAGTTTTAAAAATGGGAAAATAACGTTGGTGAGTTACCATCACTGTAGTAGTTACTTCCGCAGGTAATACTAAAAACTCATCATCAAATTTACCTACCACAGCAGTAGGCCATTCTACCAAATTAGTCACTTCTGCTAATAAATCTGGATAAATTTCCGTGTAGCCGTTTTGCTGTTGAGAAACGGCTGCAACTTGTTCTTGAATTTTGGCTTTCCGCACTTCAGGGTTAACTTCCACAAAACCCGATCGCAAACATTCTATATAACTATCTGCGTGGGGAATTGCGATCGGTTCCGGATGTAATACTCGATGGGTGTGAGAAATGCGATCGCTCTTAATTATCTCCGATCCGTTCTCAATTTCCACTGGTAACACCGCATCATCTAATAATGTTACCAACCATGCGATCGGACGAGAAAACCGAATATCCCCGTCCCCCCAACGCATAAACCGCTTGCCCTCCAGCTTAACAATCCACTGCGGCACCAATTCCTTCAAAATATCCGCCGTAGCCCGTCCCGGAATGCTTTGCTGGACAAACACGAAATCGCCCTTATCCGTAGGACGCACTTCCAACGCCTCCAACGCCACACCCTGCTTCCTAGCAAAACCTTCCGCCGCCTTCGTAGGTTGTCCATCCTTAAACGCCGCCGAAGCAGGTGGCCCTTTAATTTCTTCTACGCGATCGGGCTGCTGGGCGGGTAATCCTTCAATCAAAACCGCAAGACGGCGAGGCGTACCGTATACACAAATTGTGTTACTTGTCAAGTATTGTTCGCTAAGGCTGTTGGGAATGAGAGTCTGCCACTGCTGGATAGCATCTCCCACAAACTTAGCAGGAAGTTCTTCTGTACCGACTTCTAATAAAAAGGTAGACATAACGGAAACTTAAACGAACTAGCTAGAACAGTTTATCGCGATTCGATCGTTGTGGGGTTATGCCAGTTGGGATATTGCAGCTAAACTGGGCTGTGTTGCAACTGAGTTTCAGTTTTTACCCAGGATATTAGTTCTTGATATTCAAGGAAAAATTGATAAATATCTTTTCGATGAGCAATTTTCTCACAAATTAAGGTGTTTGTTTCTTGTTCAATCGTAATACCAATCCGATAGTCACCCACTCGAATTTTATATTTATCGCTATAACCTTTCAACTTTTGCAAATATCCTAACTCAAAAGGATTTTCTGATTCTAGTTCTTCAAAAACAATAGGTTCCACCCGGTTTTAAATTTATACTGGTAAAGCAGCAAGTTCTTGCAAGAACCTTTTAGTGTATTCAACTTTCCACATGATTACCTTTCAGAGATTTATAATAATCTAATGCTTCTTCCTTTGAAAGTCTTTCTTCATTTTCAGATTCTTCTCTTAACTTGGCTAAACCGTAATCTTCGATAATTTCTTCAATTTTTTCAAATTCAGCAATCGGAATTTGAACGGCAATTGGTTGCTGATTTTCGTCTAAAATAATGTTTTTATGAATTTCCAGCATTGTTTTTAATTAGTAGTTAGATAATTGAATTAGACAAGATTATTGGTAATACGCGCTTGCGCCAATCTATTAATATTAAAATCGATATTGTGTAAATCCTGCAACTAAGTTTCAGCTATTTACGCAGTATATTGGTTCGTGGCGGAAAGCTTTGAGAACCGAACCTTCAGCAACAAAAGCAATGCTTGGACGCATATACTCAAAAGCGAAAATCACTTGATCTCGATAACCTTGGTCATTTTCGCATATCCAAACTGTCATTAGCTTTTTACCAAGTAAAGACTGACACCAAGATGGAGTATTTTCCTCAGAAAGTGTGTTAATATTTTCCTGTATTATTTCTATTTCATCAGTATCCGCAATTGGTAGTAGGGTAATTGTACTATCTTGAAAAAATAATTGAATTTTATCGAGGCAGATCTCATTGCTAGAAAACTCTTTATCTTCTAGTATTGATACTGCTGTTAGAGGTTGTCCGATCGGAAATTCATCTGTTGCCATATTTCTCCCGTTTTTTCCTGGCTTGTTTGAGTATTTTAATAGCAGTTTCAGCTTCAGCGTCTCCTTCAGCAGCGAGATTAGCTAATTCACCAACTTTGAGATTTTGATAATCCGATCGTAACTGATTAACTTGAGCTTGACCACCGCCACGTTCTCGAATTGCATCGGCAATATTGTAATCTTTAAAATTAATAAGATTGCCGAGTTTTTTCTCACCCCCTGGAGTAAGTTGAACTCCTTCTTGTTCAGCCATTGATTAAATTACCTATTTCAACTCGCTCAAGCCTTCCATCGATCTTACATTGAGTTTTGCGATCGCGCAGCGAATAGTAACACTCTAAAAAATGAATTCTCCCATCTAGAGTAATGTAACTTCGAATTTCCCTTGGTGTTGCTTCCATGATTTCATTTTATACCTGTAATAGAACTAAGAAAAACTATCCATATCTTCCTTAAAGAATGACCACGAATATGAATTGTGACCTTTACCATGACCATACATTTTTTCGCTGCCATCTGACGATAAAAATCCTTCGTTGTTTTCTACAAGCTTCCACCATCCTACCGATCCAGGAAGAACAGCTATCTCTCTTATTCTTATTTTATTAAGATCGGAAATGAGACTAACTTTGATTGAAATTTTATTATGCCCTAGCCATTCTTTAACAATCAAAGTCCCATCAAATGAGTTATTTGAGCAACGATGTAAAATCATAGTAGCTGCCTTGTTATCAAATTTACCATACCAAATTTCATCACTTCCTCCTGCTTTAGAAAATGACCATGAGTATGAACCGTAGCCTTCCCCTGTGCCAAATATTTGTTTTTTATTTGATGACAATTGCCCTTCGTTTTTCCCTAGTACCCATACTCCTCGCTCAGGTTCTGATAATACGCGGATTTCTCCTATATTCAGATTATTTGTTTTGTGGTCAAGGTCGCCTTTAATCTCGATCCGAGAAAGACCTTTACTATATTGAACTGTGAGAACACCACTAAACCTATTACCTGATTGATGAGTAATAGTAAGGCTAGCAGGAGCATCGTCAAATTCGCCATACCAAATACCAACCATTATAGGATTCAAATCTTTCACTACCTCATCAACTGATTTATACCTTTCCCCTAGATCAATTTTCAGTATCTTCTCTAAAATATTATCCAACTGCTGACTAATATAAATCCCTTTTTTTGCCAACATATCTCGCCATAACCACCGATTTTCTTGGGGATTAAATAGTTCATCTGGATAAACATTAGTTATTAAATGAATACAAGTCACACCCAAAGCATAAATATCACTTGCTGGATAAGCTACACCATAAGTCATTTGCTCCGGTGGTGCATAACCTAAAGTTCCCACAGTTGTCCCCAAAGAACTTACTGTTCCACTCAATTCTTTGGAAATACCAAAATCAATCAGCACCAGTTGACCATTTTGGCGGCGCATAATATTTTCAGGCTTAATATCCCGGTGAATTACATCCCGATCGTGTATAAATTTCAGTACGGGTAGCAAATCATTTAATAACTGATAAATTTGTGCTTCGTTGTATATTCCCTTTTCTTCTAATTCCTTTAGTAAATTTTGCCCGTCAACAAATTCCTGTACAAAATATAAGCGTTTATCTTGTTCAAAATATGCCAACAATCGAGGAATTTGGGAAGACTCATCGCCCAGTCGATCGAGCATCGCCGCTTCAGGGTTAAATAGTTCAATAACTTTCTGAAAAGTAGCGGGATTACTAACTATATCGGGATGCGGAGAAAACTGTTTAATAACACAGCGCTTTTTCGATGGCGTATCTTCATCCACTGCTAAAAAATTTCTGCCCATACCGCCAGCACCCAGAAAATCAGTAGCCCGGTAGCGATCTTTCAGCAACATTTTAGTACCGCAAGTGCTACAAAATGTTGCACCCGGTAAATTTTGCGGTTTGGGGCATTTGGGATTGAGACAATAGCTCATACTGGCGACAGATTGACAGACTGAATTTATCTTAAATCTTCCCAGAATTAGGGGAGTGCTAATATCAAAAAAAAATAACAATTGCTAAAACACATAATTCAGGAGAATCAAATGGTAACACTACAACTACGGTAACTAGGCGTACCCCCCGGACATCGGGTATTATTTCATGATGTTAGTTGGCAAGAATTTGAAGCAATTTTAGAAGAGTTGGGAGAAAACTTCCTTCTCGATTGGCTTATATTAACGGAACTTTGGAGATTAGGGTGCCACTACCAGAATATGAGAAAGCTAAGGTGATTATTGGGGATTTAGCGAAAGCTTTGCTTGATGAATGCGATCGCAATTGGGAACCTTTAAGCTCAACAACATTTAAACGAGAGGACATAGCAGCAGTTATTGAGCCAGACGATTGCTTTTACATTCAAAACTATACTCAAATGATTGGCAAAACTCGCATAGATTTAACTATCGACCCACCACCAGATTTAGTAATAGAAATAGATGTTACATCCAAAGCCCAACTTAGTGCTTATCAAGCCTTGGGAGTACCAGAAATCTGGCGATACGAAAACGGAAAAATCTAAATTTACCTACTGCAAACAAGCAAATATGTAGAGTCTCAAAACAGTCCCACTTTTCCCAATTTTCCAGTAATTGAAGAAATTACTCATTTTCTAGAAATGAGCCAAACAATCGGAACAAGCCAAGCGCTAAGAGAATTTCGCAAATGGCTGAAAGAACAAAGAAATAGCAAATGAGAAAGAAATTCTCTCTCATTTACCTATCTCCCAACCTCAAATTTTCAAAACCCCTTCAGGATTCACCGACAACAGAGGACGCCTCTTTAAACCCTCTTTATGCAAAATCTCATTAGCAGCCAATAAACCACTACTAACTGCCCTTTCCATCAACCCACAAGGAAAAGGCATTTTCACCCAATCACCAGCAAAAAACAAATTAGGAACAGCCGTGCTAATCTTTGGACGTTCCGCATAACTATTAGGTGGATAACCAGAGAAATTCTTCTGATTCACCAATTCCCGATGCAAAATATTTGCCCCTTTTAATTCAGGCACAATTTCATACAACTCCTCTTCAAAAGTTGTCAGCAAAGCTTCCTGTGTCGGGAACTCTTTTTCCTTATAACAATAAGCGTGTAACTCAACTACACTACCACCAGTTTTATTCGCCCATGCAATAAATTGATCCTGAATGCGATGATAAAGAGTAATACTATCAGTTAAGCGATAACCCGATAGAGAAGTAAACCAACTTTGCTCCCATTCAAAATCGCGATCGAACCAGAAGCGACAAACAGCAAAAGGATCTGCAACTTTCAACTTTTCTACTTGTCTTTTTGTTCCCTGATTCACATCACCATCAATCAAACTAAACAGATGTTGAACTCCTGGCACATCCGTAGCCATCACATAATAATCAGCCTGAATAGTTTCCACCGAAACTTGTTGTGCTGACTGAACTGCTGCGACTAATTGCAAATTATCTGGCTGACGTTTTACAATTTTAAACCTAGCCAAATTCCTCTTAGATGGCCCTTTCACTACTTTACCTTCAGCATCAAATACAGCACCGTGACAAGGGCAGTGAAACTCTCCGTTAGGTTCTCTTTGAACTGTACAACCTTGATGGGTACAAGTCAAAGAAATTGCTTCATCTGTTCCGTTTTTAACAGCAAACACATCATCACCAGCACCAAAATATTCAACTTTATTATCACGGATAACAGAGTTGCGCTTTACCCAAAACGGAATATCACTTACTCCATCACCTTGCTGATAACTTAATGTAGCAATTTTACCGTCTACATATTTTATTTCCCTAACTGTTGCACCAGTAACAATCTTGCCGCCTTTATTCTCAATTGCCCTCGCAATCGGTTGCACTAAACTAGTTCCCATATCTTGCTTAGTACCATTAAAAGCCAACCCTTCTGGATTACCAAAAAAGTAGAAGTGGAAAAACTGCATTAATTCCCCGACGCTCATTTCATCCGGAGCATTTAAACTAGACTTGGCGAACGGCAAGAAGTAAAGGTCGTACAATCCTCTCGGAAAATCTTTTTCCACCCATTTCGCAACTGATATATTATCGAGATTCCGAAAAGTTCTCTCTGTTTGAAACCCTGTGATAGCGTGGAAAACTTGCCAATGTTCCCACTTAGTTAAATTAATTCCCCACTGTAGCCTATTGGGAGATGAAACTCCTAAATCAACTACATTCCAAGGAAACGCAGAATGGCTAGGTCGGAAAATCTCTGGTTTATATTTACTATCTTTGTAGACAACTGAGTAAAATTTTAAATCCAGGAAATTATCTTTAATTCCCAATTCTGCCACTAAACTTTTTAAGTTATAGTATTGAGGAAAAAAGCCGTGAAACCCATGTTCCATCATAAAAGTTTCACCGCCAACTTCAATCGGCCAACTAGCGATTTTACCTCCCAATTGAGGCGCACGCTCTAAAAGAGTAACTGCAAAACCTCTTTGACTCAGTTCGTAGGCACAAGCTAACCCTGCCAATCCACCCCCAACTACAACCACACTAAGAGGCCGATTAACCCAAAAAGGCAAATCTAAGGTATCTTGCTGAAAGATAGTTGGCTTCGGCTTAGAAAACCGAGAGTATCCGACTACACCGCTCACCGCACCTACACCAAACATCTTGAACAGGGTGCGTCGAGAAATGGGCTGCGAAAGCCCGTACCTTGATAATTGATTCATGAACTACTTTGCTAACTCCTCACAAAATGAGATATTGGCACGAAACGCTAGCTGTTGCCCAGCGAATTTTAATTGAATTGTTCCGGCGGCGAAGAAGCCTAATTTTCTGGAGTATTTTTCCAGTTTCCGTTCTTTTACTGAACGGCTTTATTGTGGCAGAACGCGCCCAACTGTCAATGGCTCAAGCTTTTGAATATGCGACACCTAGTACTTTGGTAGGCGCTGCGCTATTTTTCAGCTGCCTGGGTGGTAGTGTAGCAACCGTAGTAGCAGAACGAGAACAGCAAACCCTCAAACGTTTGTTTATTTCACCCTTAAGTGGAACTTCCTACTTTCTGGGGATTTTTCTTGCTCATACCTGTATTGGTATCGGTCAGACACTCCTGGTTTATACCATTGCTTCTTTCTGGAACGCTAAATTTCAGGGTTCTCTCCTCCTGGGTGCAACCATAATTCTCCTCAGCATTATCTCGTATGTTGGTGTAGGATTTGTTCTCGGTACGCAATTTGCTCGGCGGACAGAAGATGTCAACTCTTTAGTTGCAGCTTTTGGAGTGCCTTTGTTAATTTTGGGCGGAGCCTTTATTCCTTCCTTTGTCTTTCCTAAAATCCTGCTCGATTTAGCGAAGTTTAATCCTGTTTATCACATGGTTCAGGCTTTAATAGAGGTGTCAGCTAACGGTAATAAATTATCTCAAATTTCATCAAATATGATTTTTTTATTTATATTTTCTCTTTTAATGGTTATGGCAGGATGGTTATCTTACCGCCGGATGTTAGGGACTGAAAGTCGGCTATGAATATTTACTTATTTAATTTGCAAAATTAAGCCGAATAACTAATATTTTGGCAGTTAATAAAAAGTTCAATAGGAAATATATAGATGCTACACATCGAAAACCTTAATAAATTTTACGGCAAGCGCCAAGTATTACAAAATTTAAACCTTCATATATTAACAGGCGAAATTTACGGATTACTAGGGCCTAATGGCGCTGGTAAAACAACCACTATCAATATTATCTGTAACTTGCTTAAGCCAGATAGTGGAAAAGTCAAAATTAACAGCCAACCTATTTCTGATCATACAAAATTTATGATTGGCGTTGCCCCACAAGAAAATTTACTTTATAAAAGCCTAAGTTGCCAGGAAAATCTTGATTTCTTCGCTCGAATTTATGGATTAAGAGGTAAAAATCGCTACCAACAAATCCAAAAATGTTTAGAAGCCGTTAGTTTATTAGATAGGGCGACAAGCCCCGTAGAAACTCTTAGTGGAGGAATGCAAAGGAGATTAAATATAGCAGTTGCGTTGGTACATCAACCAAAGTTACTCATTTTAGATGAGCCGACAACTGGGTTGGATATTGAAGCTCGTTATGAAATATGGGAGTTAATTAAAAATTTAAAAAATCAAGGAATCACCATTTTATTAACTACCCATTTATTAGATGAAGCCGAACGGCTTTGTCAAAGAATTGGTATTCTTAAGGATGGTAAACTTGCAGCGGAAGGCAGTTTAGTTGAGCTACATAAATTAATTCCAGCGCAAGAAATTATATTTGTGCAAACTTCAGATGAAAAAAATACGATCGCTCGTGCCATCGAACATGGATTTACCTACCGTCATTATGGTAAAGACCTAGCTTTTTGGCTACCTAAACATTTAGAGTTAAAAGAAATTATTGCTATTTTTGATGGGATTACTTTGAAATCAATAGCTTATCAACCTGTAAGTTTAGAGCATATTTACCTTGAAATAACTCAGGTTATGAATAAAACCAAGTTATAGATAAGTATTTTAAATTAATACTCGTTTCGTTATACGTTTAATTAATATACACTAGTGCTATTCATTCAGCGTAACCGCAGGAATTACTTGGTAGGGTAAAGAACAGTTCAGTACTACTGTTTGGACTGCTAAGTTATATGAGTCAGTTTCCGCCCTTAACTTAATAGTAATACTGTTTCAAAATAAAAACTCGCTTTATTAAATCCAGGTTCTTGGTCTTTTAGAAGTCCCTAACTGAACCGCGTTGCTGTCAAGCTTACCTTATCTAGTAGCCAAAACCCTTGCGTTGCAAGGGAAATTGAATTTTCAAAAAAAGATTATCCAAAAGCTTGACAAGC
>CAZJJR010000104.1:0-18898 GCA_964546365.1 uncultured bacterium | reverse complement strand
ATAGTTTTGGGCGACACCTCCTAATATGGAATCACCGATTAAGGCTGTGCAAGCTCCGTACTACGGAGATGCTGCTTACCGAACACCACCACCAGATTTACCATCCTTAATGTTAAAAGAACGGATCGTTTATCTGGGATTACCTCTATTTTCCTCCGACGAGATCAAAGCTCAAGTAGGTGTAGACGTAACTGAACTAATTATTGCCCAACTGCTGTATCTGCAATACGAAGACCCGGACAAACCGATCAAGATTTACATTAATTCTACCGGGACTGCTTGGTATGGCGGAGATGCGATCGGCTTTGAAACAGAAGCGTTTGCCATCTGCGACACCCTTAATTACATCAAGCCGCCAGTGCATACCATTTGTCTGGGTCAGGCAATGGGTACGGCAGCCATGATTTTAGCAGCTGGTACCAAAGGATGCAGGGCTAGCTTACCTAACGCTACGATCGTCCTACACCAAGCTCGCACGCGCGCACGCGGTCAAGCGACAGATATCCAGATTCAGGCTAAAGAAGTTTTGGCGAACAAACAAGCGATCGTTGATATTTTTGCCAAAAATACAGGTCAACCGCCCGAAAGAATCGCCAAAGATATGGATCGGATGTTCTACATGACTCCGGAACAAGCCAAAGAATATGGCATTATCGATCGGGTTTTGGAAAGTGCCAAAGACCTTCCTCAACCAATCCCATCCCTTCACAGTTAAATTTTAATAGTTCGCTACAAGGAAGAAATGCTATGCCGATTGGTATTCCTAGAGTCCCCTATCGCTTCCCTGGTGAACCTTTTACCCAGTGGATTAATATTTACGAACGTCTTTCCTTAGAAAGAATTATCTTCCTGAGCGGTGAAGTTACCGATGGGATGGCAAATTCCATCATCGCTAGGCTGCTTTACATGGACTCGGAGGATCAAAACAAAGATATCTATATCTATATCAATTCTCCCGGTGGTTCGGTAACGGCTGGTTTAGCAATTTACGACACCATGCAGCACGTCAAATCGAATATCGTCACGATTTGCGTAGGTTTGGCAGCATCGATGGGGTCTTTCTTGCTGATGGCTGGTACAAAGGGTAAACGCTTGGCGCTACCTCACTCTCGGATCATGATCCACCAACCCTCCGGCGGTACGAGAGGACAAGCTACCGATATCGAGATCGAAGCCAGAGAAATCCTGCGAATTCGCCGCCAATTGAACCAAATCTATGCAGATAGAACCGGTCAATCTCTGGAAAAAATCGAAAAAGACATGGATAGGGACTTTTTTATGTCTGCTGAGGAAGCAAGGGAATATGGTTTGATTGACAAGGTAATTGAGGATCGTTCCTCAGAAGTGAAAGTTCCAGTTACCGTGTAACCATTACCTTTTAAACATAGGGAAAAGAAAAGGGGTAAGCAAAAATGCTTTCCCTTTCTTCTTTTGTTTTTTTCTTAGATATTTGTTATAACTAAAATCTAAAATCTAAAATCGGTTTGGGCTTTGCTATCATCGGCAATAAGTGTTGCGATCGACTAAATGAATCTGGCGGATTGCTATCGATTACTGGGATTGAATTCGGGAGCTAAATTGGCAGAGGTAAAAGCTGCTTATCGTCGTTTGGCGCGACGCTATCATCCCGACGTGAATCCGACTGATAAAGAAGCGAAAGAAAAGTTTATTGCGATTACCGAGGCTTACCAGTTCCTCTTGAGCATCGTCAAGGAAGAGGAAGTTTCTCAGAAGTGGACTAAACCTGAGACGCCGCCTAAACAAGAACCACCAGCACCGAAAGCGTCCTCCCCACCACCAGAAACCAAGGTAACTCGCAAAGCCAAACCTACGCCGCCAGAACCTCAGTTATCGGAAGAGGAAAAAAAGCTGAAGTGGCAATCTTACGATCAATTGCAGTTATTGCTAAAGACTCAGAGGTATCCGCGCGCGATCGCACTAGTAGAAGGTTTAGCACAACGACTGCCCCAAGATCCAGAAGTGCGCCAATGGCAAGCAATTACATATCAACGCTGGGGTCGTCAACTAATCAGTGATAAAGAATTAGAGAAAGCCAGAGTTTATCTCAAAAAAGCCCTCAAAACTGACCCTCACAATCGTTCCCTCTGGTTTGAGGTAGAACGTGATTTTCGCCGCATCGAACAGATTTATTGATGTTTTTCCTTTCGTAGTAAGGACTTCAGTCCTTTGTCTGGCAATCTGAGGACTGAAGTCCTCACTACGAACCGTTGGTAGTAAGGACTTCAGTCCTTTCTCTCAGGGAAATGCGCCCAAGTATTCGCGCCGCCATAACTCTTAGCATTCACCAAGCTATAAGAATAAAGTAAGTTTTCTCCTGTTAAATCCCTTCGATAACCCGAATCGAAATACTCCCCATAAGGATCGTTCACAAAAAATCCATGTTCGTTATAACCACGCAAAACAATAATATGTCCGGAACGAGTTAATTGACCTGAATAAATAACCGGATTACCATTCGCTAAATGTGCCTTCACTTCATTCCAAGTAGCATCAGTTTTAAACGAATCGTAGATATCGTAATCAAGAAAAACTCGCCGCAAATGCTCGTGAACGTGACGATCCCATCCTTTCTTTTCAACTAGCTCAAACAATTCATCTTCTAACTGCTTATTTCGCCTATTTGGTCTCACACCATAATAATAGAGACACATCGCCACGCAAGTAACATTACAGGTACCATGTGGATAATATCTATTATTCAGTTGGCTAAAGTAAGGAATAGGTAAACGTACTTGTTTAGGAAGCTTGTCATTGGGAGTAAATTTACCGATCAGCTTTACTCCATCATCGCCAATAATCTCGATATGCCGATCGTAAGCAACCCACGTATTTCTACCTTTCAGGAAAGCATTATCTATCGCAACTCTTACGTGATTGCTGATTTCTTTATAAGAGTGAACTTCAAATACTTTACCAGCTTCTACTTCTACCTTTTCATTGTCTGGTAACTCGACTGCTTGAACGGGTGCTTGCTTGAATACCGTATCTTTAATCACTCTTAACTTCATGATATTCTAGCCAAATTCGCTACCCATTAATCCCGAATGTTAGCTAGGTTATCAGGAAAAAGTCTTAACAAATATCGATATGAATATCAGTAAAAATCCTTAATGATTGGACGAAATAACTATGGAAATAGTTTCTTTAACAAGGCGAATTTCCACATAAGACTCGGCAGTTAAAACCCGCGACTATACAAACGAATTCTGCCTTTGCGGAATAACGCTAAAAAGGTTTTTGACCAACAAAATTACCCGGTGGGTTATACTGGCAAACCAAAAAATCTCTCTGACGACTTCTTGCTAAACCGCAACCAACTTGAGTAGTATTTTTCCAAATGATTTGAGTGTAGTGACCGCATCTATGCCAACCACCTTGGCAAGTATTAGGAACAGGTCGGTTAGGAATGAAATATCTTTTTTGTTCTCCCCAAGCATTCACCATTTCTATTTGGGAATAAGCATTGGGAGTACCTGACCAAAGATTTTCTCCATATCTGGTAGAACTATGTCGCATAGAGTTGATGGATGCCAGGTGATTTGCCCAAGTTTGAGCGGAGTTAGCTAAATTTTCCGACCATTGGAGAGAGGCTATACCGATTTCGCGACGATATTTATTATGAGTTGCTAAAATTATTCTTTTGTTCAAGCTTTTGGCTAATGAAATAGGGTAGTTATAAATCTTTTGTTTTTGACTGGTGGCTGATGGTAATGCGGTTTTCGTTAAGCCAGTACTGATGGTAGCCACGCCTAAACTAAATCCCATCGCTACCATCACAAAAATTGCTTGAGAGCGTTTCACCATTCTATATCTCGCGGTATAGTTGACTAGGCACTTTAGCGTTATACTCATCAACTACTAATACTGCAATATTTGAGTTGAAGCCGCAGCTTAAATTATTCTGCACGGAGATAGAGAATTGGTAAATTGGAGAATACTGACAGTAAAATACTTGGACTAAACAGAGCAGACGGTGGCTGTATCATATGCAAAACTTCGATAAAAGTTTTCCACATTTGAGGACGATCGCCTGTCAATGATTGGATGCGAGATAGATACCAGTGCATGATTTTCATCATCAAATTTAGTTTACCACCCTCTGTAGTCCGCCAACGAAAATCTTCGCTAGTAGCCATCATCCAAGGAGTATCGTAGACTTTAACTAATTCCCGTTGAAAATGTTGAGAAAATCCGATTGTTTGATATCCTTTTTCAAGACATTTTTGTAAAGTCAAAGCACTCAAAGCACAAACTGTCATGCCTTGACCGTAAATTGGGTTAAAAGCACAAACTGCATCGCCAATTATACAAAAGTTTTCTGGCCATTTCGCCAGTTTTTCGTAGTGACGAAACAGGTTTTCTGTGGCGCGATATCCATATATATCGGAAAGGGGTTGAGCGTTTTTAATTGCTTCGTATAAGGCGGGCGATCGCATTTGACGCGCAAATTCTAAAAACCCAGCTTCATCTGTAGGGGGATAGTCTTTTCCTACTCCCGCTAATGTAACGATCCAGCGATTTCCTTCAACTGGGTAAATCATGCCACCTTTAGTACCATCAGGCGGTTTTTGCCAAATAATTAAACCTTTCCAGCCAGTTTGATAAGTAGTTGGTTGTTGGTAAATGCGACTAGCATAGCCTAAAAAAGAATTGACAATTGTTTCTTGAGGTGCTGAATAACCTAATGCTTGCAACCATTTTGTTGCATTTGAATGGCGTCCGGAAGCATCTATAACTAAATTGGCAAATATTTCTTCGGTTTCCGATTCATGGTTAGATTTAATTCGGATACCCGTGACAGTATTTCGTTCGGTATTTGATAATAATTCAGTTACCGATGACTCTTGTAAAAACTCAACATTGCTGTAATTAGCTAATCGTTGGCGCACAGTCCATTCAAGTAACATTCGGCTACAAGTGCGAGTAACTAAACCAGATGGAAACCGAGGTTCCCAACCTTTCATACCTAGCATTTGACAGTCAGAAATCCAGTCTAAAAATGGTGCGCCAGCAGCGTCTAATTCCGATCCTAAACCGGGGAAAAGTTCTTCCAATATCCCCTGCCCTCGCAATAATAAAACGTGAGCGTGACCTGATTGTGGTACGCCTTTTCGGGGCGAAGGTTTTTCGGGAAAGCGATCGCGATCGATAATTGTTACTTTATCAAAATAATCTGCTAATACTCGTGCAGCTAATAATCCCGCCATACTTCCACCAATTACTAGGGCGTGATTGGTGTTTTTCTTACCTATTTCGGTCTTCGTTTGGTGAGAAGTTTGCTCAAACATCTTATTTACTATTTCAATTTAAACTCATCAAATTTCACAACCTTACTTTCTGGTTCTCTGGTATCAAAACGGTAGCTACTTACCGTACCAGTTCCGGTATCGAGAATACTAAAAACGGTAAAATCATTACTAGCAATATAAGGCACTAGTTCTCCATTTTCATCTACTAATGGAGCGATGTTCGGCACTACTGGGTCTAGTCCATAAGGATCGCCAGTAGCAACATATTCTTCATGATATCCTACTGGTATGTTATTTCGTTGCTTATCCCCAATAAAAGCACCATAGGAATTCCCGACATTAGATGTTTCTAAAAAGTGCATTCCGCTTTCACTGATAAATCGATTCCATAAATGGGAATGTCCGTAAAAAACTAATTGCACGCCAGCATCTTCTAGTAATGGTATGACATCGCAGATTATATAGTCTAAATTTTTGGGATACTCGTAGCGAATTGATTTGATAAATCCATAGGAGTCGGTATCAATAATTCGTACCGGATCGGTAAAAGCAGGAACGATATTTTCACCTAAAGTATGGGCTGGGTGATGAAACATAACTATTTTATATTTGGCGTTGGTGAATTCAGCACTATTCAGTTCTTCCACCAGCCAATTATATTGAGTACTGCCTTTTTTAATCGGTTCAAATATGTGTTGTCCGTAACCCCAACTTAATAAGTTATTAAACTCTTCTTCCCGTTCGCGATATTTTCCATTAGCACTAGCAGCTAGACTGGGGGTTCTCCACACACAAGCGATGTATGGCACTACTAAACGTAGGTCGCCCAAGGTAACGGCATAATATTTTTCGCATCCTTGAGGGCTTTTAGGCAAAGTAAATATTTCCTCATAAGTATCGCTATTAAAAGAATTATCTTTTAGCCATTTTCGCTTGATATTTAAATCATTACCTGGATTTATGTCTTGGATATTTTGATGATAAATTTGTTTTGCCATTGCTAAGGGAAAGGCATTATAAAATTGCTCTCTTAATTCACTTTCGTTGGAAAAACGACCCATTACTTCATGATTGCCGATCGCAGTAAAAAGCGGTGCGTGTTGAATAATTTCTCCTCCTCTATAAACTGTCTTGATACCATTCTTGTTCAGTTCGGAATTAGCGCGACCTTGCAGACATGGGAAAAAAGCATTGCCGCGATCGTCGTCAAACCATTCGGAAGCGCGATCGGCAATATTAACTAAGTCACCAGCAAAAAAAACGGCATCTAACTTTCCGATTGTTTCAACTACTTTTTGTAAATTAGCTGCCGTCATTGGCATTAATTGATGATCGGAAGTCAGGAGAATTTTTAGTGGTGTTTCCGATAGGGGTGAAGTTGTAAGAGTAAATGTTTTACTGCTAATAGTTTGACCATCTTCTCTGGTGCTAGTAACTAAATAAGGAACTCTTTTACCTGGAGTTAATTCGTTAATTTCTGCTTCGTGTCGCCAGACATCTCGCGGTGTTGGTTTTTGATAAATTATTTTTTCTTCAGTTTGTTTTCCTACTTTCGATCTGCGGTCTTCTCTAGTCCGACTTAATTTAAACGTATTAGCAACAGCAGTAAGATTTAATTTTTCACCGTAAGTAACTGTGTGATTAATGCCAGCAAATTCGGTAAACCAAACTACTCGCACTCCTGTTTCCGTGGGTAGTTGCAAAAAGGGATCGGTAAGTAGTTGGGAAGAAGAAGACATAAGTAGCAGTTTGGCTGAAGACATCTAGATCAAATTTTGTCATAATTAATCTTAAATACAAGTATAGTCGTGACATTTTTTATTTATGAGACAAGCAACCAGCACGATCAAGTTAGATCAATATTTAAAATTCATTGGTATAACGTCAACTGGTGGACAAGCTAAGCTGTTGATTCAAGATGGACAGGTGGAAGTGAATGGCGAAATTGAAATCAGGCGGGGACGAAAATTAGTCCCAGGCGATCGCGTAACGGTGCTTGGACGCACTTTTGAAGTGAAGTTGTAAGGGTGCTAGATGAGTAATATTAACTAGTCGATCTCGCCATAACGCCGGATGGTAGTTCGGCGTGCGATCGCTAATTAATCAATTCTCGATAAAACTCATCTGTTTCCTCTGGGAGATAAATCATAGGTTGTAATGATTTCTCTTTAATTCTAAAAGCTTTCGTGATTTCCAGTTGACGCAGAAAATCAAGATCGTGGGAAATTACGCAAATTGCACCTCGATATTCTTCTAGCGCTTCCAAGATTTGAGACACCGTTTCTAAATCGAGGTTATTGGTTGGTTCATCCAAAACTAGCAAATCTATCTCACTAATACTAATCATAGCCAGTGCCAGTCTAGCTAGTTCACCCCCGCTCAAAAATTCAGCAGATTTATTCACATCATCGCCAAAAAACAGAAAATGTCCCAATTGTTGTCTTAAAAGTTGATATTTTAAGCTTGAGTTGGCTTGCTGCATATTCTCTAATACAGTCAATCTTCTGTTGACTATCTGGTATTTTTGGTCGAGATATAACACTTTGATGTTGGCAGAGATGAGAACTTCTCCCAAATCAAGAAAAGGAGCGGAATTTTCCTCTTTTATCCCTAAAATTGCTTTAATTAAGCTAGATTTTCCCGAACCATTTGCACCAGAAATAGAAATGCGATCGCCTGATGCAATATGAAGCTGAATACCCTTAATCAAAATTTCGTCACCAATCTTCAGATCCGCACCTTGAATATCAACTAAATTCCGGCCTTTTTTGATATTCCCTTCTGCCAAATGCACAATTGTAGCCTTATTCGTTCTGATTTTCACGCTTTCTAAATTTTCCTTTGCTTGAGTAATAGCAGCGTCATGCTTTTTCGCTGCATTTCCAGCACTTCCCGATGCTCTATTTTCAAAGTACCTTCTGGCAGATTTTCCCATACTGCGATCGTGAGATTGCTTCCGTCCTTCTCTTTTCGATTTAGCAGCACGCTGTTCTTCAATTAAAGCTGACTCCGTTACCCGCTTCAGTTCTTTTTTCGCTATTTCTATGGTTCTCAAAGCTACCTGTAACTCTGTTTCTTTTTGTAATTTATAATCAGAATAATTACCACCGTAAACCTTTATCCCAGAAGCAGTTAACTCCCAAATCTTATTGGCTACTCGATCTAAGAAAAACGGCTTGTGGGAAACTATCACGAAAGCTCCATTAAATTTGTTCAGGAAATCGCTTAAATTCTCTAAAGCTAAAAAATCCAAGTAGTTAGTAGGTTCATCTAGAAGTAATAAACTTGGGTTTTTATGTAACCCAATTGCTAAAAATAGCTTAGTTAATTTTCCACCGCTCAAGCTTTTCATTGGTAAAGACAAATCTAGAAAAGTACCTAAGCTTTTTTCCAATTGATTAGCAATCTCCCACCACTCCTCCGAGTAAGAAATGAGAAATTCCAAAACAGTCACTTCTTGATTTAGCTGGGGAATTGTATTGATTTGTGGCAAATAATAAATAACCCCATCACGAGCCACAGAACCGGAGTTAGGCTGAATTTCACCTGCCAATATCTTGAGCAAGCTGGATTTACCAACGCCATTTGCTCCAACCAGCGCAATTCGCTCTCCTTGATTTATTGAAAGTCGAACATCTTTAAATAGTGTCCGACTAGTGGAAAGTTCGTAGCTAATATTGTCGGCTATCAATAGCGGCTTTTTGTCTGTCATAAGCTAGTAAAAAAAATGCAGCAAAACTGAAACAGATTGGTGAGGGCTAGTATCACTTTCGATTAAGACTGAATGATTTAATTTGGCGATTTTTGCGAGATTATACGCGATCGCATCATCATACTTAGGATAGATAACAATTGGAAAAATGTGACTTAAGGTTACGGCAATCAATAGAAGAGAAGAAGCAAAGAAACCTCTTAGGTCTTTAACTAGTTGGTTTTAGGGTACTTTCCCAGGCATCAGAGTCAACTTAAATTATGGAAGGGATCTATGAAAGCACTACTGCTCTATCCTCAATTTCCCCAGTCCTTTTGGTCTTACGATCGCTTCATGGAAATTGCTGGACTCAAGGCAGTGATTCCGCCTTTGGGAATTATTACTGTTGCAGCACTCTTACCACCAGACTGGGAAATTCGGTTTTGCGATCGCAATGTCGCCAGTGAAACAGAAGCCGATTGGGAGTGGTGCGACTTGGTAATTCTTTCCGCCATGATCGTGCAGAAACCAGATTTCCATAACTTGATTCGCAAAGCCGTCCGATTGGGTAAAAAAGTAGCCGTGGGCGGCCCATACCCTACCTCTGTACCCCAAGATGCCTTGGATTCTGGAGCGGATTTCTTGATTCTGGATGAAGGGGAAATGACGGTTCCCCAATTCCTGGAAGCACTTCGTCAAGGCGAAACGCAGGGTATCTTTCGTTCCATTGAGAAGCCGGATGTCACCCAAAGTCCGATGCCACGTTTTGACCTACTTCAGCGCGATGCTTACTTAATGATGGCAATCCAATTTTCGCGGGGCTGTCCCTTCAACTGCGAATTTTGTGACATCATTTCTCTCTATGGGCGCAAATCCCGCACCAAAGAACCGGATCAAGCCTTGGCAGAATTACAAAACCTCTATGAGTTAGGTTGGCGCGGTTCACTGTTCATTGTGGATGACAACTTTATTGGTAATCAGCGCAACGTCAAACGATTTCTGCGAGAACTGATTCCCTGGATGCAACAACATAACTACCCCTTCACCTTTATTACAGAAGCCTCAGTCAATCTGGCAGAAGATGATGAATTGCTGCAACTCATGGGTGAAGCAGGTTTTTATGCCGTCTTCCTGGGTATTGAAACCCCCGACCAGGATAGCTTACAAGTCACCCGCAAAGTGCAAAATACCCGTAATCCCCTGGTCGAAGCCTGTCGCAAAATCAATGAGGCAGGGCTACTAATCTATGCTGGGTTTATCCTGGGATTTGATGGAGAACGATCGGGCGCAGGCGATCGCATTCAAGCCTTCGTCGAACAAACCAGCATTCCTCAACCCATGTTAGGCATCCTTCAGGCTCCACCCAACACCGCACTCTGGGATCGGCTTAAAAAAGAGCAGCGTTTGATTGAAGGCAACAGCCATCCCACAGGCGACCAGAATACCCTGATGAATTTCGTCCCCACTCGCCCCATCAAAGAAATTGCCAAAGAATATGTCGAAGGATTTTGGACACTGTACGAGCCTCAAAATTATCTCAAACGGTGTTTGCAGCAATGCCTCAAAATTCGCTGCTTGGAAACTCAAAGGCAAACAATGCAATTCCCTGTGAGCAAGGGGTTACGATTGGTTGCCCAACTCATCTGGCATCAAGGTATCCGCCGACCCGAAATTCGCGGCCAATTTTGGCATCAACTCTGGATTATCCTGTTAAACAAGCCACAGGTTCTCAATATGTACCTGGGGTTGTGTGCTGCTGGCGAGCATTTTTGGGAGTACCGTGAATTAGCTAGAGAGCGAATTACTCAACAGCTTGGCTACGATCCCCTCCAACCCTCGGTGACATCTGACCCAGAACCAATATTGGTTCATTCTTGATACATTGATTGCTCTGATTTAAGCCTATTAAAGTCATGCCCTTTTCGGATTTTTTCCCTGAAATAAATTGGAATCTCTCACTTTATCATTGTTAAACTCACTCTTTCTAAATCCTCGATCGTAAAGTCTTCAAAAAATTTGTAGAATTGTACAAACTGTTGGACGAAATCAATCAATAAAAACCCAGGTGCATGATCGCGCTTTAACGTCCCAGAATTTATAATAGTTAATTTGCCAAAGTTTCGTACCATTTTGTAATGCGTATGACCATTGATGACATATCTATATTTTTGTTCCAAAATTAAGTTTTGGAGATCTATATTAGCTTCAATAGCATACCCATAATCATGAGGAGTTAATCGAGCCATATCATTTTTTCCAAGGCCATGACACAACAGTGCTAAACCATGAGATGTTGATAAGTCAAGAGTTAAAGGAAGCGAAGATAGAAAGGAAAGCGAAAATTTTGAAAGTGAATTTAATTGCGTAGCATCTTTTAGAGAACGCATTTCATTTTTTAATAGCCATCGATCGTGATTTCCTAAAACTACTAAAATATCTTCGCGCATTAGAATATTACAGCATTTATTAACGTCCCCTAACCCATCCACAATATCTCCAACACAAAGAATTTTTTCAACATTTTTTGATTTCAAAAAAACCACGGCTTTGTCTAACAATTTATCCTCTGCATGGACATCACCGATTACACCGATAATACTGAGTTCTTGGTTTAGACTCATAGCTTACTCTTGACACAAATTGCTGGCATTCATATCGTATGCTAAGCGTTAGTTTTGGCTCGTTCCCAGGTTCTACCTGGGAATGCTGTTTGAGAGGCTCTGCCTCTCTATACCACCGGAGGCAGAGCCTCCAGACTTGCGTTACCAGGCTGGAGCCTGGTAACGAGGTGAAGGTTATGCCCTTTTCGGATTTTTTCGGATCGCTTTATGGATTTTTTTCCATTTTTCTTTCTCAACTAAAGACGCTTTTTTGTCTTGTTTTCGCGTCATGTATGCTAACTCTTGTTGCAGTTTTTGATAACTGTCAAAGCGTTCCTCATCCAGAGTGCCATTTAACAGAGCTTGTTGCACTGCACAACCCGGTTCTGTATCGTGTTGGCAATCGCGAAAACGACATAAACTTGCTAGTTCATCGATCTCGGTAAAGGTTTCTTTAAATCCTTCGCTACCATTCCAAAATTGAATTTCTCGCATTCCGGGAGTATCGATTAATAAACCTCCAGACGGCAAGATAATTAATTCGCGATGAGTGGTGGTGTGTCTTCCTCGCTCATCTTTTCGCAGTGAATTTACTTCTTGAATTTCTTTCTGTGCTAATTGATTGGTAATGGTTGATTTACCAACTCCTGAAGAACCGATTAAGGCAACAGTTTTTCCCACACCGAGATAAGGAACTAAAGCATCGATTCCTTGGTTTTCTATGGCACTAATTAAAATAATTGGTACGCCAAAGGCGATGCTTTCTAGCTCCTCTTTGCATTGTTCTGCATCATCGCACAAGTCTGCTTTATTCAAGATGATGACAGGGTTAGCGCCACTTTCCCAAATTAAAATCAAAAAGCGCTCGATTCTTCTGGGGTTGAAATCTCGATCTAATCCAGAAACTAAAAATATCGTATCGATATTGCTAGCAATTATCTGCTCATCTGTTTGAGATCCGGCTATTTTGCGAGAAACTTTACTTTTTCTGGGCAGAATATCGTAAATTGTGGCTTTTTGTTGGCTGTTGAGATCGCCAATTACTACCCAATCTCCTACGGCTGGAAAATCTGCCCGAAAAGAGGCGCGGTAGCGCATTTTTCCGCTGATTTCCGCCGATATTTCTCCCAACTCACTGTAGAGTATGTAGGTATTTTTCTGTTGTTGAACGACTCGGCCAACAGTGTATCCTTGAGAAAGATACTTGTTAAAATTTTGGGCAAAAAAACTATTCCAGCCTAAATTGTCTAAATTCACTGAATTTTCCTCGATGCTTGCGTATGCTTGCCGCAACGCTCGCAGAGGAAAGTTCTAAATTATTCATCCACATAGCAATGATTGAATAAAAAACTCTGGAGGTTGCGGTGTTATGAAGGGATGTTCGCGACGGTCTCAATGACGGCAAGCTCTTTCATAGTTTTTCTCCTTAATATGTCAATCATGACTACTGTAGCATGATACTACAAGAAAGGCAACTGAAAATACCGATCGCTTATGCCAGACAAATCTAAAAAATAAGCAAAATGCAAAAAGCCGATCGATAAACGGCCATATATTAAAGCTTATGTTGGCTTGTACGCGATCGCTTAAAAATAAAAGAATAAACAAGCTCGGCACGATATCCAATAATATTAACTAAATTTAGCTCATAAGGAGTTGAAATATGAAGATTGCTCGCGATATCACCGAATTAATAGGCCATACTCCTCTAGTTCAGCTAAATCGCATTCCCCAAAGTGAAGGTTGTTTGGCGCGGATAGTGGTGAAGTTAGAGAGTATGAACCCGGCGGCTTCCGTGAAAGACCGCATCGGGGTAAGTATGGTTCGGGCTGCTGAAGAAGCGGGACTGATCGAACCGGGTAAAACCATCCTAGTGGAGCCGACTTCTGGCAATACGGGAATTGCCTTGGCAATGGTGGCGGCGGCGAAAGGTTACAGCTTAATTTTGACGATGCCAGAAACGATGAGCCAAGAACGGAAAAATATGCTCAAAGCTTATGGTGCAAAGCTGGAACTAACGCCGGGGATAGAAGGGATGAAAGGGGCAATTCGCCGCGCGGAAGAAATTGCTGCCAATACTCCGAATGCTTTTATGCCGCAACAATTTCGCAATCCAGCTAATCCGAAAATTCACCGAGAAACCACTGCTGAGGAAATTTGGGCTGATACTGACGGACAAGTCGATATTTTAGTTGCTGGTGTGGGAACTGGCGGTACTGTAACGGGAGTAGCGGAAGTAATTAAACAGCGTAAACCTGATTTTCGGGTGGTGGCAGTAGAACCGCAAAGTAGTCCCGTGATGTCTGGCGGGCATCCAGGTTCTCATAAGATTCAAGGGATTGGTGCTGGTTTTATTCCAGATATTTTGCGAGTAGAACTAATTGATGAAGTGATTGCGGTGACGGATGAGGAAGCGATTTATTTCGGTCGCCGACTGGGGAGGGAAGAGGGTTTGTTGTCGGGAATTTCTTCTGGTGCGGCAATGGCTGCGGCGATTCGCGTTGGTAAGCGTCCGGAAAATGCCGATCGCTTAATCGTAATGATACAACCGAGTTTCGGCGAACGCTATCTGAGTACGCCAATGTTTAAAGATATCGAATTAATTGAAAATGCTAATTTAAATTAGGGTGGAGAGATGGAGGTATGGGGAGATGGGGAGGTGGGAGATGGGGAGAAAATGCTTTTTTGACAAATAACAAATGACAAATGACAAAAAAGAAAAAATGGTAGGTAATAGGTGGGAAATTTTCAACCACGTATTATCTACCATCTATAGTGCGAGCTACCTAGAAACTTGGGAATCGATCGTACTCTTTAGAGATGATTTGGAGCGAGATAAAGAGTACGACGAAGAAGGAGAAGGCATAAACTTGATGACTCAAGATTTATGGATAAATTGGTGATTTAGCTTAATTGTTGTCCAAAAAACGCTCGATTGTTTCAATCAATTCGTCTTGTTTAAATGGCTTGCCAATGTAAGCATCTGCACCTATTTTCATTCCCCAATATCGATCGACTTGCGTGATTTTGGCAGAACACATAATTACCGGGATATCTTGAGTTTTCGGGTCATTTTTAATTCGGCGGCAGACCTCGTAACCGTTCATTTCAGGCATCAGAACATCTAACAGTACCACATCAGGGGAAGAATCCCGTAAGCGTTGGAGAGCTTCTACTCCGTTACGGGCGATTTTTACCTGAAAATCAGAGTCTTCAAGGAAATCTGCTATCATCTGCCGTTGTGTAGCGCTATCCTCGACAACTAAAATGGTACTCATAAACACTGGCCTTGTTTGATTAGCTCCGTTTATCTCTTATGGGTACATCATAGAATTGATATGGAGACGGCACATGAGGCGCAAGTCCTGAATTTATCTAGGACTAAAGTCCTAAACTGTACAGGACGCTTGTGTTTGTCTTAGTCGATCGCAACAATATCGATCGTTTGTTGTCTAAAATTTCGTGGCGCAGGCGATCGACATAGCGAGCAAATCCTTGACATGGCGTGTATCAATGGTATATACCTTCTTAATTCCCGGTTGCCAATTATGATTCGTATTTTGTTAGTGGACGATCAGAGTTTGATCCGTCGGGGATTAAGCGAGTTACTCAAGTACGAGGATTGCTTTGAAGTAGTAGGAGAAGCGGAGAACGGAAAAGCTGCCATTTCCCAGGTAGAATTACTGAAACCGGATGTCGTACTGATGGATATTCGGATGCCGGTGATGGATGGAGTAGCAGCAACTAAGGAGATTTGTCAGCGCTTTCCCCAGGCGAGAGTTTTGGTACTGACGATCGATGATGATGACGAGTACATCGCCCAAGCGCTACGCTATGGGGCAGCCGGGGATTTGCTCAAGGATACGCCACCAGAAGAGATTGCCCAAGCAATTCGAGTTGTCTACAAAGGTTATACTCATTTGGGGCCGGGTTTAGCGCAAAAGATTATTGCACAAATTCCGCCGCCTGCTCCTAGCCCTCCTCCTGGTTGGGCAGAACTCACTCCTCGAGAACAAGAAATATTAAAGCTGATCGGTACTGGTGCGAGCAACCGAGAAATTGCCCAAACTCTTCATATTTCTGAAAAGACGGTGAAAAATCACGTTACTAGTATTTTGCATCGATTGAATTTACGCGATCGCACTCAAGTAGCCATTTTTGCGAATGCTTTTTTACCTTCTTTAAGCAATTAATCTAAAAAAGTAAGATAAAATACATTTTTTTTAATCGGTAAATCTGCGGATGGCAAATTTTAGCTGACGAAATTAGCTTGTGTAACAAGTTATTCAATTTGCCCGATTAATTACAGGCATACTTCTATACAAAATATCGCGATTTTTGTTATGGCTATCAACTTGTTAACCAACAGACTGACTTTGGACAACTTTATTTTGGAGATGATGCGTATTCCACCACCAGATCTCCAAATCGAGCAATTGGCAGCTTTGGTTTCGCAGTTAGATTTAAACGATATCCTACTCAGACAGCATATCTCTTTTAGCGATCGAACTTACGCGCGAAAGCTACTTTGTCGGACATCCCGATTTGATATGCTGGTGCTATGCTGGCATCCCGGTCAATTTACTACTATTCACGATCACGCCGGCTCAATTAATGTCACTCGCGTTAGGAGCGGTATCCTAACAGCACGCATCTTTGAAGTGTACGAAGAAAAATCAGCTAACGAAAAGTGGGTGCGTCTCCAAAGTGAAGAAGAATTAGACAGAGGAAAATTAGCAATAGTCGATCGCCATCAAATACACCAATTAGCAAATACCTCTGATGAAAAGTTAGTTACCCTCCACGTTTACGCACCTCCTTTGAAAAACATTAATGTTTATTGTCCTAACTCCGGTCAAGTAGATGAAGTGAATCTAACATATAGTCTGGAGCAATAACTTGGTTATCGCTCTAAAGCAGGACAGGTGCGAAGTAGGTAGGATTCAGAATTCAGAATCCAGAATCCAGAATCCAGAATCCAGAATTCAGGATTCAGGATTTAGAAGGTAAAAGCGTTCTGAATGGGAGAATTTGAAATTTGAATTGTTAAAAAAGCTTTTTGCTTGGTAGTCAATATTTTTAACTTACTTACTCTTTTTAAAGCCTTGAATAAAGATAGTTTTTGTACTACGATCGCCATTATCGGTGCGGGGTTTAGCGGCACTCTAGTTGCGGCTCATCTGTTGAAAAATGCTACTTTTCCCATAGAAATTAAACTAATTGAGCGGAAAAGCGCGATGGGAAAAGGAGTAGCTTACGGCACTAAATATGACAGTCATTTATTAAATGTTCCGGCAGGTAAAATGAGTGCTTTCCCTGACGATCCGGAACATTTTTTGCGGTGGATAAAAACAAGACCGGACTTAGCTGAAATTGTCAAACTAGATACTTTTGTTCCGCGCAAAATTTACGGTGATTATATTCAAACTGTCTTAAAAGAAGCAGAAGGAACTTCTCAATACGGTCGCTTGGAAAGAATTAAAAATGAAGCGATCGCAATTCAAGCAGATCGCGATCGTGTCATAGTTTGTTTAAGCACGGGTGAGAAATTCCCAGCGCACAAGATAGTGCTTGCTTTGGGGAACTTTCCTCCTAGCGATCCGCCGATTGCCGATCGCTCTTTTTATACTAGTTTGCGTTATATAAGTTACCCTTGGTCTCCCCACGCACTGACAGATATAGAACCGAACGATGCAGTTTTGCTGATCGGATCGGGATTGACTATGTTGGATTTGGCGGTGGCGCTGACAGAACAAGGTCATCAAGGAGAAATCCACGTAGTTTCGCGTCACGGATTGCTACCTCATCCCCATAAGTTTACCAATCCGTATCCTGCTTTCCTCAGTAGCGAAACAGCACCGAAAACGATAAGGAGTTTATTTCGGGTAGTGCGTCGGGAAGTGAAAAATGCGATCGCGCAAGGTGAAGATTGGCGTGCGGTACTGGATTCGTTGCGTCCGATTACCCAGCAACTTTGGCAGCAATTACCGTTAGACGAACAGAGACGTTTCCTCCGCCACGTCCGGATCTATTGGGAAGTACATCGTCACCGAGTATCCCCTGGCGTAGCCGAAAAGGTAACGACCATGTTAAATTCCGGACAAATGCGCGTCCATGCCGGTCGCATTCAAGCTTACGAAGAAGATGCGGATGGAGTAAATGTTGCGATCCGCAAACGACACGCTACCGATACTGAGGTGGTACGAGTCGGACGGGTAATTAATTGTACTGGTACGGAATGCGACTATCGCAAATTTCAACATCCGTTAATTCAAAATTTGCGATCGCAAGGTTTAATCCGTTCCGATGCTTTAGCGATCGGCTTAGATGTAGCCCCCAACGGTGCGTTACTAGATGTTGATGGCGTAGTTTCCCAAATTTTATATACTTTAGGGCCACCCCGACAAGGACGCCTTTGGGAAACTACAGCCGTTCCAGAAATTCGAGTTCAAGCTGCTACTTTGGCAAAAGAATTAATGCAAACCCTATCATTTCAGTCAAGCTTTCTGCACAATTAAATGAGTGGGTTTGTAAGTACGAATAAAATCAGTCATGATTTCTCTTTCTTCGATAGTTGGTGTTGCCAAACATCCCGCCGTTCCCGTTTGCGAATTATTTTTAAATGCCGAAGGGTCGTAGTGAACGCCCATTGCACTGCGACGGGTGGGAAAAGTCGGCGTAACTGGTGACCAAACTCCACCAAATTCACCACCCGCAGCTTCTACGCTACCGGGTTTATCAAATTTAAAAACCCCAAATGGGATCGGAGATTGCGAACCGGGTTGGTTGGTGGGAGTTTGGTTGCCAATTCTGCCAGAAACGCACCGCACCGTGTTGACAACTTTCCCCGTACTATCGATCAATTGAGTACGATAAACTTTTAACCCACCGCCGATCGTTTCATTAGTTTGAGTAGCCACCACTTTAGCCGTTCCTGTGGGATTATTGCTGTTACCTGAGGCTTCCTTAACTAAATACTCAGAAGCAACCCAACGGTTTTCCCCAATTGGCAGCCAATTCCTGCCACCCGCCGCTACTGGATTACCAGTCACCGTTACTTTTGTACCGTTGGCAAGGCTATCAATAACCTGACCGTTAGGGCTAGAACGGACGTTTAATGAGTCGCCTTGCGTTTTAACAATAGCAGTATAATTCATTGATTTTATCCTAGAAATAATATGTGTTATTACCGACTTGAGAAAATCAATCAACTTGGCTTGCTGAATCAGTATAACAATCCTCAATCGTTAACGAACAACCAAGTAGGTAGGTGTGAAAAAACGAAGGTAGATTTGTAGGGGCGGGTTTAGTTAGAGTGCTTGATATACAACCGTTTT
>CAZJJR010000103.1:0-18915 GCA_964546365.1 uncultured bacterium | reverse complement strand
TTCAGGAGTCAGAATTCAGGAGTCAGAATCAAAGGAATCATAAGATAGATTTTAAAAGAATACGATCGCCTAAATTTTTTTATGGATATAATTCAAATAAATATTTCAATTAGTCACGAATTTAGTCTCTGTAAATACAGAGTTATTATTGAAATACTCTAAAATTCAGGATTTTGGCTGCTAAATTCTTCTGAGTTGAAGAATAAACTTATGAAAGTGGTAGAGCAAACTTTAACTTTACTAACGCTTCAAGAACGTCCAATCGGGATTTGGCTCTTGAGTATTGGGACAGCAACGGTAGGTTTGTTCATCTTTATATCTCAGAATCCACCGATTGACTGGTTTGGGTTATTTTGCATTATTGGTGCTAACTTCATGATGTTTAATTCTCCAGTCAAGACTTGCCGATTTGATAAACATCACAATCGAGTAACTTTCAAACAGAAAGGCTGGCTGGGAACCAAAATGATTAGCTGTCCGATTAACAAGATTACTGGCATACAAGTTGAATCTTTAAACTTTCTGGGCATTCAGTTTTACAAGCTGAGCCTTAGATTAGTAGAGGGAGAACATTTTTACTTAACTCCAGTTCCCAGCACCGACAGTCAACTCCTGCAAAAATTAGCTCGCTACATCCAACAATTCTTAAGAATTTGAAAAGCTGGAAAATCCCCCTCTTATCTGCGTTAATCTGCGTTAATCTGTCTTAATCTGCGGTAAAAATTAATCTCTGATTCCCACAAATAATTTAGTGGCAAGTATTGAAAACTTAAAACAATAGAAGATAAACTACTCAATGCCATAAATCAATACGATACTATTGTTAGGGCAAAGGCCATTCGCTCTGTTCTATCAAATACTGCGGGACACGCAGGAATTAAAGCTTGTGGAGAGGAAGTAAGACTTGTTAATGCAAGCACTAACAAGCGTTCTTCTGTGAAGCAAGAATCTCCCGTCAAGCTAAGCTGTGATGGAAGAGTGTCAATGAGTATTTATTCAACTCGACTAAAAAATGTCCGATCAATTAACTCCCCCAACAACTAAACCTAGCATTCCTCATTTCTCCTCTGGGCCTTGTGCAAAACCTCCAGGCTGGTCTGCAGCTAATCTTCAAAGTGCTTGTGTAGGTCGTTCCCATCGTTCTGAAGATGGTAAAGCGAGAATAGCAGAAGTTATAGAGCGCTCTAAGCAAATTTTAGGTGTTCCGGCTGATTATCGTTTAGGCATCGTTCCCGCTTCCGATACCGGTGCCGTCGAGATGGCATTGTGGTCGCTACTCGGACAAAGACCCGTGGACATCCTGGCATGGGAAAGTTTTGGCCAGGAATGGGTAAAAGATGTAGTAGATGAGTTAAAGTTACCCGACCTTCGCTTGATGAAAGCGCCTTATGGCAGTTTGCCGGATTTAAGTCAAGTGGATTTCAGTCATGATGTAGTGTTTTTGTGGAACGGAACGACTTCCGGCGTGAGAGTTCCCAACGGTGATTGGATAGACGACAATCGTCAAGGACTGACGATTTGCGATGCGACATCGGCTGTTTTTGCGATGGATATTCCTTGGCATAAAATAGACGTGCTGACTTACTCTTGGCAAAAAGTGTTGGGCGGGGAAGCGCAACATGGTGTAATCGTACTTTCTCCTCGTGCTGTAGAAAGACTGGAAACCTATCAACCAACTTGGCCCATCCCCAAAATCTTTCGCTTATCCCAAAAAGGTAAGTTGATCGAGGGTATTTTTAAGGGAGATACGATCAATACGCCATCGATGTTGTGTGTAGAAGATGCGCTGTATGGCTTGAAGTGGGCGGAAAGTGTGGGTGGATTGTCTGGTTTGATTGGTCGTAGTGAGGCTAATCTAAATACGATCGCAAAATGGGTAGCACAAAGCAACTGGGCAGATTTCTTAGCCGAAAAACCAGAAACTCGCTCTTGCACCTCCATTTGTTTAAAAATCGTCGATGATTCGTTTACCAGCCTTTCTCCGGACGACCAAGCCAAATTTGCCAAGAAATTAGCCAAACTTCTGGAGAAACAGCAAGTCGCTTATGATATTGCACCCTATCGCGCTGCACCTCCGGGATTGCGGATTTGGGGAGGCGCAACGGTAGAAACCTCAGATATGGAAGCTTTACTTCCTTGGTTGGATTGGGCATACGCTACTGTAAAGAGTGAGCTCGTACCTGCGTAAATTATGGGAAAAGGATGAAGTAATATCATCTCCGATGGCGTCGGTAGTGTATCTTAGGGGCGAGTTTAGCGCACAATTGTGCGATCGAACACCCAATTTTTCGTCAAAACCCGCCCTTACACAAAATATATGCAACCGGACATGATATGAAAAGAATCAAGTCAAAAGTTAAAACAAATTAATTTTAACTTTTGACTTTTGACTTTTAACTTCTTCCCATCCCTTCATCTGTACCCTAAAGCTTATGCGTGACACATTAACATTGATGAGTTCCTAAACCAGTAGCAAATGCAGTCACTCTGCGTGTTTTTGCTACTAATGTTATTTCGCCTTTATCATTTACAGTCCAACCTTGGGCTTCGATGATTTCAGGGGTGTGCTGAGTACGAGGGGGAGTAGGTAAACTAAATGAGCTAGAAGGATTTGGATGAGTAGATTGAGTGGTTGCGATCGATCTTAAATCCATCCAAGTTGCTTCATCACTGATAGTTTCATTAGGATTTGGTGGCAAACCGCCCCTTCCCGTAACGGTAAATCGGCTTTGTTCACTTCCCCTGGCGCGACAACTAGAAGTAACCAGCCCAGTCGCGTCTACAAGATTTTCTGATAATTCCACTAAACCAGCGCCCGGATTAATATCAGGAGTATTAATCGCCACCGTGCCACTTAATGAAGCATCTTTGCCAGTAGCAGTGATATCGCTGCTAGGCAAATCTGAGGGATCGAGCAAAGCTGAATCATTGGGTTCGAGTAGGCGAATTAATTCATCCCTAGTGCGGACTTGTGCGCCAAAAATAGCTTGAGAATTAATCGTAACAGTGCCACCTTGAGCGTTGAGAGAATTAGCGCTAATATCGCTATTTTCCAGGGCAGCCAGGATGTTGGTGTTGATGTCGATGTTGCCGCCTGTTGCAGTACCAGTGGCGTTGGTGTTGATGGTACTATTGCGGCGCAAGATGAGAGATTGGGAATTGAGATTAATATTTCCTTGATTACCCGCAGCAGTTATGGCGTATAAGCCCCCTTGATTGTTCAACTCTATGGAATTAGCTTTCACATCTAAGCTACCAGCGCCCTTCGTGCCAATGCTGCTTACAGAAACTTCTGCGCCATCTCGCACCATCAATCGTCCAGTTTCAATCCTTACAGAACCCGCAGCACCATCTCCTTTACTGTCTGTAGATAAACCAGTAAGTGTACGGTCTGTGATTCTTCCGGTTAGTTCTACTTGCTTGGCTATTACAGTTAAATTCCCTGCATTGCCTGTTGAGTTTTCAGCCGCTGAAGCTAGTATTCTCGCTTCTCGGATCGTCAACTGTCCAGTTTCGAGAAATATGTTTCCCGCATCTCCAGCACCTCCAGTTACAACTAATAAACTACTTCCGCTATCCAACCGTATAGATTCAGCCGCGTTTATGCGAATGTCTCCTGCTCGTTTTTGAGTACCTGTGAAAGCCGAAATATCTGATTCACCAGCAAGCTGCAAGCGGTTTGTTTCGATCGTAATACTTCCGCCAGTTCCAGTTTCAGACAAAGTAGAAGCCCGAATTGAGCTATCGTTATTTAATACCACCGCTTCAGATGCTTTGATCTCGATACTGCCAGCATTCCCATCTCCTAAAGTGTCAGCAGAAATATAAGCTTCGTTATTGAGCCTTAAGCGTGGTGTTTCTACTGTTATCCTACCACCATTGCCCTTTGCTCCAGATAAAACAGTAGTGAGTAAGGCACTTGCAGCCTGGTCGGGATCGGGTGAAATTCCATCTAGATTTACCGCTTTTGTTGCCCGAATCTGAATATTGCCAGCATCCCCTACACCATGTGTACCAGCAGATATGCTGCCGCCATTGCTTAGGCTTAAAACCTGAGTATCAATGTTGATACTTCCACCATCTCCAACTGCATTTATCGACACATCAGAACCAATGCCACTGTTTGAGCTACCGATAGAAACTCCTGTAACTTCCACTCGATTAGCTCGGATGTTAATATTACCTGCCTTTCCCACACTATAAGTTGTGGAAGATATCCCTCCGCTATCACGAACGCTTAAAAGGTCAGTTTCAATATTGATATTTCCACCTTGATTGATCTTTCCCTCTGGTGCTACATCATCTGATGAAAAGCTAGCAGAAATTTGTGATGCAACCCTTACAGGAGTACCATTTTCATCTGTTCTAGTTCTACCTGCTCCCACTACTTCTACTAACTTACTGGCTTTAACTTGAACATTTCCACCCTGGCCCCAAATTCCTTGGACATCAGAGGAAACTTGACCTCCATCCCGAATACTAAGTGTTTGAGTTTCAATAGTAAGATTTCCCCCATTACCAGCACCATCAGGGCCAACTCCTGAAATCAGACTACTAGAAATCCCTCCCAAACCTGGGTTACTCGGTCGATCGCGCCCTTCGCCAACGACTTCCACAAAATTTGTAGCCCGAATGTCGATATTGCCAGCATCTCCTAGACCTGAAGTTGTTGTTATAACTGTTCCTCCGTCTCGGAGGCTTAATATCTGGGTGTCTATGCTGATATTCCCACCTTTCCCCTCTAAATCGGATAACAAGATGGCGCTAAGGGAACTTGCCAACCCACCATTTACAGTAGTTCCAACTAAATCCACGCGATCGCTTGCCCGTACCTGAATATCTCCGCCATTACCGCGACCGGATACATTAGCTAAAACTGCACCGCCGTTTTTTATACTTAAAGTACCAGTTTCAATAGTAATACTGCCTGCATTACCGACAACTTCCCCAATCACACTCGAAATAATCCAGCTGGGCAATTCAGGTTTAATCGGCATTTGCCCTACTACTTCTACAAAGTCTCTCGCCCTGATATGGATATTGCCAGCATTTCCTCGATCGTAAATTGCACTAGAAACTTGGCCTCCATTGCGAATACTTAAATTGCCTGTTTCAATGGTCAGATTACCACCGAAACGGTTTGGGTTATCCCCTGCCCCTGGTAAAATTCCAGTTGCTAGCTTCGTCGCCAGTCCGTTCGGACTTGTGCCTGTCACTTCTACAGACTCTTTGGCTTGTACCAGCAAATTTCCGCCATTTCCTTTGCCAATTGTAAGTGTAGATACACTTGCACCATCTTTAACAATCAGTCGATCGCTTTGAATCGTCAAATTTCCAGCATTTCCCGCTCCAGTTGTGGCTGTAGATATCCATGCACTATCTTTAACAATCAATTGCTCAGTTTGAATCGTCAAATTTCCAGCATTTCCCGCTCCCAATGTTAGGCTTAATACTCCACGTAAATTCCCATTTGGGTTGATTCCACTTACTTCTATTGCTTCAGTGGCATTGACAAACAAATTACCGCCTTGACCTGCGCCGCCAGTGGTAGTAGAAATTAATGCTCCATCTTTTACAACTAACTGTCTGGTGTTAATGCTCAAATTCCCAGCTGCACCGCTAACAAAAGTTTCTACTTCTAAACCGCTAGAATATCCAGTATCTGGCGATGTGCCAATTATTTCTATAGACTCAGAAGCGTTGAGTGTCAGATTACCCCCCGCACCTTGACTTTGAGTACTTGCTGTGATTCTCGAACCTCCGGTCAGGTTTAAACCAAGAGCTTGAATGGATAAATTACCGCCATTTTGATTGCCCAATGTATCTGCAAAGATTCTTGACTCATCACTCAGGGCTAGTCTTCCTCCTTGAACTTGAATATTGCCCCCACCTTCTCCGCTGGCAATAACTGTCGCCATTTGAGAAAGTTGAATATTGCCAAAAGTGGGAATGTTTGCATATCCTGATGCCCAGCCTTGCTCAGTAGGGTTCAGACTTACGACACCAGCATCAGCAACGCTGCCCAGTTCAATTCGTCCAGATGGTGCTTTTAATATGCCGCCTTCGAGAGTTACGTTACCACCTACTAAGGCGAGGGTTCTTCCTGGCTGTACTCCTAAACCTACGGGGCTGTTGAGCCATTGTTGTTGTAATTGAATGTTTCTAGCAGCTTGTTGGGCTATGGGTTCCCCATCTACAGGTGCAGGTAATGGCAGCCCTTGTCCTTGTACGGTAATACTTCCGGGATTAGCTGAATATTGCAAGCCAACCGGAACGTTAATTGTCAGTAAAGATGTATTTTGATTTGGTGTTGTATTAAACTCTGTACCATCAACAAACTTAATCCCACTAGCCGTACTTGCTAAAAATGAACCACCGATATTCAATTGTGCATTAGGGCCAAATACAATCCCATTAGGATTAATGAAAAACAAATTTGCCGTGCCGTTGGCTTTAATTAATCCATCAATATTAGAAATTGCGCTACCAGTTACTCTAGTAAAAATATTGTTTATATCTATTGCATTGTTGAAGAAAGCTTCGCTACCAGTGGGAATGGAAAATTCTCGAAAGCTATGAAATAGATTGCTCCCTGCTCTGGTTCCTCCCTCAATTAAATTAATATTTCCTTGTGGCGTGACGATCGAATTCACGGGCAACGTGCTATCGGGTACTATTTGGGCTGTCGTAATAAGGGGAAATAAGCAAAACAGTGAAGCACTTCCTAGTATGGAACCGGAAACGAGGTAGTTTTTCATTAACACCCAGATATTTTTCAGATAAATCGCAATTATGGAGATTTTTCGTCCATCAGTCCAAAATAGCCAAGGTTTCATCAAAGTGGCAATCGAACGTTAGATACTAGTGATTTTTCGGCTAATTTTGGTAAAATAAGTCTTTTATCAGTTAATAGTGAACAATTATCAGTTTTATCTAAGTCTTATTCATAGAAAAATGAAAAGAGGAGAAAATCCAAAATCTAAAATCAATATGATCGAACTGAAATCCCACCATTTGCAAGCTATTCGCACTCATGCTGAAAGCACTTATCCCGATGAGTGCTGCGGTATCATCGCCGGAGATTTAAGTGATGATGGCAAAAGGGTAGTGGAAATTTGGCCGATGGAAAATGCTTGGAATGAGGAGACGGCGCGGGAGTTACCGGAGGGGGGAGGGGTAACGAGTAGAGAAAGTCGATATGCGATCGCACCTAGAGATATGTTAAATGCACAGAAGCAAGCACGCGATCGCAATTTGGATATTATCGGCATATATCATTCTCACCCGGATCATCCCGCCGTACCTTCAGAGATGGATCGCGCGATCGCATGGCCGGTGTATTCTTATATCATCGTCTCGGTACCTAAAGGAAAAGCTGGCGATTTGCGTAGCTGGTGTCTGGATGACGATCGCCAATTTCAGCCAGAAAAAATCATATTATGAACTTATACACCGAACTCGATAGATCGTCCGATCGTAGGGGCAGGTTTAGACCACAATCCTCGATCCCAACAGACAACTTCGTTACAAAACCTGCCCTGACCATACTTTTTCCCAATCATTAAACAAAATGTAAAAAGGGCAAAGGTGCGAAGGGCAAGAAGGTAACTTTTAAAGGTAAAATATTAGATCCGCTTTTCCCTATCAGATTGCCATGCTCAATCCGAACCTGGATGAAATCCAGTTATCAAAAGAAGAATACGAAAGATACTCCCGTCACCTAATTTTGCCGGAAGTAGGACTGGAAGGGCAAAAACGCCTCAAAGCCGCCAGCGTCCTCTGTATCGGTACTGGTGGACTCGGTTCCCCCTTGTTGCTGTATCTAGCAGCAGCAGGAATCGGAAAACTCGGTATCGTCGATTTCGACGTGGTAGATAATTCCAACCTGCAACGCCAAGTCATTCACGGCACATCTTGGGTTGGTAAACCAAAAATCGAGTCTGCCAAAAACCGCATTTTGGAAATCAACCCCGCTTGTCAGGTTGAATTGTACAACACGCGCATATCTTCAGCTAACGCCCTAGATCTGATGAAACCTTACGATATCGTAGTGGATGGTACTGATAACTTCCCCACTCGATATTTAGTCAACGACGCTTGCGTTTTGCTCAACAAGCCAAACGTCTACGGTTCCATCTTCCGCTTTGAAGGACAAGCCACCGTATTTAACTATGAAGGTGGGCCAAATTATCGCGACTTGTATCCAGAACCCCCACCACCAGGAATGGTTCCCTCTTGTGCAGAAGGTGGTGTTTTGGGTATTCTGCCAGGAATTATTGGTGTTATTCAAGCAACGGAAACCGTTAAAATTATCCTTGGTAAAGGTACGACTCTTAGCGGTCGATTGCTCCTATTCAACGCATTAGAAATGAAATTCCGGGAATTGAAACTGCGTCCGAATCCAGTGCGCCCGGTAATTGAAAAACTGATAGACTACGAACAATTCTGCGGTATTCCTCAAGCCAAGGCAGAAGAGGCGAAACGGCAAATGGAAATTTCTGAAATGACCGTGCAAGAATTGAAGCAGCTACTCGATAGCGGCGCAAATGATTTCGTACTCCTTGATGTTCGCAATCCCAACGAATACGAAATCGCCAAAATTCCCGGTTCTGTTTTAGTGCCATTACCGGATATCGAACAAGGCGAAGGCGTTGAAAAAGTCAAACAATTACTCAACGGTCATCGCTTAATTGCTCATTGTAAAATGGGTGGTCGTTCCGCAAAAGCGTTAGGAATTCTCAAAGAAGCAGGAATTCAAGGAACTAACGTTAAAGGTGGAATTACCGCTTGGAGTCGGGAAGTCGATTCTTCAGTTCCAGAGTATTAAACATAAATTTAACCCCCCTTTTTGAGGGGGGTTAACAAAACCGTTTTAATGCTCTAATTGCTGAAATTGAGCTAACTGGAACTAAAGAATATCAAACTAACTAAGGAGATATTGGCAATGCTAGCTGTAAAGGAAAGTAATACTAACAAACGACCTGCAATCCTTAACAAACGAGTCTTCTTTCTTGATGATTTTCCAGGAAAAGCCACTATTTATCAAAATGATCTTCTTTATTTACATCTAAAAAAGGAACATGGGAAAAGGAAATATAAATGGCAATTTGTGTTCGATCTTATAGAAAGCGGTAAAAATCCGAGAGGGGTAACTTTTACAAAAGAAGAATACAAAACATTAATTAACTTATTGGAATCAAAACCATTTGATTGGAGAAATCGAACTTTAGGTAATTCCTCGAAATATTTTTGTTATTCCTATTTGACTCTAGATGATGCAACTTATGTTGCCAATAAGGTAGCTGAATTTGCATATAACCTGCATAATGATCCGTCACGGTTAGTTTCTGCTGATGAAATGTCTAGAGATCAGACTAAATCTGATGATGATTTCCGTCTCACAATTATTGACGAGAAAAATGGTGAGTATCAGTTGTGCGCTGGTGTTAACTTCCAGGTTGAAATTATCCTTTTTAAGAACAGTCGAATTATAACTAAACGTGGGAAAGACTTAATAGACTACAAATATCCTCGTAATCAAGCAATTGCAGACCACAATCCTCAGCGAGAAGATGGTGTTTTACTGATTAATCATAATACCAAAAATGCTGAATTTTTTAGAACCGATTGGAACACATTTTGTTTGCAAGTTGATAGGCGTTTATTTCCCAAGTAATAAGCATCCCTCAAGTATTTGTGAGTCAGCCATACTTAAAGATATTATATCAGTTAAACCATTAGAAAACTATCAATTACACCTCAAATTTGAAGATGGGAAATAAGGAGTTGTTGACATCAGTTAATTAATCGAATTTACCGTAATTTTTGCAGTCCTGCAAGACTTGAGTTACTTTGTCCAAGTCAAAATTAATCTGGACTGGGGAACAATTTATTGGGAAAATGGAGCCGACTTAGACCCAGACGTTCTTTATTCCATTGTTACCAACCAACCAATACTGACCAAAGAAAAGATAGTCAATGCTTGAACTTTACAGCAATAGAAACCGGGTTTCTTACACCCAAATAACCGACTGAGCAATACAGATTTTTAGTTAAGAAATGTAAAAATTACGGATTTTTTTTAGAGATGTGAAATTTTCCTTAAAAAAAGGGCATATTAGAAATAGGAAAGACATGGAGCGATTTTTGCGAAGTGTCTTTCCCAGGAACCCACAGATAGATACGACATTGTGCGGTTATACAGCTATCAGCCTAGAAATCAAATCCAAAAATAAAAAATACTTTATAGATCTAATATCTATAAAATATTTTTTATTTGGGGAATCGAATAACGGATGGTTAAGTGTTTGAACAAGGCATCGCGTTGAAATCCTCAACCAATCTCCCATGAGTGTACGGTTTTATTCGCTACATCCAGATTTGCGATCGCGATCCTGCCACGCTTTGCCATTATCAAATCCCCAATCAAGCGCCGCAACGTGGATTTTCCCAATCCTGAAGACCCCGAAACCCTATTAAACGAACCAAATTAACGGTTTGGAATGCACCAAGCCGTGTTAAGCCATTTCAATTGAAATGCTCATGCTTACTACTTTAGACGTGTCTTGACCTCACGCTGGACTCGATCGACCAAAAATCTTTGGCATAAAATAAAATATTTTTTTAAATCTTCGGTTTATCGGTCAAGTTAGTGTAGTATAATCGATATCACAAATCTAGAGACTCTTGCTAGTAGCGGCTAATTAGGCCGATCGTCTTCAAATAGCAACATCCGATGAGAGGGGAAAGGTAGATTTTTCAACCGTTTCCCCCCTTCACCTTTTTCCACTGCACACTTTATGCAACTTAGATGCCCGTTAACGAATTGCCAATTCCCAGAAAATGCTTAGACTCACCTCTACCCCGTTGAGGGATCGATCGTCAAAAACTTACAACATTATCACCATTAAAAATGACTATTTTCCCAACTTCGCTAAGTAGTTCTTCTCCTTTAATACGACGCAGATTTGCATACAGATCCCTCTTACCGCTCAGCCAAGATTACTTATGGCAAATAGAAACAGGCGCTATTCGTACTGCAACCTGGTTAAAAGACGGAACACCGATCACCATTGGATTGTGGGGATCGGGCGATATTGTTGGCAAAGCACTCTCAAAAGCCGATCCTTATCGAATAGAATGCTTAACTGACGTAGAAGCAACTGCACTACCTCTTAGTAAATTGCCTCAACTTACTCAATCTATGGTTTTGCACGCACAACAATTAGGAGAATTTTTAGAAATATTACACAGCAAACCAGTTGATGCAGCTTTACTGCGCTTACTGATCTGGCTATCCCAGAAATTCGGTCGAGAAACAAACCAAGGTAAACTAATCGATTTGCGTTTAACTCATCGAGACATCGCAGAAATTATCAGTTCTAGTCGAGTAACAGTTACCCGACTGCTCAATGAATTTGAAAAGCAAGGAATTATTCAAAGCTTAGGCCGTAAATTTGTAGTAACTAACGAACAACCTTTCTGGCATTACGAAATTTGAGCGGAAAAATTTAGGAGTCAGAAGTCAGGATTAAGAATAAACTCTTGATTCTAGACTCTTCCTCTCCTAGTTATTTAATTGTCGGGTGGGTTAAGCACAGAAGACAATTTGAGCATCAAAACCAATAATTCAATTACAGCGCCGTAACCCACCAGTGCAAAATTTGTAACAATTAATAAAATTAATATGTTCAAATTTCCGATAGCTAAAAATAAAATACTTTATAGTAAACCTAGTAAAGTAGCGGCATTTTTATTATTGATGTTCCTTTTATTTACGCCATTCGTTATCGTGAATGCGGGGGAACGGGGCGTAATCATGGAATTTGGTAAAGTACAAGAGCAAATTCTCGGAGAAGGCATCCATATTATCATACCGATAATTAATACTGTTAAAAAGTTAAGCGTGCGAGTTCAAAAACAAGAAATTTCAGCAGAAGCATCTTCCAAAGACTTACAAGATGTTTTTGCTGATGTCGCTCTTAATTGGCATCTCATTCCATCTGAAGTTAATCTAGTTTTTCAACAAATTGGCGATGAAAATGCAGTCATTGAAAAAATTATCAATCCTGCTGTAGAGGAAGTGCTAAAAGCTGTAATGGCTCAATATACGGCAGAGGAAATCATCACTAAACGAGGAGAAGTAAAAGCAGGTGTAGACGATGGGTTAACTAATCGACTAGCCAATTATCACATTGCTGTTGATGATATCTCTCTAGTTCACGTTCATTTTTCAGCCAGATTTGGGGAAGCAGTAGAAGCAAAGCAAGTTGCCGAACAAGAAGCTAAACGAGCGGAATTTATTGCATTAAAGGCATCTAAAGAAGCTCAAGCCAAAATAAACTTGGCAAAAGGGGAAGCTGAAGCACAAAGACTGATTCGGGAAAGTTTAAATCGCGAAGTATTGCTGAAACAAGCTATAGAAAAATGGAATGGAAATTTACCTTTGTTTCTTAGCAAAGACCCTCCGAAATGGTTGGATTTAGGAAAATTCGTTTCACCTAATTAACCAAATCAATAAGTTTTCATTTCATTTTCCAGAAAATAATGTGGGAGTATCGAGGATTTTCAGTTGAATTAATCCCAAGATTAGTATGGTGTAAGCAGTTGAGGAGATTAAGCCAGTCAGTAACTCTTTTTTAAGATCGCGCTTTTCGTTTTCACCTTGAAAAACTTCTAAAGCTCCTATTTGCATTAAAAGAATGCCAGCGATATTAGAAATCCAATATCCAACAATCAAACCCGGTAAAAGTAAATTCGACGATAACCAACTGCAAATATAGCCAAAACAATAGGCGATCGGCAGATTAAACAATAGGTCGTTCCACCAGCACAGAGGCGAAAGTAAATAACCAAGGATTAGAAGTAATCCGCCTCCGAGTTTTTTCGGCGTCAATTTTTTAAATATATCTTGCGGTACTTTTTGTAATTTCACTTGGCTTTCTGGTTCGATCAAGCTTAATTCTTCATGCACTTTTTGGGCGTTTGACATTTTAACTCCGAAAAATCGGTTGGTTTATCGTAGTTTAATCTACAGATTGATTAAAAGTCTAGTGGTAAATTCCACAAAATGGAAAAAAATCTGTATAATAGTTTGCTTTTTGAGCGGCCATAGACTAGCTGTTTGTCCGTTTATACAAGAATTAAACGGGCAAATGAGGATTAATTTTGTTTAAATTACTAAAAGTCGATTGGTATACCGTAGTATCTTATAGATTAAGTTCGGCTTTTGATATAAATGGAACCGTCTAGTAAGGTGAAATACGCTCTGCTAGCGCTCTTAGAACTAGCTAGCCACTACGAACGAGGAAAACTCTTATCGATCGAACAGGTAGTGGCCGAGCAACAAATCCCAGAGCGCTATTTAGGGCAATTGCTGATCGAATTGCGCCGTTGCGGTATTGTCCGCAGTCAACGAGGAGTAAAAGGTGGTTATTTACTAGCTAGAGCGCCCCAGCAGATAGGGCTGCTGGAAATTCTAGATTGCTTAGAAGGGAAGCAATACCACCAGGAGTCCAATGAGAAAGAATCCCAAACCTTGGAGAGTATCATCATTCAAGAAGTTTGGGAGGAAGCAACAACAGCAGCGATCGCTGTTTTAGGACGCTATACCTTACAAGTTCTCCATGAGCGAAGAAACGATCGTCAAGAGTCGAATCCCATGTACTTCATTTAGCTTTAGCGAGTATAAATATGCGAATCGCTGGTGATATAACCGAACTGATCGGACGGACTCCTTTAGTTCAATTGAATAAAATTCCTCAATCGGAAGGTTGTTTGGCTCGGATTGTCGTCAAGCTAGAAGGAATGAATCCCGCCGCTTCCGTCAAAGACCGCATTGGTGCGAGCATGATCGAGGCAGCGGAAGAAGCCGGATTGATTCATCCGGGAAAAACGATTTTAGTCGAACCGACTTCCGGCAATACTGGCATTGCGTTGGCGATGATCGCAGCCGCCAAAGGCTACGCCTTAATTTTGACGATGCCGGAGACGATGAGTAAGGAACGGCAAAATATGTTGAAAGCTTACGGTGCCAAACTAGAACTAACTCCCGGTTCGGAAGGCATGAAAGGAGCGATTCGCCGCGCCCAAGAAATTGCTGCCGCGACGACTAATGCGTTTATGCTGCAACAATTTCGCAACCCAGCAAATCCCCAAATTCACCGGGAAACGACTGCGGAGGAAATTTGGGCGGATACGGATGGTGAAGTGGATATTTTAGTGGCTGGTGTCGGGACGGGCGGTACGATTACGGGAGTCGCTGAAACGATCAAGCCGCGCAAACCGAGCTTTCGGGTAGTGGCTGTCGAACCAACTAGCAGTCCGGTGCTTTCTGGTGGGAATCCTGGAACGCATAAAATCCAAGGCATTGGCCCTGGATTTGTCCCGGAAGTGTTGCGATTAGAATTAATTGATGAAGTGGTGGCGATCGCAGATGAAGAGGCAATTTATTACGGTCGCCGACTAGCTAGAGAAGAAGGATTGCTATCGGGAATTTCTACAGGAGCGGCAATTGCGGCGGCAATTAAAGTTGGTAAGCGCGTATCTAATGCGGGGCGCTTAATTGTCGTAGTTCAACCGAGCTTTGGCGAGCGTTATCTAAGTACGCCATTATTTAAAGATTTAGAGTTGATCGAGGAGGCGGCTGCTCTTAATTAGATGGGGGGATGGGGAGATGGGGAGATGGGGTGAGCGGGTGAAGAAAAGAACATAATACATAAGAGGGATTATTTTTTCCCTTTCCCCCTGCCCCCTGCCCCCTGCCCCCTGCCCTCTACCGATCAATCAACGGGAGCGTCGGGAGATGTTGCGTCAATATCGGCTTGCGATAAGGTAGGAATCTGCCAACTGGTTTCACCTGCTTTGAATACTTGAAGGGGAGGAATGTTTAATTCGATCGCACCCGTATCTGGATTACTAGTGGCAATTAGCTGAGATCCCGGTACGAGTTTGAGCGCTAGAGGTTCGGCTAATTCTTGTCCTTGGGGATTGCCAGCAACTAAGCCACCCACTTTAGCTCCGGCTGGCAGATATACGCCGTCGCAGTTCCACTCATCATCCGTAACTTCACCATCTGCTAGATAGAAAAGAGTGCTTTCATTAGCATTTGGGAAGAAAGATTTTTTAGGTTTGTGAGCGTAAACTGCTAGGGTACTACCAGTTTTATTGCTGCATAAGCTCCAATTTCTAGCGGTTTCTAGAATATACTTCTGTAACTGTAAACCTCCGATTTTTTGTTGAAGCTGCTCTGGCTTATAGTCTGTTTGGTTCGGATCGCTTTGGATTTTTAAAATGTCGTTCAATGCTTGGGTTACTTGTTGATATTCATTGCTTTTAGTAAATTGCGGTCTATCTGCCAAAGAAGGTTTAGCTACTACTAGATTGACCAACAAGACTAAAAATACGAGCAATATTTTCAACGTTTTCATGACTTTCTCCTTTTTAATTTTATTCGTGGTATTGGATACTGTTCGCGGTCACATAAAGAACGTTTTGAATGTATTGATTATGGCAAAATTAAATGTTTGATTCTACATTCTCAACTTCTTCGCTAGCCCCTAACCCCTAATCCCTAGACGCAGGTTATTTCTAACCATAGTTAGCACGCAGCAACAACTAGCTATCAGTGCTAATAAAGTTAAATAGGTACTTTCCAAGGTATGACTTTTAAACAAAATCAAAGCACCTAATCCAATCAAGATGAAAGGTACGACGCTGTTGCCGTAGCGAGCTAGATTATCAGCGATCGCAGGCACGTTAGTTAATCGGTATGCTGCATAGCACCAAACTCCTACTAATGTGAAAAATATTCCTAGAATAACTAGCAAGCTTTGCCAGTTACTACTAGCAAATAACGGCACGTAAATACCAATATTGTCGCTGCCATTGGCGATAGTAACGGCGGCAACTCCATAAATTTGGGGAGACAGAAAACCAGACCATAGAGAGTTAGTAGATGGTACGATCTCTGGTTCGTCTTCCGATTCATCTGAATCTCGATTGAGCAAGCTGCTAATCCCAATTGCGATCGGCACGATACCCAACATTCCAATCCAAGCTTGCGGTACGATCAGGCTGCCGAAAAAGCCAGGGAGACTAGCAGCAACTAAAGTCGCAAAGCCCAAATATTGACCCAGCACGATATGCCTAGCCCGGAATGCCGCAGTAACTTGGGAAAAAAATAGGGTAAGGATGACGATATCATCCATATTGGTAGCGCTAAATGCTGTTACGCCCGTAGGAATTGCCGTGACTAATCCGTTCATCTTAAATTGACCTTTTTTGTTACTTTGACTGCTGTTTGTGTGAGGATGCCGTTTTGGTTTATTTATTTGCGATCGCAAAACTCATGAATAGAATATCTTCAAAAATGCTCAAAAAGATGCCTTCTTCTCCAGCTTTAAGTTATCCAATCAATCAATTCTGTCCGGATCGAAAGGAATGGGATTTAAGCGAGAACTACCAACCAGAGGACTTTTTTCCTCAAATTTGGCATGAATTGCTTCGATACCTCGCTCCATCGAAACAACAATTTCTGGAGAGCGTAGCCGTTGCATAATAAACCAACCACAAGTAACTAGTAAGTACATCAAGAACAAATAAGGAAACGCATCGTAAGGTGCTTCTGGTACGGGGAACATTTCGTTACCGGGAATTCCTACACTACCTAATACGGGGATCGCCATAAATCCAATTGCTAACACTGAAAAGCCGATATGTAGAGGACGTAATTTACCTATTTTATGCAAGTAAACTGGAGCAGCAATGGAAATTAGAATATAAACCGTTAAAAATCCGTAGCTACAAATGGCTCCTAAATACCCCATACTTTCAAATAAAGAAACATGAAATAGTGACAGTGCAGCAGGAATCAAGAACATAATCATCGAACACATAGTAACGGCTACATGGGGTGTTTTATTCGATGAATGGGCACTGCCGATTGAAGAGTGAAATAAACCGTGACGAGCCATTAAGAAGAAAATTCTAGCCGCTGGATTGATACATCCGAGAACACAAGCAAAAAAGCTAAATAAAGCACCAATGCCTACCAATCCTCCCAAAAAACCCAATCCGATTTGTTGAGAGAGAAAGCCCAAAGGTTCTTCTGTAGTAGTAATGGATATTCCAGTGCCACTAAAGCCTAAAACTTGGATGTAGGTCATGCAGGTAAAAAATAAACCTGCCAAGATAGTGCTGCCCAAAACTGCTTTGGGAATCGTTTTCAAAGGATTTTTTGCTTCATCTCCCAAAGATGTGGCACTTTCAAAGCCAGAGAAAGCAAACATCACTAAGACGAGTCCGGTGGCGACGCTTCCTGGGGTGACGCCTTGTAAGGTGAGTTGGGACATATCTAGAGCAAAGCCTTTATGGGCCCAGATTGCGACCCCCAAGACCGAGATTAGAAGGAGAGTTGCTCCTTCTATCCACAGCATTGCCATTGCTGAGAGTTGGATATCTTTATAGGCGGCATACCAGGCAATTCCCGCACCGAGTGAGAGTAGGGTAATGCTGGAGGGATGAATTCCCAAATGACCGATCAAAATACCGCTAAAATTGGCAAAACCGCACAGAACTGACATACCGGTAAATAGGTAAGCCAATACTAAACTCCAACCGCAGATCACGCCTGCTGTTGGCCCTAGACCTTTCACAATATATGAATACAGGGAACCTGGGGAAGCAGAACGACTGGCAAATTGGTTGATGTTGACGCTAACTAGTACCAGCCCTACTAAGCCAATCAAGAAACTCAACCAAGTGCCGTTACCAGAAAGCGCCACGATTAGGCCAATATTGGAGGCTGGGATGGTGGTGGGTGCAATTACGGCGAAGGATTGGGCCAGCACTTCTCCAAAAGAAAGGCAATTCGGCTTGAGTCCGTGAACGCTGTGATTTTTTTCCCTTCGATCGGTCATTTAGTATCTCCTTTTACTGACATTCGCGCGGCGTTAGCTGATAACGCGATCGCATTTTCATTTGGGTTAAATTTGATAACTTTGCCTCGGATTAAATCCCCCTACAAGGCTCGGTTTTTACTTTAAGTCTAGTTACCTACCCAAATCAAACATTCTTTTTTTTCAAATCAATCAATATAATTTATTAAACATACCAAACAATTAGGTAAAAGGTTTTACAAATGGCTGCAATGACCCTCGATCAACTACGAATTTTTCTGGCCGTAGCCGAACATTTACACTTTACTCGCGCAGCGGAAGCGCTCTACATTACGCAACCTGCTGTGAGTGCAGCAATTCAAAGTTTAGAGGAGGAATATGGCACTAAGTTATTTCATCGGATTGGTCGTCATATTGAAATTACAGAAGCGGGAATGTTGTTACAAATGGAGGCACAAAGTATCCTCGATCGAGTAAAGCTGACAGAGCGAGCATTGCGAGAGTTAAATGATTTGAGTAGGGGAGAATTGAGGTTGGGTTCTAGCTTGACGATCGGTAATTATTGGTTGCCGGAAAAGATCAGCCAATTTAAGCGTCAATATCCGGGTATTTTTGTTAATTGCACTCTCGCTAATACTGAAGATATTTGTGAAGGAACGGCGAACGGAAAGTTTGATTTGGGATTGATTGAAGGAGAGGTAAAACCATCATTAGAAAAGTCTTTGGAACAAGAAGTTGTAGGAGGCGATCGCTTACTGATCGTGGTTGGTCAATCTCATCCTTGGTTTGGACTTTCCAAGATTTTTTTATCGGAACTTAACCGTACCAGTTGGGTAATGCGAGAAGCTGGTTCGGGAACTCAACAGCGCTTCGAGCAAGCCTTGGGAAGTTGGGGGATCGATCGAGATGGGTTGGACGCGATTTTAGTTTTGAGTAGCGGGGAAATGGTGAAAGCCGTTATCGAAAGCGGGGTTGGTGCGGCTGCCATTTCGGAGTTAATGGTGAAAAAAGAGTTACA
>CAZJJR010000102.1:0-19169 GCA_964546365.1 uncultured bacterium | reverse complement strand
AGTCATCACTTCCCCTAACGTTTTAGAAGGAACTCTCGCCTACTTATCTCCCGAACAAACCGGAAGAATGAACCGAGGAATCGACTATCGCAGTGACTTTTATTCACTAGGAGTAACATTTTACGAACTTCTCACCGGAAAGTTACCCTTTCCCACTAACGATCCGATGGAATTAGTTCACAGTCACATCGCTAAACAACCGCCAGCCGTATACAATATTAACCCCTATATTCCATCTATTTTGTCGGATATTGTCGCGAAACTAATGGCAAAAAATGCCGAAGACCGCTACCAAAGTGCTTTAGGGTTAAAATACGACTTAGAAACCTGTTTTAATCAGTGGAAAAATTCCGGTAAAATTACCAATTTTGATTTGGGAAAACGGGATGTTTCCGAACATTTTCTAATCCCCGAAAAACTTTATGGCAGAGCAGAAGAAATTGCCACTCTCTTAGCAGCATTCAATCGCGTTTCTGGCAAAGTAAAAGATGGAGAACTTGCTACAGTTCACAGCGAAATGATGTTAGTGGCAGGTTATTCAGGCATTGGTAAAACAGCCGTCATCAACGAAATTCACAAACCCATCGTCCGACAAAGAGGATATTTCATCAAAGGAAAATTTGACCAATTCCAGCGCAATATACCTTTTTATGCCATAGTACAAGCATTGCGGGATTTGATGGGGCAATTATTGAGCGAAAATACCCAACAAATCGAACAGTGGAAAGCCAAAATCTTAGAGGCTGTGGGAGAAAACGGTCAAGTTATTAGTGAGGTAATTCCAGAAGTAGAATTGCTGATCGGAAAACAGTCGAGCGTTCCGGAACTGGAAGCCAGCGCAGCCCAAAATAGGTTTAATTTAGTCTTTCAAAAATTCATTCGAGTATTTACAAATGCCGATCATCCTTTGGTCATATTTTTAGATGACCTGCAATGGGCGGATTTAGCTTCTTTGAAGTTAATTAAACTGTTAATGAACGAAACAGACGCTCCCTATTTACTACTGATCGGCGCTTATCGAGATAACGAAGTATTTCCCGCTCATCCCTTAATGCTGACTTTAGAAGAAATTCGTCAAAACAACGCAGCAAACATTAATACGATCGCTCTAGCACCTTTAAGCAAAACCGATTTAAATTATTTAGTTGCCGATACCTTAAGTTGCCCGCCAGATGTTGCTTTACCGCTTACTGAATTGGTTCATAAAAAAACTAAGGGTAATCCCTTTTTTAGCAATCAATTCCTCAAAGCATTACATGAAGACGGGCTAATTACGTTTAATTTCGAGTCGAGATATTGGCAGTGCGATATATCGAAAGTCCGAGCGCTTTCTCTGACCGACGATGTAGTAGAATTTATGGGGCTTCAATTACAAAAGCTCCCAGAAAGTACCCAAGAAGTATTGAAGTTAGCTGCTTGTATTGGTAACTCTTTTGATTTACAAGCTCTAGCGATGGTGCATGAAAAGTCTCTCGCTGAAACGGCGACAGATTTATGGAGAGCTTTGCAAGAAGGATTGATTATTCCCACCAGCGAAATTTACAAGTTTTTCCAAGAAAAAGAAGTAGATTGTCGAGGAGTTTTATCCGAGTTATCGGTTTCTTACAAGTTTCTCCATGACCGAGTGCAGCAGGCAGCTTATTTTTTAATTCCCGAAGACCAAAAACAAGCAATTCATTTAAAAATCGGGTTATTGCTGCTCACCAATACGCCAGTAGAAGAACGGGAAGAAAAAATATTTGAAATTGTCAATCAACTCAACATAGGAGTTGATTTAATTGATAATCAATCGGAAAAAAACGAATTAGCGCAACTGAATGCGATCGCGGGTCATAAAGCAAAGTTATCTACCGCTTACGAACCAGCGGTCAGGTATTTAACGGTAGCGTTAAAATTATTGCCAGAAAATAGTTGGCAAACTGACTATCGATTGACCCTATCTATTTATATCGCAGCCGCAGAAGCAGAATATCTGAATATCAATTTTACTCGGTCAGCGATGTTAGCGGAAACGGCGATGAAAAACGCCGCTAATTTGCTCGATATCGTGAAAGTATACGAATTAAAAATGGAGATTTACATTGCCCAATTAGAAATGCTAAAAGCCGTCAATACCGGATTAGAAGTATTGGAAAAATTGGGCATTTCGTTGTTGCCTTTTAATGGAGAAGAGAGTTTATTAGTCGATTTACCGGAACTGTCTACCTTGGATAATCTCGCGGTAATGACCGACCCTTATAAATTGTCGGCTATGCAGATTTTAAAAATCCTCTGCACGCCTGTTTTCCAAGCCAAACCGGAAATCTTTCCGCAGTTAATACTGACCATGATTCACTTGTGCAGGGTAAATGGTAATTCTTCTTTATCAGCTTTTGCGTATGGTTTTTACGGTTTGTTGCTAGTTGGTTTTGGTAAGTTAGATGCGGGTTATCAAGCTGGTAAAATTGCTTTAAAGTTTTTGGAAAAATTTGATGCTAAAGAACTAAAAGCAAAAGTTTATAACTTGTTCAATTCTAATATTAGGACTTGGAAAGAAGCTGCTAGAAATAGTATTGCTCCTTTACAGGAAGGCGTGCAAGCAGGTTGGCAAACAGGGGATATAGAATGGGGTGGCTATTGTGTCGGTAACTTGTGCGGCTACTTGTTTTTTACCGAAGAAAATTTGGAATCAGTAGTGGAACAACAAGCCATTTACATTGATTTATGTGTCAAAAGTAAACAAGAAATTCCTACTTTCTTTTCTAAAGTGTGGAGGCAATTAGCTTTAAATTTTCAAGGAGAAGCCAAAGAAACGCTTTTATTAAATGGTGAAAGTTTTAATGAAAGTCAAATCTTGCCTCGTTTAATCGAAGCCAAAGCCGGAACGGTGTTGTATGTTTTTTACGTAGCTAAAACGATTATTTACTATCATTTTAGAGAGTACGATCGCGCTTTGGATAATGTCGCTTTAGCTAACGAACAAGCGGGAGCAGCTTTTGGTTTTATCCAAGTACCCATTCTCAATTTCTACCATTCATTAGCTCTTTTAGCACTCTATCCAAAAGTTAGCTCCAGCGAACAACCCAAATATCTAGAGCAAATAGATAAAAATCAAGAAAATATGAAATTTTGGGCTGATTGCGCTCCGATGAACCACCAGCACAGATACGACTTGGTAGAAGCCGAAAAAGCAAGAATATTCGGACAAAATTGGCCTGCGGCTGACTTATACGATCGCGCGATTTTCGGAGCGATTAAAAATAAATACATCCAAGAAGAAGCTCTCGCTAAAGAACTAGCAGCCGACTTTTCTATGGAAAAAAAAAAAGAAAAAATAGCCCGGGCTTACATTGTTGATGCTTACTACACCTACAGCCGTTGGGGAGCAAAAGCAAAAGTCGATGATTTAGAAGAACGCTATCCTCAATTACTGATTCCGATTTGGCAGCGAGAAAAAATTACCGTTAATCCTTACGAAATATTTTCGACCCAAACTATCAGTAAGTATAGTAGTTCAACTAGTACGACCGTATCAGATGCACTAGATATTTTTTCCTTGATCAAAGCTTCTCAAGTCCTGTCGGGAGAAATTCAACTAGATCAATTACTTTCTACATTCATGGAAATCGTCATGGAAAATGCAGGAGCATCTTATGCTGCTTTGATCTTACGAGAAGGAGATAATTTCAAAATAGCCGCTACTGCCAATATTTCAGGTTCATCTAAAGAAGCAGTCGTAGTTACCCAATCAATTGTTTTAGAAGATAGTTCAAATATCCCCCTCTCTTTAATTAACTATGTCAGGCGGACTAATAAAACCTTAGTCATCGATGATGCAACTACTCAACCATCTCTAGCATCCGATTCTTATATAGATCAAAAACAACCTAAAAGCTTATTATGTACTCCTATGATTTATCAAGGTAAACTGATGGGAATTCTTTACTTGGAAAATCAACTAACTAGCGGAGCTTTTACTAGGAATAGATTGCAAGTACTCAAAGTTTTGTGTTCTCAAGCTGCTATTTCTTTAGAAAATGCCCATTTGTATCTGGAATCTCAAAATTACTCTCAACAGTTAGAAGAATCCTATCAACAATTACAACAAGCTCAATTACAAATCGTACAGAGCGAGAAAATGGCTACGATCGGACAATTAATGGCAGGGATAGCTCATGAAATAAATAATCCCCTCGGTTTTATTGCGGGAAATATAGAACACGCACTTGAATATGCTCGAGATGTGATTAATCAGTTGCATTTATATCAAGATAATTACCCAAATCCAGTACCGGAAATTCAACAGAATGCCGCTAAGATTGATTTGGATTTCGTGCTAGAAGATTTACCCAAAATAATTTATTCGATGAAAGAAGGTACTGAAAGAATTCAAGAAATTAGTAATTCGATGCGGATTTTCTCGCGGGGGGATAGTTCTCAAAAAGTACCGTTTAACATTCATCACGGGATTGATAGTACTCTTTTAATTTTGCGCCATCGCTTGAAGGCTAATGACTCTCGTCCTGCCATTGAAATAGTAAAAAAATATGGCGATTTGCCAGAAGTTCGTTGTTATCCAGGTCAATTAAACCAAGTATTTATGAATATTCTGGCAAATGCTATTGATGCGCTGGAAGAATCAAATAAAGATAAAAGTTTTGCGGAAATTCGCCATCATCCGAATCGCATTACAATCACTACGGAGATCGATTCCGATCGCGCTTATGCGATCGTGAGGATTGCCGACAACGGAACCGGAATGCCGAAGGAAGTGCAACACCGCATTTTCGACCATTTATTTACTACTAAAGCGGTAGGAAAAGGAACGGGTTTGGGTTTATCGATCGCGCGTCAAATTGTCCAAAAAGAACATTCTGGCAAGCTAACTTGTATTTCTTCCCCGGGAAGCGGTACTGAATTTGCGATCGCGATTCCTCTTTAAAAATTACAGTTGTAGGATGTCAAAACCCGCCCTTGCACACAATATATGCAACCGAACATGATATTACTCAGATTCTCAATTTTTTGAGATGTTTGATTGATGCTGGAAAACTGGTTTTTGGGATATAAAATTGATAGTTATCTCGGCCATTTTCCTTAGCCTTATATAAAGCATAATCGGCATTTTTGAGTAAATCTTGTAATTCCTCACCATCTTGGGGATAAATTGCAATACCGATACTCGTGCTGGTAGATACTTGTCGATCGTCTAATTCAAAAGGTTGCTCGAAAGCATCCAAAATTCTTTGAGCAACTTTAGCAACTTCATGAATATAAGTAATTTGAGGTAATAATACAGTAAATTCATCTCCTCCCCAACGAGCCACCGTGTCACCTTCTCGCAAACAACTTTTCAATCTTTCCGCCACAACCTGCAACAATTGATCGCCTACGCTATGTCCTAAAGTATCGTTAATTCTTTTAAATCCATCTAAGTCTAAAAACATTACTGCCAATCGGTGATGATTTCTATGGCAATTGGCTAGAGAAATCGCAAGGCGATCTTTAAACAAAGTACGATTTGGCAAGTTAGTTAGCAAATCATGAAAAGCTTGATATTCGATCGTAGCTTCTGCCCGCTTTCGCTCGGTAATATCTACTACCGTACCTTCATAACCGAGTAATTTCCCATCATCATCATACAGTGCGTAAGCGTTCTCAGAAATCCAAATGATCGTCCGGTCTTTGCAGTAAACTTGCGATTCAAATCCCCACACAGCACCCTGTTCTTGTACCAAACTCATGAATTCAGTGCGACGATTTGGTTGAACGTATAGTTGATGCTCGATATCGGTAAGTGCTGCTAGTAGTTCTTCCGTAGAATCATAACCGTAAATCCGGGCTAACATGGGATTTGCCGTAATGTAGTAACCATCGACCGTAGTTTGAAAAATTCCTTCTACGGCATTTTCAAAGATACTGCGATACTTGCGTTCTGCCAACCGCAAGGCTTCTTCTGCTTCCTTGCGATCGGTAATGTCAATTCCCGTACCTATGATATATTTTACCGAACCATCAGCATCTAATAACGTACTATTAGACCAAGCTATAATTCGGCGTTTTCCATCTTTGGTAACCCAGAAATTTTCACACTCATTGGCAGCTTTGCCTCCTCTTAATTCCTCAAAAACCGCTTTGACTATTGCCAATTCTTCTCGAATTAAAAACAAATCCCAAATAAATTTATTTTGAACTTCCTCAAAAGCGTAACCGGTGATTTTTTCACAAGCTCGGTTAAACCGGACAATTTTTCCTTCCCAATCGAGAACTACTACTAAAGCACCAGCAGTATCGAGGATTGCCGAGACAAAATTGCGTTCTTCTAATAATGCTTGCTCTGCCTGTTTGCGCTCGGTAATGTCATTGATGAAACCTTCTAATCCCAATAATTTACCGCTATCGTCAAGTATTCCTTTTCCTTTTTCCCACAGCCATTTTTCTTGCCCTGATTTAGTGCGAATTCGATACTCAACTACGTAATGTTGTTTTTCAACAACCGCTTCGTTAATCGAATTCAAAACTTTTGGTAAGTCTTCTTGGTGGGTAATCGCATTATAAGAACAGCCATCTCCTAAAAGTTCTTGACTTTTATAACCGGTTACTTCCAGACAGCCTTCGCTTAAATATTTCATCGACCATTGAGCATCGGCTGCACAGGAAAAAGCAATACCTGGTAACGAATCGATCAATATAGCCAGCCGTCGCTTACTTTCTCGAAGTTCTTCTTCTGCTTGTTTGCGATCGGTAATATCTTCTAATACAATAATCCAATATTTTTTACCGTAAATTTCTAGAGGACTGATGCGAGCGTAGGTAATTAATAAAGTGCCATCTTTCTTAGAGTTGATTAATTCGCCTATCCAGCTTCCTTGATTTTTTAAGCTTTCGCTTATTTTGGCCATAATGCGTTGTTTTTGCGGCTCTGAATAGGCAGTGATGACTGATATATCTTTACCGATTAATTCTCCCGATTCATATCCGAACATGGTATCAAATGCTGGATTAGTAAAAAATATCAACCCATGCTCGTCACACATATTCACGCCTTCGATCATTCTCTCTAAGACTAACGCTTGTGTTTTGATTACCTGTTCTGTACGTTTATGTTGAATCAAGACTCCTAATTGATTGGTAACGCTGGCGACTAATTCTGCAAGTTGAGAGTCTTTTTCACGAGATTCAAACATAAAAAATACCAAGACTGCTAACACTTGGTTGTTGGCAAGAATCGGTATTCCTAATGCTGCTTTCAAATTGCTTTCTACAGCTATTTGGCAGCGCAAAAAAACCGAGTCTGTTTCTTGGGTAACGTCTTTAATCCATTCTGAATGCTTGGATAACCAAACTCTCCCCGGTAACCCAAGGTTCGGTGAAAATGTAAATGCTTCGCTGAGGTTTCTGAATTTTTCTAATTTGGTTTCAGTGCTATACCAAACTCGACTGCATTCCAAGGCAGTACCATCAATTCGCGGAATCCATGCTTCTGCATACTTCCAGCCTGTGGCTTGGCATACCTGACGCAAGGTTTCTCCTAGTGCGGTATGAAAATCTTCTGACTGGATTACAGCCAGTGTCATGGCTTGTAAAAGCCTCGCTTCTTCTGGGATCTGCTTGTTTTCTACGGTAGTTTCATCCATGTTAAAATTTGTTAATTTGTATTTTTTGTTACAATATTGACGTTATTGTTGTGGTAGTGGGTAGAGCAGCCCTATTGACCAAAAAATCTGCTAAATGATATATTGAACAATTTTGAGTATTTCAGTCATTAAAATATCAATTCTGTTAATAGGTAACTGTTTTAAAAGTTTTTTTTAGAAGTGGGGGAGCGCGAGGTAGTAGGTGGTAGGGGAAGGGGTTCGCTTCCATCCCCTATCCCCGATCGCCACCGTTAATATAGGCTAGGCTAGTGTAAAAGGTGTATATTGCCTAACCTCTAACTGGGGTGAAACAGTAAAAGAGTTGCCGTAGCATGGGTATTTTAAGATTGAGGGGCAGATTTCGACGTGATATTTGTCTGGAAATAGGGAATAAATGTGGGCCAGTTTCTCCCAGGATAATCTTGGCAGGGAATATTGGCGAAAAATTATCCTTCTGTTTTGATGAAAAGAGGTTGTCTAAAAAAACGACCTTAGTGCATATACCTAGAATTAGATCCGGGATTTCCGTTCCTTGAAATTCTTTGCTTTTAGTGACTTTACTGATGCAATTACCCTGGTCAAGGGCATTCTATAAACAGGCGTCCATTTAGCTGCGAGCAATTATGTCAATTCCCATTATTGTTATAGAACCCTATCTAGCTCAAACTCCACCGAAAGTACCCAAGGGTAAAGATATGCCGATGGAAACTATCTGGATGGGAGTTTCCGGGGCGCTGGCGTTGGCCGTGGTTGGTTTGGGGGTTTATTCTTTTCTACAGATCGGTAGGTTGAAAAAGAAAGTCCGGTTTGAAGAATTTAGAACTCGGGAACTGGATAAAAAGTTAAAGTTAGCGCTGGAAACTATCCGCAAAATGGAAACTAATCCAGATTTGGTTTACTCGCGAGAGTTTAACCTAGATTATTTGCGGATGCGGATGTCTGAAGAAGTGTTTCATTATGCGATCGTCAATCAAATTAAAGTAAAAGTCAAGGAAAAAATTTCTCAAGCATTGCGTCCGGTGCAAGTTGCGCCAACTGCTGCTACCGGGAGTACTGCTAATACGGGAAGGCAAGTGGATGAGATGTTTGATGTGGAGTATCAACCGGTAGAAAATAATCCGAAAATTAAGAAGGGCGTGCTTTTTCGCATTCAAATTCGGTTAATGAAATTACCTACTCAGGCCACTTCTGCTACAATTAATCAAATCATCGATTGTATTGAAACTTTCTTGAGTCCTACTGACGATCACGGTAGTTGGCAACCGACCATTCAAGGGCGAATCGTGCAAATGCAATGGGATCAAAAGGCTAAGCCGACTCCTTTGTTGGTGATCGAGCAATCTAATGAAGGCGTGAATGTTAGCTTTGCTACTAAGCGGCAAATACCAACACCATCTCTAAATTCAGGCCCGCTACCCCCTCCGCCACCTCGACCTGCGATGCCTCCTTCTACAAACAAAGCCGTTCCTAACAAGTCTGCTCAAAATCCAACTACTCAGAACAAGACTGCGCCAAATCAGCAAACTAAACCGAAACAAGGGAATAAAAAACCAACTAAGTAACTATTGTTAAATAAATAAAAATACGATCGCCTTTTTGCCCTTATTAGAGTTCTCTACCTATACCACCTAAATACGATCGGTGGTTAATTACTTTGGCTGGATGAAAATTTTTCTTTTTTATTTCTTTAGTTATGATACGTGGAAGTCAGGGTGGCATCTTTAATTAAACGACCGTCTTCCATTTGCACGATGCGATCGGCTACATCTAAAATGCGATTATCGTGAGTCACCATCAAAATTGTACTGCCTTGTTCCTTGGCTAAACGCTGCATTAATTCCACTACATCGCGCCCTGATTTACTGTCTAAAGCAGCAGTCGGTTCGTCTGCTAAGATTAATTTGGGATGACTGACTAACGCGCGCGCGATCGCAACCCGTTGTTTTTGTCCCCCGGAAAGATTGTCCGGGTAATAACTAACTCTTTCTCCCAATCCTACGGCTTCCAACATCGCTACTGCTCTAGATTTTGCTTCCTGAGTAGAAATGGCATCGTGCAGTTCGATCGACATTCGGACATTTTGCTGTGCCGTTAAGCATTTAAGTAAATTATGTGCTTGGAAAATATACCCAATTTGGCGGCGAGTTTTGATTTCTTTTTGCTTGCTAGCACCATAAAGCTCTTGACCCAATACTTTTAGGCTACCTTCTTGGATCGATCGCAAACTACCCAGCAACGTCAATAAAGTGGTTTTTCCGCACCCGGATGGCCCGGTTAAAAGAACGATTTCTCCTGGCAAAAGTTCTAAGTTAATATCATACAAAACTTGTTTGCGGAGGGAACCTTTACCATAATAATGATTCAGGTTTTTGATTTCAACTACTGGTTGATTCATGGTTTATTTTCGAGTAGTCAGAATTCAGGAGTCAGGAGTCAGGAGTCAGGAGTCAGAATTGAAGAATCAACTGTCAGTATTAAGAATCCTCTCTTGTGATTATTAAATACTCATTATTCTGGATTCTGAATTCAGAATTCTGGTTTCTTTACACTAAAAAATATCAGCCGGGTCAGCACTGCGTAATTTACGAACTGCAATCGCGCCGGAAATAAAACACATGACGATCGTTAATATCATCACCGTTACTGCTAAATTTAACGTCATGGCCATTGGGATGCCCGTAGCACCTTTAGCCAAATTATATAATAAGAAAGAAATAGCAAATCCCGGCATATAACCTAAAACTGAAAGAACGAGCGCTTCTTGAAAAACCACACCTAACAAATACAAATCGCTATATCCCATTGCTTTGAGGGTAGCATATTCAGGTAAGTGGTCTGCCACGTCGGTGTAAAGAATTTGATAAACAATTACGATGCCGACAATAAAACCCATTCCTACCCCTAAGCTAAAAATAAAACCAATGGCGGTGCTAGTTTCCCAATATTTCTTTTCAAAATCGATAAAACCCTGTTTGGTTAGTATTCTTACATCTGCTGGTAATTCTTTTTCAAGCTGTTTTAAAATCGCTTCCGAATCGACACCGGGCTTAAGTTGAATGAACCCTACATCAATTTCATCTAAAGACCGTTTAGTTACTCGCAAAAAATTTAAATCGCTCGTAATTAAATTGCCATCGGCGGCAAAAGAAGCTCCCAAACTAAACAATCCACCTATGTTGATTTTGCGATCGTCAACTTCCGTCTTAACGCTACCGTTTTCAGCTAATTTTTCCGCCACCGGGCCAAACGCATCTCTAGATTTTCGGTCAAATAAAAATACATCTGGTAACTTAATTTTATCTAGCTGTTCGTTAACTTCCGGCAAATCAAAAGTAGGTTTATCCGGATTAAAACCAAAAATGAAGATCGTTCGGTTATAAGCTGGGTCAACGGGATTTTTCCATTTTCCAGGGCCAATGTATAGCCAGCTAATCGACTCTACACCTTCAACTCCTTTAGCTTGGTATAAACGAGTGCGGGGAAATCTAGCCATTGCCGCCAAATATTCCGAGCGGCGACTGATTAAAACTAAGTCGGTTTTAAAATATTTGTGAATTGCGATCGCGCTATCAAAAAGCGCATTCTGAAAACCTAACTGCATAAACATCAACAGGTCAGCAAAACCAATACCTGCTAATGCTACAGAAAGCCGCATTTTTTCTCTCGTTAGTTGCAGCCACGCTAGAGGTACTTTCATGGAGATGTTTGTGTAGAATTATCTGGTAAATTATCAGTTTCGTTGGCAGTGGGAGCGGAAACTTCGATCGCCACTTCCACTTGTAAATTACTTAATCCTGCTACTCGCTTGCTATCTTCCGGAGTGAGGCGAACTTTTACTTCTACTACTCTGGCATCTTGCTCGGCAGCCGGGTCATCATTGAGGATATTTTTCTTACCAATTTTCAAGCCTAATTGATCTACTGCTCCTTTCAATTCACCGGCAAAAGCGCTGCTTTTAATAGTAACTGGTTGACCGATCCGCACTTTATCAATTTCCGTTTGATAAACTTCGGCCACCACATACATTAGATCGGTTTGTCCTAGTTCGAGAATGCCATCATCTCCGATGCGTTCGCCCGGACGAGCATTAATTTTTAATACTTGACCGGCGACAGGCGATCGCACGTAAGCTAAATCTAAATCTGCTTGAGCTTTTCTGACTGTTGCTAAAGCATTTTCTACTTCGGCTTGGGATGCTTGCAAGTCCGTAGGACGCACTTCCGAAATTTCTTCTAATCTGGCTTTTGCTTGCTTGATTTGTTGTTGTAAAGTATCGATCGTCTGGCTGCGAATAGCCTTTGCTTCGTTAATTTGTTGTTGGAGAGTTTCTTCCGTTTGAGAGCGAGTCGCCCTCGCTTCGTTAATTTGCTCGCGCAAAGTTTCTTCTATTTTACCTAAATTAGATCTTGCTTCATTTAATTGTTCTCTAGCAGTGTCTAGTTCCAGGCGTTTGCTGTCATATATAGAAGCTTGGATCGCACCTTGTTGGTATAGTATGCGATAGCGCTCGAATTCTGTTTCCGCATTGCGAACTTGTGCTTGCAGACGCGCGATCGTCGCTTGTTGTGCTTTCGTCTCCCCAATTAACTGTGCTTGCAAACGCGCGATCGTAGCTTGTTGGGTTTTTCTTTCCCCAATTAACTGTGCTTGCAAACGCGCGATCGTAGCTCTCTGGGTAACTACTTCGCCGCTCAGTTGTGCTTCCAAGCGATCGATCTCTGCCTTTTGAGCATTAATTTCCCCTACTTTCGCGCCTGCTCTTACTTTCGCTAAATTAGCTTGAGCGACTTGCACTTGTTTTTTGGCTTGCTCTAATATAGCCATTTTCTGGCCGTAATTATCCAAAATAGCGACTAATTGCCCTTGTTCTACCCGATCTCCCTGTTTCACTTCTAACTTGGATAGTAGTGACCCTTCAAATGAACTGGAAGAGGATAATTTGATGATTTCTCCTTGGGGCTCTAAGCGCCCTAAAGCCGTAACTATTTCCTTCGTCGGTGTATTCACTACCTGTGGTAGTACTTGTTGTTTAGGCTTAAAACGTTCGGAGATCTCGGAGAATTGGGATACTCCAATACCAGCTACTGCGAGAGAACCAGCAACCGCCAGAACGATCGTCCATCGACCTACAGGTTTAAAAGATAACCAATCTTTTAACGGTGAATCTCGCCCCATGACCGATTCCCATAATAATTTATTGCTTTGTAGTTAAACATTTAGTAGTTAGCGCTTTCAGAGAAATTACGATAATTTTTTTATGAAGCCAAAGACTGCTTCCATTTAAAGATACTATGTCCAAAGCCAATTCCTCTTCATCCAGTCAGGTGAGAATGGGTAACTCAGATCTCGCCGGTGCCATAGAAACTGGGTTTCTTGCCAACAGCTAAACTGGACAGTCTATATTTTTCGTGAAAAAACCCGGGTTATGAAAAAGATATCTGTAGAGGTGGATTTAGTAAAAAATACATCTTTGTTACTTAACCCACCTATATAAGAATGTAGCGATCGCAAAAGAAGTCGGTCTAAATTCTTCTACACGTAGTCGAATAAAACGGTAGTCATGTAACGATCTGCCCATTCAGAGCCAAAAGCTTTTTCCAGCACCCGACGAGTTTTGTCATTTTTTTGCTGCTTGGTACAGTAGTAGCGTTGACCGGTTAACACTTGTTCTCGTCGTTCATCTGATAGGGGTGATGCTGCGAGAGCTTGCTGACAGTGAATTTCTAAAAATGACTTGACGCGAGACAAAAATTGAGCTTCTTCTTCTGCACTGGTAGGACGAATAAATAAACAAAATTGAGAGAAAATATCACCCCATTCCGGTAGTTCTCGGACTTGGGCGAAGTTAACAGTTGGTAAAGCAGATAAAGCGTTGTGATATTCCGCTGGTAAAGTAAGGTCGGGGTTAGTCGAAGACAGATCTGCGATCGCCGCACTAATTTGTCCCCTTCCCCCTACCAAGTCAGTACCGAACATCGGTAAAGCGAACTCCGGGCGGGGAAACATCACGCAGTGCAGAATATCCAAATTATTGCCAACCTTCGCCAATTCCAAGTGCATTTTGCGAAATTGAGCCGTTTGATAGCAACGGTTTTCAATTATTAGCTTTTCTCCCTCCAATCGTCCTTCCACATATCCCAATTCCGGTGGTAAATCGTATGGTTCTAGCTGTAAGTAATTTTGCCAGGTAGACTCGATACAGTCAGCTAATTGGCGAATTAAGGGGTGTTGTTCTTCTCGTAGGGAAGGTTTTGCAGTTTCGATCATTTTATAAAATTGGCTGATTAATATGACGGCAAAGCATTAAGTAGATTAAGAATATCAGCTGATCTGAGACAAAAATTATTTATCAAGAATTGTAACTGGCGATCGTTTCTGCGCTGTCCGTTAGTAGCTAATCATAAAAATCCAGCACCGATCGAACTAGCACGGTACTGGATTTTTAATTAACTCAAAAACTTTCTTAAGCTAACTCAGGACAATTACTAAGCTCGGCTTACATCCTCTTGGGATAACTGCTGTTCGACATTACTAATCGCAGCATTCAAACCAGCTAACCTAGTTTCTAAATCATCTCGCATTCCTTTCAGAAATCTGAGCTTACGTTCCAGGCGGCTTTTGCGAGATACAGGTTCACTACCGCCGCAGGCATCATACCAAAAAGAAAACGGAAACATAGTTTACCTTCTCAAATATAAACCTATAGCAATCCTAAATGAATTGCGAACAACTAGACCCCTCCCCACCCTCCCCTTGGTAAGGGGAGGGCTAGGGTGGGATTCATTACTCAAATAGGATGGCTATATTTAAATTGTGACTAATCTTATAAGGAAAGCGGAGAACGCCAATGGAGGGAAAACCGACCAAGTGCAAATAGCGCTACTTTTCACTAACGAATTTTACTTCACATCTTGAGCCATTCTAACAAAACCTGAGAAACCCAGTTTCTATTCCAGGTGCAAGATCTGAAGTTACGGCTAGTAATAGGTAGGATGATTTTTTTCAAGCTATTAACTGAAGCATAAATTACCAGCTTTTCAGCCGAATCGGATGTAACTAGCGAGCTAATGAAAAATTCCAAATTAACCGAGTAATTGCAATCCTTTCTTCTCTAAATTATGCTCGATTTGTTGAATTTCTTCTATGGTTTCTCCAGCCACGATGCCATAAATTTCGGTATAAATTTTACCGTATTTTGACCTTTCCAAAGCTGAGAGAACGAGCAAATCTTTGCTTTCTAGTTCGGGTTTTAGGCTGATGAGAATGGAGTCTAACGTACCATCCATTTGGTAATCGGTGGAATATTTAGCTACTTCTTTTCCCAATCCTAATAAATCATGACGCTGTAAGCAAAGAGGCGTCGAGCCATTGACGCGAAAATTAGCATCGATCGCGTAAAGATTTCCATTTTTATCTTCCAATACATCAAAACCAATGATACCGAAATAACCTTGCTGGTGTGCGTACTTACCAACCGCAGCCATCATCGGCATAAATTTGTTCGTATCGGTTTGCTGGTAGTGAATCAAACCTCCTAAATAATCGCCTTCTGGCGTGACGAGTTGGGTCGTCGTACCGATCGGCGTAATATCTCCTGCTTTGTTAACGTAGAATTGCACGCAGTAGTTTTCTACCACATCTTTAACAAACTCAGAGACAATTATTGTATCCAACATCTTAATATCGAGATATTTTCTCAGTTCTTCCAGGCAATAGTTCAGATCGCTATTACTTTTAATGATATAAGTGCCTTCTCCTGAAAGTCCGTGAGAGGTTTTGATCAAATAAGGGAATTCCGATGGTAATGTAATGTCTGACAAATTAGTAACGTGCAAGTTATAGGTAGTATATTTCGGACAAGGCACCCCCAATTCGGCGAGAGTTGCTTTGCTAAGTAAGTGATAGTGGGTATCGGGATTTACTGCGTGTTTCTCTGCTTTGAGACGATCGAAAGGAAATAGAGAGATCAATTTATCGAAACGATCGCTCTGGCTGAGTTCATCCAAATAAATCGAGCAATCGATCTTTTCCATATTGGAGTAGCTAAAGCCAAAATACTCTCGCCAATAGCTAATAAGTGTCTTTGGTGGCGAAATAATAGTGATTCCCGAAATGGTTTCACCTAACACCGCTAAATTTTTCCAAGGCTCTTTCTGACAAATCTTATCAAAGGAAGTTTTGGTGGCTTCGCTACTGCCATCTTGAATGAAGTATTTTTGCCGATTGGGGTAAGCTGCCCAACTAGCTGTTGCTGGATAATTGAGGATAAATCCGTAGTTTCCATCCCCAATGTCACCAGCAAACAAATCGGAAAAAGAGTTTCCTTGAAAATATGAAAAATTGTCAGATGAATTCATGAGCGATTGGCTTTTTAAACAAAAGCAAATAAGGACGATCGTGAAAATTTTATTGAGAATATTCTTTTGATTCTTTCCTCGTAAATACGGCTGCTTTTTCCATTTCGGAAGTTATGTAAGCAACTGCCATTCCTTGGGAATTATGCGCCCATCCCACCCTTCCTTTCGGATCGATGAGAATACATCCTGCTTCTCCAGGAACCTTTTGTTTGAGAATCTCGATCGCTTTTTGTGCCGCCTCATCTGGATGTCGATCTCCAGACAACAAATCGACTGCTGTTTTGGCTAAAACTACCGGAATAATCGATTCTCCATCACCCGTTGTCGAACAAGCGCCCAGTTTACCATCAGCATATAAACCACAGCCGACTATTGCTGAGTCCCCAACGCGACCCGGTGGTTGAAAAGCAATGCCCCCGGTGGAAGTTCCAGCCACTAGGATACCGTCAGCATCCAACGCTACGCAGCCAACAGTGGCAGGACGATCCGTAACGGCTTCTTCTTTTTCCCAATGCTGCCGTTGTTCGTAGGTAATTAAGTCTGTAGGCTTGCAGATTTCAAAGCCATACTCGCGGGCAAAGGATTCTGCACCCTCTGAAGCCAACAGCCTGGGCTTATCCTCCATAATCTTTCGAGCCACCGAGATAGGATGGGACACTCCCTGAACGGCCACTACTCCGCCCCAAGCCAGGTTATCGCCTTCCATCATCCCGGCGTCTAAGTACACCTGACCTTCGGTGTCGAGTGCCGCTCCCATGCTGGCATTAAACGTCGGGTCATCTTCCAGTACGCGAATAGCTGCCTCAACCGCTTCTTTCGCATTGCCACCGCGTTGAAGGATCGCCCAACCTGCCTCTAATGCCGCCGTGCAACCATCTATGTTCGCTTTAGCTTTGTCATGCGAAATAGTTTTTGCTCCCCCATGAACTACGATCGCGATCGTCATTTATTGCTCCTATTTCCCCAATTAATTGATAGAAAAGGTATTTTTTAGCCGTAGAATACAAAAGCTATTTCTTATAACCTAATCAGTCAATTTTAGTTCTTCTTCTCTCTAGAGCATGATGTCTTATTAAGTTTATTTGTAAGTGGGAACACTAAGCACCTAAATAAGCATATGCCGGGAATGAAGCGATGATTTTACTTGCTATTTAACCGAACTCTAAAGTAACAAAACCGCGAATAGCCAAAGGTAAAAATGCCCTCAAGATTTCCTCACTAATTAGTTATAGGGCTAGTCCTGTCTGAAGATAGAACAATTAAAATAAACCGAGTACTAACCTGATGGAATAACCTATTTAAGAGATAGAAAATTATGACACCAGATAATACTCAGGACAATCGGCAAGACGACTATCAATATACTCCTTCGGATAATCGGCAAGACGACTATCAATATGAACCTGAAGATAACCCCGGAACTAGCACAACTGTACCAACTACATCAGAGGGCAATACTCCTCTTGATGAAAGGTATCGGATGACCGGTCAAGAAGCCGGTACTGAAGTACGTGCTGGTTCCGAACCCGAAGCTCCTGGCGGTAACGTGAAGGTAATCGGTGCGCCCAATCAGGGAACTGACTCTCGTTAATAAAGAGGTTGGAAAATTATGTTGAAATTCATTTGGTTTTTGACTAAACCCCTGCGAGTATTAGCTGGTTTGTTTTTTCTGATTCTTGGTGGTATTCCTACCCTTCTAATTCCTGGCTTTGGCTTATTCCTTGGTCTACCGTTTCTTTTGATTGGCGGCTGCTTAGTGTTTAGTTAATGAACTTTCTATCTGAAGAAGATCTCCACTAAAAAGGGACAAAAAACACTTTTTTGTCCCTTTTTAGGTCGATCGCGTCCCCAGAAGTTGCTATAAAAGGGTAATGCTTAAGTGAGGTGGTAGTGTTTTGCGATCGCAACACCAATCGCTGCGGGTCAAGTACCCCAATGCCTCAGCCTCACCCAAGTTACGCCGTAATGGGAGTCTTCTTCCTAAAGACAGATCGATAGGAGGCTTCTGCTTTTTGCCCCAGTACAAAAGTTAGTTACATCTTTAGGTATATTTCTTCATGAATTATGGTTCTGGGTTTATTACTCTATAGATAGAGTTAGTTAAATTCTTTTAAGTATGTCGAACATTCCCGATCGCATTAGTACTCTTGAACTATCAAAGCTGTGGATTTACAAGGCACTGCAAGAGCTTGAAACGCAAAGGAATCTCAAGCAATCGACGAAAGAAAAAGAGGATAGCTAGTGCATCTGGAGCATCAATTGATATATTTAGGTGCCAATTCGTAATCGCCCAAAAATTGATCCCGCGTTGGGTTTCTTGCCAGACGCGGGATCAATTTTTATATTGCTGGTGCTAGGCAAAAACCGTAAATCCCTCTCCCCATCCCCCCATCAGCCTGAATATAAAATTAAATGCGTGGCAGCTGATTAGGATTCGGGGGAAGGCAGGGTAAGGGCTAGCTGATAGATCGGGCGACGAGGAAGAGATGTTGCTTTTGCCAACTGGCGACTGGCTTCCGATCGAGAAATTCCTCGAGCGAGTAATTGTTGTAATTCAGCTTTGATCGCTGCTTCTGAGAGATGGGGCTTTTCTAGCTGAGTCCCTGCTACCACGAGGGTAAATTCCCCTTGAGGTTCTTTTTGAGAGTAATGTTCGATCGCTTCTTTGATGGTTCCCCGCCAGAATTCTTCGTATAGTTTAGTTAATTCTCGCCCTAGCACGATTTGTCGTTCTTCCCCCAACGTATTGGCTAAATCTTGTAAAGTTTGCTTTAACCGATGGGGCGCTTCGTAGAGAATAAAAGTTCGCGATTCGGCTTGTAGAGCTTCTAAGCGATCGCGTCGCTGAGTACCTTTAGCGGCTAAGAAACCTTCAAACACGAATCGATCCGTCGGTAAACCAGCAGCGCTCAATGCTACTATCGCCGCATTGCAACCGGGGATTGGCACGACTTTTATACCAGCTTCAATACAAGCGGCCACCAATTCATAGCCCGGATCGGAAATCAGAGGCATTCCCGCATCTGTAACTAAGGCTAGAGACTTCCCTTCAGTCAGCTTTTCAATTAACTCCGGAGTCCGCTGCTGACGATTGTGTTCGTGGTAACCGATCTGGGGTGTGGCAATCTGAAAATGTTGCAATAGCTTACCAGTGTGGCGCGTATCTTCAGCCGCGATCGCCGCCACCGTCTGCAAG
>CAZJJR010000101.1:17410-19235 GCA_964546365.1 uncultured bacterium | reverse complement strand
CTGAAAGTGGATTAGAAAAATTACCTTCGATCCTCGCGGAATACGAAAGAGTAAAAGTAGCTCTGCAAATAGAAAGGCAGCATAATTATTTATGAAAAGTACTGACCGAAAAAATGATTATCCTCTGATTCTCGTCATCGACGATGACAGATTAATGCGGCTTCAGCTGCGTCGAGCAATGGAACAAATAGGATATCGGGTGGCAGAAGCCAGTGATGGACAAGAGGGGTTGACCGCTTATATGTCCCTCCATCCAGATATCGTGCTGCTAGATGCTTTGATGCCCGTAATGGATGGGTTTACTTGTTGTAATTTATTGCAACAATTACCAGGTGGCGATCGCACTCCCGTTCTGATGATTACTGGCTTAGAAGATGCAGAATCCGTTGACTTAGCATTTGAAGTAGGCGCGATCGATTACATTACTAAACCGATCCACTGGCCAGTGCTATCTCAGCGGGTACGTCGTTTGCTAGAAGCCAGTCGAGCTACAGAGGAATTACGACAGCAAACAGAACGAGTGCGATTGAGCGAAGAACGTTTAAGGCTAGCCCTAGATGCGGCTCACATGGGTACTTGGGACTGGGATATTAAAAATAATCAAGTTGCTTATTCTGTCAATACGGAAATTAACTTTGGGTTTTCTCCCGGTTCTTTAGATGATAGTTACGATAGCTTTTTCGCTAACGTTCATCCGGAAGACCTACATTTATTAACGCAAGCCATTTCTCGCGCGCTCGAACAAGGAGCGGATTGCGATATAGAGTTTCGCGTTATTTGGCCCGATCGAAGCGTGCATTGGGTAGCCAATAAAGGTCATGTTTATTATGATGATAAAAATCAACCAGTGCGAATGCTCGGAATTACTATGGATATCACCGATCGCAAAAATTCAGAGCAAAAAATTCGCGAACAAGCTGCATTATTGGATATCGCCACTGATGCCATTTTAGTACAAAACTTAGATAATCAAATATTGTTTTGGAACAAAGGTGCCGAGCATCTATACGGTTGGAAAAAAGGAGAAGTAGTTGGCCAAAAAGTTAGTGGTTTATTATATAGTAAAACTCCCTCTCAAATTCAAACAAATCAACAAACCCTTATTCAAAAAGGAGAGTGGCAAGGTGAATTACATCAAGTCACTAAACAAGGCAAAGAAGTTATTGTAGAAAGTCGTTGGACGCTAGTACGAGATGAGCAAGAACAGCCGAAATCGATTTTAATTGTTAATACTGATATTACCGAAAAAAAACAACTAGAAAGTCAATTTCTTCGCGCTCAGCGCATGGAAAGTATCGGCACCCTTGCCAGCGGAATTGCTCACGATTTGAATAATGCTTTAGCACCCGTGTTAATGTCGGTGCAATTGCTGCAAAATAAATTACTCGATGACCAAAGCCAGCGATTATTAACTATTCTAGAAGTTAATACTAAACGCAGTGCTGATTTGGTGAAGCAAGTTTTATCTTTTGCGCGAGGATTACAAGGAGAACGCACGAATCTTCAAGTCGGTCATTTAATTGGCGAAATCGAAAAAATTGCCAAACAAACTTTCTCTAAATTAATCCAAATCTATACTGATGTTTCAACTTTGGATTTATGGACTGTTTGTGGTGATGCCACCCAATTGCATCAAGTGTTAATGAATCTATGCGTGAATGCTCGCGATGCTATGCCCAATGGTGGCATTTTGAGTCTTTATGCTGATAATGTTTATATTGATGAAGAGTATGCCAGGATGAATATTGATGCGAAGGTTGGTAAATACGTAATGATTACCGTTGCCGATACGGGTACTGGTATTCCAAGAGAGATACAGGATCGC
>CAZJJR010000101.1:5152-17395 GCA_964546365.1 uncultured bacterium | reverse complement strand
TTTTTTACTACGAAAGAACTTGGTAAAGGCACGGGATTGGGCCTTTCTACGGTAGTGGGAATTATTAAAGGACATGGCGGTTTTGTTAATTTAGATAGCGAAGTGGGCAAAGGTACGAAATTTAGGGTTTACTTACCAGCAGCTGAAACAGACCCGGCGAATTTTAATACAGATATTTATAAGTTGTTACCTTCCGGCAATGAAGAGTTAATTTTGATCGTTGATGATGAGGAATCTATTCGAGAAATTACTAAAACTTCCTTAGAAAGTTACAACTATAAAGTGCTAACTGCCAGTGATGGAATCGAAGGCATTGCATTATATGCCAAGCATCAAACAGAAATTAGCGTAGTTTTAGTAGATATGATGATGCCGTCAATGGATGGCCCCACGACGATCCGTACTCTACAAAAAATCAATCCCGATGTAAAAGTGATTGCTGTTAGTGGATTAGCGTCAAATAATCAAGTAGCTGAATTTAGAGGTAACTATGTAAAAATATTTTTACCTAAACCATACACTTCGGAAGAATTATTGAAAAGTTTACATTCTGTAATTAGTAGCGAATAATAAGTTTTTACCTGCTAATGTTCTGAATAATTGTTGCAAACATTTGCCAGCAAGCTAGAAAATAGGCATACTAATAAAAAATTATCTAAAATGTCGATCGTTATGGGTAATTATGAAGACTTTTAAGAGTCTTTACAGATAAATTTGAGTTAAATTAAGTATGAATATGGGCGTTCTTACACAAGATTCTCCCCTTATCCTCATTGTCGAGGATGACAGATTAATGCGTCTACAACTTCGCCGAGTGATGGAACAAGAAGGCTATCAAGTAGTAGAAGCTAGTGATGGACAAGAGGGGTTAGCTGCTTACACTTGCTTGCATCCAAATATAGTGCTACTGGATGCGATGATGCCTGTAATGGATGGTTTTACTTGTTGCCACCTTTTGCGTCAATTACCAGGTGGCGATCGCACGCCTATCTTGATGATTACCGGCTTAGAAGATGCGGAGTCAGTGAATCTTGCATTTGAAGTGGGCGCTTACGATTATATTACCAAACCAATTCACTGGGCGGTTTTGCGTCATCGGGTGCAGCGTTTGTTAGAAGCGAGCCGCAGCGCAGAAGAATTAAAGCAACAAACAGAAAGAGAGCGATTGATTAATAAAATTGCCCAGCGTATCCGAGAATCTTTACATTTGGCAGAAATTCTCGATACTACAGTCATGGAAGTCAGGCAATTTTTGGAAACCGATCGCGTTTTAATTTATCGTTTTGACTCTGACTGGAGTGGCTGCGCGGTTGTAGAATCGGTAGGTGAAGGTTGGACGCCAATTTTAGGGCAAACGATTGCTTATCCTTACGTGCGAAAAAATTACGTCCCTTCCTATCAACAAAATCGCATCCATGCTAAAGCAGATGTATATACGATCGGATTACCGCAGTGTTTGATCGATCTATTAGCTAAGTTTCAGGTAAGAGCGCATTTAGTAGTTCCGATTTTGCAAAAAGAAGAACTTTGGGGACTGCTAATTGCCCATCACTGTAGAGGGCCAAGACAATGGCAAAATTTGGAAATAGAGTTACTCAAACAATTGGCAACCCAGGTAGCTATTGCCATTCAACAATCAGAGCTTTATCAACAATTGTCATTACTGAACGCAGCTTTAGAATACCAAGTAAGACAAAGAACAGAACAACTGCAACAATCTCTCAATTTTGAAGCAATGCTCAAGGGCATTACTGTTAAAGTTCGCGATAGCTTAGATGAAAGTAATATTTTACAAACAGCAGTCCAAGAATTGGCAATTAGATTGGGAGTAGACTACTGTTGTATTGGATTGTATAACCTGGAAGAAGCCACCGCCACAATTAGGTTTGATTATCCGAAGTCGATTCCATCTGGTCGCGGTCGGGTAGTACACATGGAAAATTTTTCCGAAATCTACGCGCAAATTATGCAAGGCCAGTATGTTCAATTTTGCCAAGTTGTTGATAATCCAATCTGGGCTGGAAATAATTTGCTTTCATTTTTTGCTTGCCCGATTTTTGATAACCAAGGAATTTTGGGAGATATTTGGTTATTAAATCAAGGGGAATATATCTTTGATGAATTGGAAACTGAATTGGTACAGCAAGTAGCAAATCAATGCGCGATCTCAATTAGACAAGCCCGCCTTTATCAAACTGCCCAAAGCCAAGTTGCTAAGCTACAGAAGCTGAATAATTTAAAAGATGATTTTCTCAAAAAAATGTCTTATGAGTATGAAACAGATACATCGCATATTAAAAGGGCAATAAAGGCTCTTTTGAGTATAGAAAAAATGAAAGTTTAATGAGGGAGATATGCCAAGAAACCCGGTTTTTTAGAAAAACCGGGTTTCTGAAGAAGTAGGCGATCGATCTAAAACGGGACTCTTTGGCAAAACGAAGAGCCAGAGGCAAAAGCATTGTAGAATCAACCTTATTCCGTTTTTTCCTTTCCCTGACAAAGTTTACTGGTACTTGCAGAAGTCCTAACACATCCAGAGTGTTCGTATCGGGCACAATCTATCCGTAGATAAATTTTTTATACTTCGCGATCGGATAAAAAACCCAATCCGCGAATAAGGCGTTATCTGGAACCATATACTTAAGATCCGGGCTATAAGTGAAATCGAGGTCTTGAGGTAACTGCATGGCATCCATCCGCGAGTTGCACCAACAACTCATCAACAAAGAACGCTCTGCGTTAGAAATTACGAAAGAAGCATTAGAACGCATTGAGGCGCTAGAGCCGAAATTGCACAGTTTTTTATGTGTAACCGCAGATAAAGCTATCGAACAGGCAAAGGCAGTGGATGCCAAAATCGCTGCCAATGAAGAAATCGGGATGTTGGCGGGAATACCGATCGCGATTAAGGACAATATGTGTACCAAGGGGATTCGCACTACTTGCGGTTCCCGGATTTTGGAGAATTTCGTGCCGCCTTACGAGTCCACCGTTACCCAGAAACTCATGGATGCTGGGGCGGTGATTTTGGGCAAAACTAACATGGATGAGTTTGCGATGGGCAGTTCTACGGAAACTTCTGCCTATCAACTCACCGCCAATCCTTGGGATTTACAGAGAGTGCCGGGTGGTTCGTCCGGTGGTTCGGCGGCGGCGGTAGCGGGGGGAGAATGCTTGGTTTCGCTGGGTTCTGACACGGGGGGTTCGATCCGTCAACCAGCATCTTTTTGTGGCGTGGTGGGGCTAAAACCGACCTATGGGCTGGTTTCTCGGTTTGGGTTGGTAGCTTATGCTTCTTCGTTGGATCAAATTGGGCCGTTTGGTCGCTCGGTAGAGGATACGGCGATTTTGTTGAATGCGATCGCGGGTTACGACCCCAAAGATTCTACCAGCTTAAAAGTGCAAATTCCCGACTATGCCAAAGCACTCAAACCCACCCTAAAAACTAGAGGCGTTCTCAGAGTAGGTGTCATTAAAGAAACTTTCGGTCAAGGCATCGATCCCATAGTAGAAAAAGCAGTCACTAAAGCAATTGAAGTACTGCAAGAATTAGGAGCAGAAATTCACGTCATTTCCTGTCCCCGTTTCTGCTACGGTTTGCCAACTTACTATGTAATTGCCCCCTCAGAAGCATCTGCTAATTTAGCTCGTTATGATGGGGTGAAGTACGGTTTGCGAAAAGACGCCGATAACTTGCTATCTATGTATACCCAGACTCGCGCCAGCGGTTTTGGCCCAGAAGTAAAACGTCGGATCATGTTGGGAACTTATGCTTTATCAGCGGGTTACTACGACGCCTATTATTTAAAGGCACAGAAAGTTCGCACCCTGATCAAGGAAGATTTCCAAAGCGCTTTTGAAAAAGTCGATGTTTTAGTTTGTCCGACCGCTCCTACCACCGCCTTCAAAGCTGGGGAAAAAACTGCCGATCCGTTAAGTATGTATTTGTCTGATTTGATGACAATTCCCGTGAATTTAGCTGGTTTACCGGGGATGAGTATCCCTTGCGGTTTTGATGAAAATGGGTTGCCGATCGGTATGCAATTGATCGGTAATGTTTTGCGAGAAGACCAATTGTTCCAAGTAGCTTATGCCTACGAGCAATCCACTAATTGGCATCAACGCAAGCCCAATTTACATTGAAAAATGAGAGTGGGCTTTTGCCCACCTTACTTTTTTACTGAAAATTATTAAAATATCAATGAAAAAAATGGGGCTAACGTTATTAATAAAGTTAATCCAAATTATTGTCGGAGCAATTGCGATCGCATACGCAGCTTGTTGCCTATTTCTCTACTTAGGGCAAAGTAGATTAATCTTTTTTCCTTCACCAATCATTGAGATAACGCCAGAAATTTTTAATCTTTCCTATCAAGAAATTTGGTTACCAGTAACTACTCCTTCCGGCAAAATTGAGCGAATTCATGGTTGGTGGATTCCGGGAAAAGGAAAACAAACAATTTTATACTTACATGGGAATGGAATTAATATCGGAGCAAATGTCGCTCATGCCCATCGATTTCATCAATTAGGTTTTTCAGTTCTGCTGATCGATTATCGCGGTTACGGACGCAGTGAAGGTAGTTTTCCCAAGGAAGCAGAAGTTTATAAAGATGCGGAAACAGCTTGGCAGTATTTAATTAAGGAAAAGAAGATTTCGGCTAACCAAATTATCATTTACGGTCATTCTTTGGGAGGTGCGATTGCAATTAATCTTGCCGTCAAACATCCAGAAGCAGCAGGCTTAATCGTAGAAAGCTCATTTACTTCCCTGAGAAAAATGGTAGACCGGATGGGAAACTATTGGATGTTTCCCGTAGACTTAATTTTGCATCATCGATTTGATTCGATTAACAAAGTTAAAAAGCTGCAAATGCCTGTTTTATTCATTCACGGTATCGGAGATTCTCTCATTCCCTATCAGATGAGCGAACAACTATTTGCTGCTGCATCAGAACCCAAACAAATTTTACTAGTTCCGGAAGCAGGACACAATAACGTTGCTGAAATTGCCGGACAAAGATATCTGCAAACGGTACAAAATTTCTTTCAATTAAACTCAACTACCATTAATCACTAAACAAGCTTATGTCTTTCGTTCCTTTACACACTCACAGCGATTATAGCTTACTCGATGGAGCCAGCCAGTTACCCGACTTGGTAGAGAGAGCAGTTCAGTTAGGAATCAATGCGGTTGCTCTCACCGATCACGGAGTTATGTACGGTGCGATCGAACTAATCAAAGTTTGCCGAACTAAAGGAGTAAAACCGATCATCGGCAATGAAATGTATGTAGTTAATGGCAGCATTGAAAAACAAGAACGAGGACGCAAAAAATATCACCAAATCGTCTTAGCTAAAAACACCCAAGGGTATAAGAATTTAGTAAAATTAACCACTATTTCGCACCTGCAAGGCGTGCAAGGAAAAGGTATATTTTCTCGCCCTTGTATTAACAAAGAACTATTAACACAATATCACGAAGGTTTAATTGTCACCAGTGGTTGTCGAGCAGGCGAAGTACCCCAATTTATTCTCCAAAACAAACTTGAAGAAGCCAAAGAATGCGCCAAATGGTACAAAAATCTGTTTGGCGAAGATTATTATTTAGAAATTCAAGACCACGGTTATCAAGAAGACCGCATCGTTAATGTTGCCCTAGTCAAAATTGGCAAAGAACTCGGTATTAAAGTAATTGCTACTAACGATTCTCACTTTACATCTTGCTCCGATGTGGAAGCGCACGATGCCTTGTTATGCGTTAACACAGGTCAGCTAGTTACTGAGGAAAACCGAATGCGCTACAGCGGTACTGAGTATTTAAAATCCGCTGATGAAATGGGTTATTTATTCCGAGATCATTTAACCGATGATATCATTCAAGAAGCCATTAATAATACTCAAGAAGTTGCTGATAAAGTCGAGCAGTATCAAAATATTTTAGGCGAACCGCGACTGCCTAATTTTCCCGTTCCGCCAGATCACACAGCCGACACTTACGTACAAGAAAAAGCCTGGGAAGGATTATTAGAAAGATTAAACGTGAAGTCTCGTACAGAAGTCAGTTCTGTTTATAAAGAACGGCTGGAATACGAACTAAAAATGATCGAGCGGATGGGATTTTCCACCTATTTTCTAGTAGTTTGGGATTACATTAAATTTGCTAGAGATAACAATATTCCTGTTGGCCCAGGTAGAGGTTCTGCCGCAGGTTCTTTAGTTGCTTATGCGCTGAGAATTACTAATATCGATCCCGTTCATCACGGATTATTATTCGAGCGATTTTTAAACCCGGAACGGAAGTCGATGCCTGATATCGACACCGATTTTTGTATTGAAAATCGAGACAAAGTAATTGAATACGTTACTGAAAGATATGGTGCTGATAAGGTAGCCCAAATTATCACCTTTAACCGGATGACTTCCAAAGCTGTTTTAAAAGATGTGGCGCGGGTATTGAATATTCCTTACAAACAAGCGGATGAAATGGCAAAGATGATTCCGGTTGTGCGGGGTAAACCTACTAAATTAAAGGTAATGATTTCTGACGATACCCCTGCACCGGAATTTAAAGAGAAATATGAAACCGATCCGGAAGTACGCCGCTGGGTTGATATGGCAATGCGGATTGAAGGTACTAACAAAACCTTTGGCGTACACGCCGCAGGTGTCGTAATATCTTCTCAACCTTTGGATGAAATCGTACCGCTACAAAAGAATAACGATGGTTCGGTAATTACTCAATATTTCATGGAAGATTTGGAATCGCTGGGTTTGTTAAAAATGGACTTTTTGGGGTTGAAAAACCTCACGATTATCCAAAATACGATCGATTTAATTAAACAAAATCATCGGGTAGATATTCAGCCCTACGAAATCACATCTGAAGAAAGAAAAGCTTATAAAATATTATCTAAAGGAGAATCAAAGAAAAGACCGATCGGGGTTGAAAATACTTATCAAAAGTTAGAATCGGGTGATTTAGAAGGAGTTTTCCAATTAGAATCTTCCGGAATGCTTGATGTAGTAGAAAAACTCAAACCGTCAAGTATCGAAGATATTTCTTCAATTCTCGCTTTATATCGTCCTGGGCCATTAGATGCGGGACTGATTCCTAAATTTATTAACCGAAAACACGGCAGAGAAGAAATTCAATACGAACATCCAGCTTTAGAACCGATTCTTAAAGAAACTTACGGAATTATCGTTTATCAAGAGCAAATTATGAAAATTGCTCAAGATTTAGCTGGGTATTCTTTAGGACAAGCCGATTTATTAAGGAGGGCAATGGGGAAGAAGAAGGCTGAAGAAATGCAGAAGCAAAGAGAAACTTTTATTGATGGTGCAACTAACAATGGAGTTCACAAAAAAATTGCGGAAGCACTATTCGATCAAATGGTTTTGTTTGCTGAATATTGTTTCAATAAATCCCATTCCACTGCCTACGCTTACGTTACTTATCAAACTGCTTTTCTCAAGGCAAATTACCCCGAAGAATACATGGCATCGCTATTAACAGCGAACAGCGATGACCAAGATAAAGTGAAAAAATATATCGCCAACTGCCAAGATTTGGGAATTACCGTAGAGGGGCCAGATATTAATCGCTCTCAGGTTAATTTTACTCCATCTCCTAAAAAAATCCTGTTCGGGCTATCAGCGGTGAAAAATGTAGGCAGTGGGGCAATTGAAAATATTTTGGCAGCGCGTCAAGAAGGGGGTAAATTTAAAGATTTGGCTGATTTATGCGATCGCATAAACCTACATACCGTTAACAGTCGCGCTTTAGAAGCCTTAATTAGATGCGGTGCTTTGGACGGGATTAATCCGAACCGCAAACAGTTAATCGAACATCTACCATTAGTAGTAAGTTGGGCGCAGAAAAGTAAAGAAACTTCCGATCAACCTACCCTATTTGATTTGGGAAGTGTCAGAAGTCCCGCACCCCAAGCACCGCAAACGGCAGACTTTACGCCGGAAGAAAAATTGCAATTTGAGAAAGAATTGTTAGGTTTTTACGTTTCTGCCCATCCGCTTAAGTATGCGGAAAAAGTCGCAAAAATCCTAGACATTGAAGTAATTAATCTCAGTCAATTGGAGGAACAAAAGCAGCGGAAATTTATCAACGTAATCGTGATGATGACTGAAATCAAACAAGTGATCACTAAAAAAGGCGATCGCATGGCAATTTTACAAGTAGAAGACCTCACTGGTAAAGCCAAAGCGATCGTTTTTCCCAAAAATTACGAAGCAGTTAACTCATACCTAGTTACCGATAATCCAGTCATCTTAAAAGCTAAAGTAGACAAAGACAAGCAAGAAGAACAAAATCAGCTAATCGTCGAAGAAATCAAACCAATTGACGGAGAAGATTTGGCAAAGGCGGAACAAATGACCCCCGTCGAAAATGATTTAGATTTAGAAACGATCGTACTGCTACAATTAAAGCTAGAACAGATTAGCGATGAAACAAAACTCAAAAATTTGAAAGCTTCTCTGGAAGAAGGTTTTGGTAACGATGAAGCCAGATTTCCAGTTATGGCAATAGTCGTCGGCGAAAATAGCCGTCAACTAGTTCGTTTCGGTCAAGATTTTTGGGTACAAGACCCCGAACAAACGGTTTCTCGACTGAACAATGCCGGATTTACGGCTTACATCCAACCTACCGTTAATTTACTCAACTAAGCCAAATTTTAATCGTTTTATCGGAACTGCCACTTACTAAAATTTGGCCATCTGCACTGATGGCTAGTGCGTTTACTTGATTGGTATGGTCAGTTAAAGTTTCTACTTCTTCTCCCGTCGCAATTCGCCAAACTTTAATCGCCTTGTCGTTACCGGCGCTAATCATCGTTTGTCCGTCGGGATGAATTACTAAAGCATTGATTGGCGCGGAATGACCGGAAAAAGTACGAACTACTTCGGCTTTTTCCACACTCCAAAGCTTGATGTTTTTATCTTTGCTAGCGCTGGCTAAATACTTGCCATCGGGTGTAAAAGCAATGGCATGAATCGAATTGAAGTGACCGCTGAGAGTAGCGATCGATTCTCCCTTTACCATATTCCACAGCTTGATTTGATTATCAAGTCCACCGCTAGCAAGGGTTTTGCCATCCGGACTAATCGCTACAGCTTTAATCATGCCGCCTACCCCAACTAGATTGCGAAGTAGCGATCCGTTTCTCACTCGCCAGATTTTGATCGTCCGGTCTTCACTGCCACTGGCTAAAATTTGCCCGTCTTTACTGAGGGAAACGGAAGTAACATCTCTACTATGTTCGCCTAATGTATAAAGTACTCTGCCATTAAAAATACTCCAAACTCTTACTTTGTCATCATCGCTGCCACTAACTAAAATTTGGCTATCGGGAGTAATTGCCAGGGAATTAACTGCTCTAAATTGTCCGGTAATATTTTGCAATAATTCCCCTGTTTGGGCATTCCAAATTTTAATCGTATCGTCCAAAGCACCGCTAGCAATTATTTGCTTATTCGGACTGATCGCTACCGACACTATCCAAGATGTATGTCCGGTAAGAGTATTGATACACTTCCAACCTTTCTGATTTTTTGACTTTAAAAAAACCGAAGGAGAAACTGGTGCTTTTGAAGCGACGTTTCTAGAAATAGGAGGTTGAGAAGCTGCTGGTTTAGAAGTAATATTATTAAATTGTTTAGAGTTAACATTATTAGGAATACCCGGTTGAACGGCTGGTGTCTTCATTCCAGCAGGAGGCATTCCCATCGGTGGTTTGGTCGTAGGTTTAGCAGGAATTGAACTCGGCGGTACAGCCGAAACTACATTCAAATCTTTGAGGACTTCTTCTGCTGATTGATAGCGTTCGATCACCCAATCTTTCAGCATTTTGTTGATGATATTAGCTAAGCGATCGCTAACGTTAATGCCTCTTTTTTTCAAGTGTTCTTGCCAAATCCACGTACCATCTAAGGGATTATATAAGTGATCGGGTTTAGTTTGAGTCATTAAAAAAATGCAGGTCGCGCCCAAACTATAAAGATCGCTGGCAGGATACACTTGACCGTTCCGCAATTGTTCGATCGGTGCATATCCTTCCGTACCAATTCGGGTGCCAGTTTGCGCTGCTGAAGCTTCTGTTAGTTGTTTGGCAATTCCAAAATCAATTAGTACTAATCTTCCATCAATCTGGCGGCGAATTACATTAGCTGGCGTAATATCCCGGTGAATTACTTTACGTTCGTGAATAAACTTTAAAACTGGTAACAACCCCAATAAAATTTCCTTAATTTTCTCTTCGTTAAATGGCCCTTGTTGTTGCAATTCTTGATATAAATTTTGACCTTCTATAAATTGCTGTACTAAATAAAGGTGTTGCTCGTGCTCGAAATAAGCTAACAGGGTAGGAATTTGGGGATGTTCTCCCAGTTGATGCAGCCTAACTGCTTCTTGATTGAATAAAGATACCGCCTTCTCTAAAGATTTCGTTCCTTGGGTTTGGGGGGAAAATTGCTTAATTACGCAATTTGTTTGCAGCATATCTTCATCTGCTGCTAAGTATGTTTTACCAAATCCACCCTGACCGAGGGGACGAATTACTCGATAGCGGTTTCTCAGCAGTCGTTCCAGTTTCGTACCGCAGCTTTGGCAATACTCTGCATCAACAGGATTTAGGGGTTGTTGGCAATGGGGATTAATACAACAAATCATAGTAACAACGGTAGCGCACGTTATATTTCTATTTTCTATCTTAGGGATGATATCCTTGTTTTCTGAACCGTTAAGATTTCCGCATTTTGACTTGTCTGAAAGGGAAGTTGATGAAAGTTCCCTCTTTTGAATAGCCTAAACGCTTTTTCAATTTTCCGGGCGAATCTAAAAAGTAAAAAAACTTAACTAAAGTTGTGATTAATATGTTGATAAAGTAAACCCTCTAGTGAGTGATTGAATGTAAATGCACCCGATCACTCCGATCGGATTGTTTGTTTGAGCGATCGCCTACTTGAGATTACCGCTTGCCTGAAGCCTAGCACGACTAAAATATTTGCCAGGGTGAGAAATATTTCCGCACTGCCGTGCAGCCAATCTACATTTGCTAAAGACTCCTGGTAGTGTATTTTGGCGTAAATCCCTGCCGGAATGGTAACGGCAACGAACACCAGTGTCATGTAAAATCCGATTAATGCTAATTTCGGTGCTTTTCCCGAACGAGTGAGAAACCATAAAAATCCCAAGTAAGGAAATAGAGATAAGGCAAACAAAGTTTCGTTAGAAATCATCTTTTATTTTTCGATCGATCCTGAATTATTTTGTTCCATTGATGCGGTATTGTTACTAGACCGAGCAGAATACCAAATCCACCAAGCAGATGCACATAAAGTAAAATTGCCTAAAACCGTCATCCCCGCTTGCAAGGTAACTAACCATGCCAGGGATGCTGGATTATCGAAAAAGTGCCAGGTACAGGCACACATAGCGCTGATTAAAGCGGGTAACATAGCGAAGGATAAAGTATACCATGCTCTGTTGCCGCTCGCGTCAGCGTAAAGCGAAATGAACCAAATAGCGGCAATCCATTCGATAACGCTGGAAATATGTACGATCCAAGTGGGAATTGATAGGGCGTGCATTAATAGTAAGAGAGAATAGATATTGTTAATTGAACTATGAAAAGTTAAGGCCGATCTATTTTAGATTGAAAAATTAATCTCAGAGTTGAATTATATTGGGTCGAGAGCGGGCAGATTTACTTCGATCTCGACTGCTGAAATTGGATGAGTTAAGGCCAGTTTGCTGTCAGCCATTTTTTGCTCGTTCCCTAATTAACTTAATTAATTTTATGATGCTTTGGGGCAGTGGAGCGATCGCATTGCTATCTGACCTGTTTCTGGACTGGTTGGCGAGTGTCGGTCGTCCTTCGTGTAAACAGCCTTTATTTTCTACCAATGGCAATCAGATCGAGTTCCCAAGCAGGAGGCAGGAAGTTTTTAGGGATAAATGAAAAAATTTTTTTACGAACGACTTCAACAGTTAATTCGCTACCCCAATCTTGAGTTTTGATTTGCGATCGCTTATTTAAGTAACGCAGGTTGCTAGTTATGAGTTTAGCCCCTTTAGATCCCCCTCGCATCCCCCTTAAAAAGGCAGGGCTAATTCATGTTCGGAGAAAAAAATAATTTGTTGAGGATTGAGATATACCAAAGTCAGGCAAACAAATGTTGAATCATCTGGCATCTCTTTCCCCCACCTCCCCATCCCCCCATCTC